>JBEKOW010000184.1:0-9349 GCA_049521375.1 Terriglobales bacterium
CAATTTTCTCGAGCAGACGATGATATATCTCGATCAATACCCACAGACCGGGCTGGCTGTCTTCATTCACCAGAGGAATCAGCTCTTCGCCTGCGCGGTAGCATTCACGGGCCCGATCCGCCTCCATCGCCAGCAGTGGGCGAATGCGCGAAAGCTCGGGTGTCGCCAGATCGCCCGCCTGCAGACCGAACTGGAGAAGGTCCTCCTGGGGCAAGTAAACCCTGCCCATAGCTGCGTCTTCTTTCACATCGCGAATGATGTTCGTGAGCTGAAACGCCAGGCCGCAGCGTTCTGCCAGCGGCTCTGCCGCGGGATCGCGGTATCCGAAGATACGAATGCAGACCAGACCAACCACCGAGGCCACTCCGTAGCAATACTGCCGCAAGTCGTCGAAGGTTTTGTAGCGCGCGACCAAAGCGAAGTCGGCACGATGGGAATCCTCTGGCGTCCCCTGATCCAGATCGGCGGCCGTGCCGAAGGCCTGGCGTCCCCTGATCCAGATCGGCGGCCGTGCCGAAGGCCAGCTGATCCAGAAGCCCGATCGGAATCTGGTAACGCCGCTGCGCGTCGGTGAGCGCCATCAGCACCGGGTCGTCAGTGGGCTGGCCGGCGAGTGCGCGATGAACTTTGTCCAGCCAGTCGGAAAGTCTGTTTTGGCGATTTGCAATGCTCAGCGCATTGTCATCGGCGATGTCATCGCAACGCCTCATGAAGGCGTAGACAGCGGCGAGGGCATTGCGCTTTCGGGGAGGAAACACCACGAAGCCATAATAGAAATTCCTGGCCGCCGAGCGCGCGATGCTCCGGCACACAGAATAGGCCATCTTGAGTTGCGAACGGGTCGGCGCAAACTGCACTGGAGGACTTCCCACGGCCGTGCTCATCGCAGTTTTCCCAGCGCGGCACGAGCCACCAGCGCCATTTTTCGCGCCTTTGAGATGGCCGGACGCCGTCCCAACACCGCGTATCCCTGCCGCTCGATGGCGTTCAGAATCTCCTGCCCCCCGCGACTGAATAGATCAAGATCAACAGCCAATTCCCGATTGACCTTCTTCACGAGCGGCAATCCCTGCGCGAACCATTGCCGCGCGCGTTCGACTTCAAAACGCATCATTTCGCAGAACGCGTCGGAATTGTCGGCAGTGCGAATGGTGTGCTCAACGACGCCAAAGCGCCGCAGATCCTCGAGCGGAAGATAAATCCTTCCCCTCTGAAAGTCCGCGCTCACATCCTGCCAGAAGTTCGCCAGTTGCAGCGCGGTGCAGGTGTAGTCGGAAAGCTGTTGCCGCTCGGGGTCGCGATACCCGCACAAATACAGCACCAGGTGGCCTACGGGATTCGCTGAATAATGGCAGTAGCCAAGCAGATCATTGAAAGTTTCGTAACGTCCAACACTTTGATCCTGGCGGAATGCTATCAGCAGGTCCGCAAACTCCTGTTTTGGAATCTCGAACTCCTGCACGGTCTCCGCTAGCGCTACAAATACGGGATGGCGGGGATGGCCATCGTAGCAAGCATTCAGTTCCCCTTCCCACTGGTCGAGAAGTTGCAGAGATGCCGCCGCATCACCGACTTCGTCTCCGAGATCGTCGGAGACACGGCAATACGCGTAGACGTTGAAAAAATGTTGACGCAACCGCTCCGGTAGGAACCACGAGGCGACCGAGAAATTCTCGTAGTGAGAGCGGGCCAGGCGCTGACAATACGCGCGCGCGTCGGCCAGCGTCGGAGCTACCTCGGGAATCGCATACTCTGGCGGCAGACTCGCCCAGCCCGCGACGCGCGTCACAACTTCCTCGGAATCGTCTCTGGCAATCGTCGACATATATCCTTAGTTACAGTGCTACCGATGGCGTGTGGAAGAACGACCCTCAGGAGAAATACGTTTTAAACAGAATTGAGAGGGCACGGCTGCGCCGTTCCGGCTCTGCACGATCAGCACACCGGACGACCAGCGCCTCCGGACGTTCAATGCCCAGGAATGATCGCCGTTTTGATATCCCCGTTGCGGTTCAGCATGTGGCGCAGAACATCATGCAACCGCGAAAGCGGCGCCTCACCGGTAATGTAATCCGTGCCGCGAACTTTCTTTTCCGCGATCAGGCCAAATGCACGCCGCACTGTCTCCGGCGTGTGATGGAAAGTCGCCTTCAACGTGATCTCGGAATAGTGCAGCCGGTTGGTATCCAGTTGAACTTTCGTGCCGGCGGCACAACCACCGAAGAAGTTCACCGTCCCGCCCTTGCGGACCATCTGCACCGCCCACTCCCACGCCTCGGGACGTCCGACAGCTTCAATCACGACATCCGCGCCGCGCCGTTCCGGGCTCAGTTCGCGCACGGCTTCCACCGGATCTTTGACCTGCGTGATCTGCACCACTTCATGGGCGCCCTTGCGCCGCGCCAGCGAAACCTGGGAGTCGCGTTTTACAACCGCAATGACATTGCATCCAATCGCTTTCGCGACCTGCACAAACATGAGCCCAATGGGCCCGCCGCCAAGCACGGCCACCGTGTCTCCGATTTCGACATTCGTTTCATGAAGTCCGCGCAATACGCAAGCCAGCGGTTCAGTCATCGCCGCATCTTCGAAACTTACGTGCGAGGGAACGACCAACATATTGGTTTCAACGATGCGCCGCGGCACGCGGATGTATTCGGCGTACGCGCCGTTGTTAAAGAGCAGATCCTCACAAAGATTTCCCTGGTGTTTGGAACAGTAGAAGCACATCCCGCAGGGAGCGGAATTGAGCGCGACCACGCGCATGCCCTTCTTGAAGCCGCGTACGCCTTCGCCCACATGCTCGACAGTCCCAGCCAGTTCGTGCCCGAAGAGCGCGGGCGGGACAATCATGCGGGCATGGTATCCGCGCTGATACACTTTCAAATCGGTTCCGCAGGTCAGCGCTACATGCACTTTCACCAGGACTTCGCCGTCGCCTACGCGCGGAATCGGCACTCGCTCGATCTTGATATCTTCTTTGCCGTACAGGACGGCCGCCGTCATCTTGCCAGTCACAGTTGATGTCCTTCCTACGCCCTCGACCCCGCTACGTCAGAACCGGACGGGCTCGGGATCCGCGCGCCGCCCGGTTGGATTACGATCTTCATTGAGTCCGGCTGAGGATGAGCAGCCAGTTTCAGCGCTTCGACGCAACGATCAAGCGGGAAGCGATGGCTGATCAGCCGTTCCATATCCATTTCGCGGCTCATCACAAAACGCACCGACTCGTCCTGCAATTCCACCGACGCACTGTAGGAACCGAGGAGTGTTTTTTCATCGACACACACGGCCGCCGGATCGATAGTGGCTTCGCCGCGGGTGGTCTGCGCAAACAGCAAAACGCGTCCTCCCGGACGCGCTGCCTCCATTGCCGGACGAATCAGACTGCTCCCGCCGACGGCTAGAATTACGGCGTCGGCGCCGCGGCCTTCGGTCATTGCACGCACCGCCTGCACGGCATCAGCTTCTGCAGCATCAAGTGTCAGGTTGAGCCCAAAGCTCTTAGCTATTGTAAGCCTCGCAGGATACAAATCGGAAGTAATCACCCGTGCCCCGGTACGCTTCGCCAACATCGCCAGGATCACGCCAATCGGCCCTTGTCCGATGACGAACACTGTTTCGTCCGGTTGCAGACAGAGCGTATCGATCCCCTTCAGGCAGGTATTTACCGGCTCGACAAAACAGGCTTGTTCAAACGACACTTCGTCGGGAATTCGGACCGTGCCCTTTTCCACGATCCAATCCATGACGCGCACGTATTCGGCAAAGCCTCCGCCGGAGGGCTCAAAGCCCGCCGTGCAGCCTACCTTCTTGTAGGTCGCGCACTGCGCAAACGTCTTGTGGCGGCAGTAATAGCACTCGCGGCATGGGATGTGGTGGAATACCATCACCCGATCGCCGACGGAAAACTGCCGCACTCCCTCGCCGACCTTGGCGACGACGCCCGAAGTCTCATGGCCAAAGATGCGGGGCGTGGAGTGCGATCCGGTCGCAATCTTCTTCAGGTCGGTCCCACAGATTCCGCAGGTATGCACGCGTACAAGGATCTCACCCTGGCCGATTTCAGGGACCGGAACTTCCTCCAGCCGGACATCGTTGACGCCGCGATAGACCGCGGCCTTCATCGTGGTGGGGATCACGACCGCTTCGTTTTCAACGGCCAGAGGCCGCGCAATCGACATGATTTACCGCATCTCCAAGACTAGGCCCGCCCTGCGAGGTCGGGGCTGAAGGTGTTTTGATTAAGATCGGCCGCAAAAGACTCACGACGTATGTATGACTCAATCGCCGCGCATAAGCTCTTGCTGGCTCGCGCGCTATTCCGCGCCAAAGCAACAGTCCTTCCCCACAGCCAGGGACGCATTGCGACGTGCAGCGCAAATCGCGCGGAATGAAATTGTCCATCGCCGGAAACAAAACGCTCTACGGGCGGCATATTAAAATCGGCGGCATCCGAAATCGCCTTCAGGGCCGCAAATTCGATACCGCGAGCCTGCGCTCCCTGCGCAACAGAGGCAGCTTCCATATCGACGGCGACCGCTCCATACGACTTCGCGAGACGCTGCTTCTGATCCCGATCGCTCACGGCCGCGTAGCTCACCAGGGTTTCTTTTCCCGACGCCATTTGTCCCGATTCCATTGGTTCCAGTACTGTTACTGTTTGGATGCGCGCACCGTCGGCGGCGTTAATTACGGTGTGGGGCTCAAGTACATCCGCAATTTTCGTGGTCGCGTCCAGTGCGCCGGCAAATCCCACCGAGAGCACCCGGTCCGGATGCGACTGCTGAATCACTGCCTCGGTCGCCCGGCGGGCGGCCTCGGCGCCTATGCCGCCGCAAATCAACACCGTGCCGCCGTATTCCCCGGCATGGCTCTCAAAGAGCCGGTAGTGCCGCCCTCCGTGCTTGATCCGCCGCACGTTCCATGATCGGATCAGCGGCGCAACTTCCCTCTCCATGGCCGCCACGATCGCGAGTTTAGACATATCCGTTCGCGCGGAACCACTCCACCGACCTCCGGAGCGCCCCGTCCACCGGGACCGTCCGCCAGCCCAGATCCCGCTCTGCCTTCGTAGAGGTAACGAACATCATTTTACGTCCCATACGGACGGCATCGATGGTCGCGCGGGGCTCGCGTCCCAGAAGGCGGCCGGTGACCATCTCGTCCACGACGCCTGTGGCGAGCGCGAAGATGTAGGGGAGTTTCACGGTGGGCGACTTCAATCCCGCAATCGCTGCCAGCCGGTCGAGAATCTGTTTCAGCGTCAAATTCTCGCCGCCCAGAATATACCTCTCTCCGGACTTCCCTTTTTCGAGCGCCTGCATGTGGCCGCGGGCACATTCGGTGGCATCTACCAGATTCAGGCCTGTTTCGACGTAGGCGGGAAATTTGCGTTTTAGAAAGTCGAGCACGATCCGCCCGGTCGGGGTCGGCTTGATATCGCGTTCCCCTACAGGGGTCGTCGGATTCACAATCACGACATCGACTCCCGATTTTGCCGCCTCGAACGCAACCTGTTCCGCCATGAACTTCGACCGCTTGTACGGTCCGATCATGTCGCACAGCGAAACCGGACTGTCTTCATCCGTCAACTGCGCGTCGGTCGTAGGACCGCCGCCATTATCATTCGACCCGAAGCCCATGGTGGCCACGCTTGACGTGTAGACAACGCGGCGCACACCCTGCTTCCGGGCAGCTTCGAGGAGCGTCCTCGTACCCTCGACATTCGACCGGTACATCTCGGCGGGATCGCTTACCCAAAGCCGGTAGTCGGCCGCCACGTGAAACACGACCTCGCAGCCGGAAATCGCCTTCTCAATCGAAACAGGGTCGCGCAAATCGCCGACCACGCGCTCGGCATTCAGGTCTACGATGTTCCGCAGATCGCTGGTCGGTCGCACGAGCAGCCGCAAATCGGCTCCTTGCGCGGCCAGTGCGCGAGCCACATGACTGCCCAGGAATCCCGTTGCGCCAGTGACAAAAGCTTTCAAAAACAGTTCCCAGTTCTCAGTTCTCAGTTCCCAGTAGTCAGTAAGAACCTCATTGTCCGCGCCCTTGGTCCCACTGAGAACCGAGAACTGACAACTGAGAACTAGTTTTTCTCCCCCATCACTTTCGCGTACGTCGTCAGCGCGATCAGCGGGAAGTACTGGCGGTAGAGGTGGTACTTGAGGTAGAAAACGCGCGGGAATCCTGTGCCGGTAAAGAATGCTTCGTCCCACGCTCCATCTTTCTTCTGCGTTTTCAACAGATACGCGATCCCTCTGGCGACGCACTCGCTCCGTGTGTCGCCGACGGCCAGCAATCCCATGATCGCCCAGGCGGTCTGCGAGGCGGTGCTTTCTCCCTGGCCGCGCAGGTTCGGATCGTCGTAGGAGCCTACCGTTTCGCCCCAGCCACCGTCGGAATTCTGCACCATGCGCAGCCACTCGGCGGCCTGTTGGATCATGGGCTCGTTGCGGTCCATGCCCATGGCCTCCAGACCCCGCAACACGAGCGCAGTCCCGTAGATGTAGTTCACGCCCCAGCGCCCGAACCAGCTTCCGTCGGGCTCCTGCTCATCGCAAATGAACTTGACGGCCTTTTTGACCGCGGGATGATTCTTGTCGTAGCCATAGTTCGCCAGGCATTCGAGGATGCGTCCGGTGATGTCAACCGTTGGCGGATCGAGCATGGCGTTGTGATCGGCAAACGGCACATACTGAAACACCATGCGGTCATTGTCTTTATCGAAGGAGGCCCAGCCTCCGTTCTTGCATTGCATGGAGAGGACCCAGTCAAGGGCGCGCTGGACCGATTCCGACTGGTAGCGTCCGTTGGGATGCTCGACGCGGCTCAAGCCGAGGCAAACCATAGCAGTATCATCGACATCGGGATAAAACTCATTGTTGAACTCGAAGTACCATCCGCCCGGTTCTCCTTTTGGATTCTTGACTTTCCAGTCGCCGGGTTTGCGCACCTGTTTCTGAAGGATCCAATCGGCGCACTGCACGAGGCGCGGGTCGTTGGCCGGGACTCCGGACTCGCCCAGGGCAAACAGGGCATAGGCTGCGTCCCACACGGGAGACATGCAGGGCTGCATGCGGAAGGTATCGCCCTCTTCGATGCCGAGCTTTTCGAACTCATCGAGCGCTCGGATGACCTGGGGATCGTCGAGCGAATATCCGAGACAGCGCAGCGCAATGATTGCGTTCATCATCGAGGGGTAGATTGCGCCCAAGCCATCGCTCATCTCGAAGCGCTCGAGCATCCATTTTTCGGCTTTTCTTAGCGCGATGGAGCGCAGGGGGCGAACGTGGACAGCCTCGAACCAGTGGACCACGCGGTCGATGACGAGGAAGAAATTGCGCCAGGAGATCTTTTTTTTCTTGTCCCAGTGCAGGTGCATGCGGGACTTGTCGCGGCCACCGACGAAGAGCTCTTCCACGCCCATTTCATCGGGGATCTTCTTGAACGGCTTCTTGGCGTAGCAGATGGAGAGTGGAACCAGGATGGCCCGGGACCAGGAAGAAATCTCGTAGATATTGAACCAGAACCAGTTGGGAAACAGCACGATCTCGGGAGGCACAGCCGGAACCGCGTCGTAGTCGTACTGTCCGAAGAAACAGAGATAGATTTTAGTGAAGGTGTTGACTTCGGTGACACCGCCCATTTCGAGAATCTTCTTACGCGCGCGGGCGAGAGCGGGGTGGTCGGCGGTAAATCCGGCGAGTTTCAAGCCGAAATACGCTTTCACGGAGGCGGAGATGTTGGAGGGGCCAGCGGCATAGATGCTCCAGCCTCCGTCTTCGTTCTGGTGGTTGAGAATGTACCGGGCAGCCTTCTTGAAGCGCTCCTCATTACCGGTGCCGAGCAGGGTGTGGAGCAGGATATAATCCGATTCTAGGGTGGTATCGGCCTCAAGCTCACCGCACCAGTAGCCTTCTTCATGCTGCTGGGAGAAGAGAAACTTGCGGGCGCCGTCGATCGCGACGGCGACCCGGCTGACAAGGTCGTCGATTTTGCCGAATCGCATCTGTGGGGCCGAAGCCGGACTCGATGAATCGTCCATTCAAACTCCTGTCGATTGAAGCTAACTTTAGCGCCTGGCCTGTGCCGGGTTATGCGGGAACGAGACGCCTCCGCGAGCGCCTGCGAGTCGCCGGCGCTACGGTCATGCCGAAGTTGCGTTTTATGCTCCCACTCCTGCGGTGTCGGGAGCGGCCGCTATGGTCTCTACTATCTCGGGAGGCAGGCCAAATCTAACGTTTTCGGGCATGATCTCCAGTTCCTGCACGTCCGCGAAGCCCTTGCCACCGAGGAACTCGACCACTTCCTGGACCAGGTGTTCGGGGGCGGAGGCTCCGGCCGTGAGCGCCACCGTCTTAACGCTCCTTAACCACTCTGGCTTGATGTTGCTGTAATTATCGATTAGATGCGCCTCGGTACCCAAACTTCGCGCGACTTCAACCAAGCGCTTGGAATTTGAACTGTTGTCTGAGCCGACTACCAGGAGCAAGTCTGCGTCGGAAGCCACGTGCTTGACCGCAACCTGCCTGTTTTCAGTGGCGTAGCAAATATCCTGCGCGGCGGGCCCCTTGATGTTTGGGAAGCGCTGGCGGAGGGCGGCGATGATGTCGCGGGTCTCGTCCAGGCTGAGGGTGGTCTGGGTAAGGTAGGCTACGCGACCGGGATCGGGAACGGTAACCGATGCTACTTCGGCCGGGGAGCCGACTACCTGGGTCACGGTGGGAGCCTCGCCGAGGGTGCCGATGACCTCATCGTGATCGCGGTGCCCGATGAGGATGAGCGAATAGCCTTCCTTGGCGAACTTGACAGCTTCGACGTGAACCTTGGTGACCAGCGGACAAGTGGCGTCGATAACGCGCAGTTTGCGCAATTTGCTATTTTCACGGACCTCGGGAGAGACGCCGTGGGCGCTGTAAATGACGCGCTCGCCCTCGGGAACCTCGTCCACGGAGTCGACGAAGATAGCGCCCTTATGCTGGAGTTCCTCGACCACAAAACGGTTGTGGACGATCTCCTTGCGGACGTAGATCGGAGGCCCAAAAGCCTCGAGGGCGATACGGACGATGTCGATCGCACGGACGACGCCGGCGCAGAATCCGCGCGGCTTCAACAGCAAGAGTTGCTTTCTCTCAGACACTGCCATCCCCCCTGACATCTATTAGGGTAACGTCACCCCAAAAAAGATTCCTAAAATCTAGCATAAGAGTATCGGGGAATGCACCCCGGGGTCAATGTAAGCCTCTGAGGGTGCGAGGATTAGCAGCGGACGGAGGATAGGGGGCGGTGAACGGGATTTGCAGTCGTCGTGCGGGGAGCGGGTGACCTCCCCTTCCCGTCA
>JBEKOW010000185.1:0-11301 GCA_049521375.1 Terriglobales bacterium
AGAGACTGCATGGGCACGGTGGTTTCCCAGTCAAAGATAGAAATCAGGCGATTGCGGGCTTTCTCATCGGCGGTGCAATTGAAAATCGGATCATACGGGAGCAGCGGATCGCCTGGGAAAAACATCTGCGTGACAAGGCGCGTGGAGAATGCCGGGCCAAAGAGCGAAAAGTGAATATGGGCGGGGCGCCAGGCGTTGTAGTGATTTCGCCAGGGGTACTCTCCCGGTCGAATCGTGACGAAGCGATAACGCCCTTCGGCATCGGTGATGACCTGCCCGCAACCGGTGAAGTTGGGATCAAGCGGGGCATCATGCAGATCGACTTCGTGCCGATAACGCCCCGCGGCGTTGGCCTGCCAGATTTCGACGAGTGTGTTGCCGAGGGGACGACTGTTTTCATCCAAAATGCGGCCGCTTACGACGATCCGTTCGCCGAGTGGTTCACCTTGGTGCTGGCGAGTGAGGTCGTGGGACGCGGGCGAGACCAATTCGCGATCAAAGGAAGGGCCAGTAATTTCCGACAGCGTGTACGGGATCGGCACCAGAGGGCGCGCGGGTGAGCGCTTTGCGGAAGAGGCATACGGGGGATGAAGATGATTGGGTTGAGTCCCGGGGTAAGGCGGGCGGTAGCCGGCGACGGGCTTCATAACGATGGTCCGTAAGAACGAAGCGAATGTACGAAAGTCCTTTCCGGGTGTCAAGCGCGGTGAGTCTTCGGGAAGCCGGTCGCCTGCGCGATGGATTTTACAGGAAAGACCTGATTTAGGCCGTTTTAAGCGCGGAGTTGCGGTAGCAACGACTGGATCATTGTGCGCACCAGTGCCCCAGACACGGCCTGACCGCTGAGGGGCAACGCCTGACGCCGTGCTAGGCAGGGGTCGCATCTTTGCCCGGGCGCCCGCGATACACCTGTGATGCTCCGCAGAATGTGCTGGCCAAACTGATTGGTTCGAAACTGGTTGGCCCGTTGTTTTCCAGTCCGGGGCGAATCACTACCGGCTGATCGGATTGGTCCCTGTTCCTTCCCTGATCGTTCCCTGCTCCGATTTCCAGGGAAATCGCCAGATCTCACAGAAATTACTCGCGATGCGAGGTTTCGAGCGAGACTTATGAAGCAAAATTACAAGAATTCCCTGTATTTTTCCCTGTTAGCAGGGAATTATCGAAAGGTGGGTTCGCAGCAGACTGCGTGCTCCGCCACCTAGTCTGAAGTGTAGCGGAATGCGCCCGCCATTCCCCCGAGGATCGCGCAAATCCGCGCCAATTCGCGATTATTCCCTTCGAAACCGGACCGGAGAGAATGTTAGCCTAGATCCCTCGGCCGGTTCTCTCGCCGATTTTCTCCGCTCGATACATCGGCAGTCCGATTTCAGTCAGCCCACCCGGCGAATGGAACACGATCAGAAAGCGATGCGTCGGCGAAGGGCAACTTGACTTCACTTCACGATACGAGGGTGGGGAATCGCCCTCGTCTACGCGCTCGTCGGTTTGACGTTCCACGCCCAGTTGAAGGAAATCGCGATGCTAGCGATAATCATTACATTTCTGATCGCTTTGATCGATGGATACCACTCGTGGCTATACTCTAGGGCGCTTTCAAATGCACATAACATAGAACAGGTTTTGAGCTTGTACTATGCCTCGCTTGCGCGGGGAGACGATGACCCGCAAGCCCGTCGAGAATTCGAGGTTGCGATCCTGGCCCACCGTTTCGGCCGCATCTCGGGCATCGGAAAATTTCATTTAAAATCGCTCCGCGAGCCGCGGCCGCGTCTTGTCATTCTCTGTTTGTATGTGACGCTTTGGTTTGCGCGATTGCATCCGGAGTGTTTGTAGTGGTTTTTAGCAGACCTCATCGCCAAAGTTTGAGTGTAGGGCTGTTGCAGCGACCCCAGGTGTCTACGTTTGTAAGCAAAAGTAGTGGCGATTTCCACGTGAAACCGCCGAGGCCTCGGTCAGCCGGGCGACTTTTCAGTGACAGCCAGACTGGCTACACGGTAGTCTCCGGGGAGTCTGCGACTCCCTCCGGCGGTAAGACATCGGGCATGTCGAGGCGTGCGACGCCAATCCGGCTATCCGCCATCCCATAATAAACGTCGAAGCGATTGGCTAAGCCGAGATCGTCGCGCCGATCGATGCCGGTCGGGAACACGACGTGGGCAACGGTCCCGCTGCATTCCTGCGGCAGTGTTGGCGTCAACACTGGCTCTACCGAACGATAGCGGATCACTTGCGGATGCTCTTTCGAGAGCCAGTTCGCTGACGCCGTGGTAAACGATCAGCCAACCATGCGGCGTCAGGATTGGCGGAGTGCCGCCGCCGATCTTGAGACGTTCCCAGGGTGACACTGGGGTTGCCAGCCGATGATGAGACATGAACCGACCGAGACGATTCGAATCGCAGGACTCCAATGACATTGCGCAGTACGAAATCCAGATGCTTTCTCGATCGAGATCGACCTTACGAGCCGCGGGATCGCGAACGGTTTCCTCCGGACGAGTGCCAGGAAAAAGTGGACGGTGCAGGATGGCCAGTTCCGGGTGCCCGGATGGATTAGGAATCGCAACCGGAAAGAGACTGGCGTCTTTGTCATCCACGTCGCCGCATTCGACGCCATGGTAAGGACCAAAGGTCGCCGGCCCGAGACGTTTCCAGTGGAACAGGTCCTTCGATAACGCTAGAGCAATTCGCGGGCCTTGAGGCGAAAAAGCCGTGTAAGTCATCATGTAGCTGTGCAGCGGTTCCACGAAGGTGATGCGAGGATCTTCGCAGCCACCGCCGCCGCCGGGTCGGCGCTCGTAGTCAGCGTCAGGCTCCAGCGCGATGCCGAGCCGTTCGACGCCCACCGGATCGCCGGCTTTATTGAACCGCACTCGCGCAATGCCGATGCGTGAGTAATTCCCCTGCGCTACCAGCCGCGGGAAAAGATAAAGCTCACCGTCCGGGCCGCGAGCGGCCGCCGGATTCAGGACCCCTTCGACCTCCTGCGCATTCCCCGGCTCCGGCTCCATCAACATTCCTAGCCGTTGCAACTTAAGTCCGGTCATCAAATCCTTTTCGGCGATCGGCATGACTTCACGCCGCCTTACTACCGCCTGCTAAGCAGGCGATTAGGGTTTGGATAACCCGCTTGGTCTCGTTGGGATCCTTAACCGGGATGCAATCGACTCCCGCTGTTTCAGCAGGGTAGTCATTGCCGCCCACATACAAAGCGTCGCCGATATAGATCATCTCTTTTATCGAAATACCGAGCAGGTCTCGCAGTTTTCTTATGCCGTAGGCCTTGTCAATGCCAGGCTTGGTGATGTCAACAGACGTCGAACCCCCGATTCGGACAGAAAACTCAGGAATGAAAGTATCAAGAATAGCTTTGATCTTCTTCCGCTTGGCAAAATCGGGGTCCCATTTTTCCTTTTCTTCCAAGGGGGCCAGCTGACCTAAAGCAGAAAATGTTATCTGGCTGCCCCGATCCTCAATTTGCTCGCCCCAGAGCTTTTCGATCTTGAAATCTGCAACTCCGATCGCCTTCTTTAGGGAATCGAGGATCTTTTCCCTTTGATCTGTAGTGAAATCTTCCGAATAAATCTTTTTCCAATCTGTTGACTTGTATTGGTAGAACTTTGTGCCGCAGGTAGGAAGGAGGAATAGATTCGCCAGCAGTTTGTCGTGGGGCAGATTCGAAACGAGTTGCTTTTCGAACTGCGGCCAACCCCCGCCGGAAATCACCGCCACTTTCACAATATCGAGAAGGTCGTGCAGCAGTCCCGACATCTCTGGATCAACGGCCGACTTACTCTCAGCAAGTGTGCCGTCGAGATCAAACACAATCAGCTTTTTCACTATGGCTTCACCTTGTGCATTCTCGCGATCTCAATCCGGGATTGCGATTTCCAACAAGTTCACTGCACCGCGTGGCCGAAAACCACACGTTCCGATCGCTGCAGGCAAAACGAATACGTCGCCTTTTCCGACGGCGTAAGGGGCACCGCCATGTTCGACCTGCCCCTCGCCCTCCAGGCATACCAGCACGCGCGGCAGATCCGCCACGCCGACGGTAAACGGAGACTGTCCGCGCAGGCGCCACAACCAGAAATGTTCACAATGAAATAGCCTCTGGCGTTCCACCGGCGTCCTCGCTTCCACTACGGGCTTCACCAGATCGACCGGACCTTCCGAAAAGTCAATGCAGGCCATCGCCTTATCGACCTGGAGTGCCCGTGGCTGTCCCGTCTTCGGATCAATATGGTCCCAGTCATACAGGCGAAACGTCACGTCGCTATTTTGCTGAATCTCGAACACCACAAGGTCCCCGCCCAGAGCGTGAACCGTGCCTGCGCGCAGGAAAAGGGCGTCGCCGGGCTTCGGAGTTAAGCATGCCATGTGGTCCGCCACCGTCTTGTTAGTGAGCGCGTGTCGCAGATCGGCTTCCGTAGTGCCTGTCTTCAGACCGGCGTAGATCCGGCTTTGGGTCGCGGTTTCCAACACGACCCAAGCTTCAGTCTTCGGAGTCTCGCCCGCTGGCAGCAGGTTCGTGTTGGCTTCTGTAGGATGCACCTGGACCGAAAGCATTTCATGTACATCGAGGAACTTCAGCAGCAGTGGAAATCGGCGGAAGCGCCCAGCCAGCTTTCCCATTATTTGCCTCGGGAACTGCCGCAGCAATTGACTTATCGTTCGTCCCTTTAGCGATCCGTCGGCGACGCGGCTCTGATGGTCGTCGCGATCGGTGAGTAACCACGCTTCTCCGATAGGACCGCCGGGCAGGGGCGCGGTGAGCAAGCTAGCTAGATGCCGACCGCCCCACAACCGATACTGATAGATCGGTTCGAATCGCAGAGGATACAGGAGGGCGTCATCCGATGCTCCTCCTCTTTCATCCCCAGCCAAGCTGACAGCGGTGTCGATCATGACTGACCTGAGAATGTCGGCTCGGCAGGGGACGGATCAGTGCTGTGAGTCCGTTCATCATGGAATTTGCCGAGGGTATGCTCGATCAATCTGGCTAACTTATCTGCGGCGCCACTGACCGCCAGGTCCACAGTCGTCGCTTCGTCGGTGACCGCGATGGGCTGGCGGCCTTCGAGGCGTGCCTCCATCATGCAACGTTTGTTATTCTCGCGGCTCTTAGGGCCGCTCTCGTCGGTCAAGTGGACTTCCACCCGTGTGATGTGATCGCCCATTCGGCTCAAAGCATTTTCCACCACGCCCCTGATCTGATCGGCTAGCCCCTCATGACCTTCGATTGTATGGTCGGTATTGACTTGGATTTGCACGCTGATCTCCTGCACCATTGGTAATTGCGCATTTGACGCTCTGGTTCTTATTGCACAGTGTCAGTGTTCAGTTCAGTGTTCGCTTACAAGCCCACGAACTCGGGACGGTAATCCTTCCAAATCCCGGTAGCTGGCGAGATCAAACGGACGGGAGCATCTTCGGCGTGTTTCGCGGTCCTCGCCCATAACCAGGCGTTCTGCATTTCGGAGGATTCGAAATAGCGTGTCTCTGACTGGAGAACAGCGGCGCCCGCAGTAAAGAGCTCCACAACCTCTTCCCAGCGGTGGGCTCCGACGACTGCCATACGAGCGATACGACTTGTGTGCTTCTGGAGAAATCGCAAATCGTCCCAGCGTGCCTTCCATTCGGCTCCACGCATTTCCGTCAGGTCCACCAGGATGCCGATCGGGTGCTTTTTGTGCTGAGCAATGAAGAACTCCAGCTGCGGCTCGAATGTCTTGAGTTCCTCGTCCAATAGCTTTCCGACTACTTTAAAGCCGAACGCAACTCCACCAGTTTCCTTCAGTCGTTCAATCACCGACGCACCTCATCATTTCGTTAAAAGCTGTACTTATTCGTCCGCGGCATTGGGATCCACGACAAAACCACCGCGTCCCAGCCAACCCCCCACCGTTTCCCGTCAAGTGGAGGCTGAGATGTTGCAGTTACTATTCGTCGATCCGCCTCACGGCCGAGGAAAACAGATATTCCATCCTTACCCGCATACCACGCTCCCGCACATTTCCTGCATCGTCACCTCGCTGGGCATACTGGGCAAATTCCGCATTTGTGGTAATGCCTTTGTCTTTCAAGAGTCGGATAATGCCACCAATCTGGGCGTCAAGTGTTTCGAGAAAAGGGAGCATGTCCTCAAACACTTGTTCGGCGGGGATCATCTTCTCAAATACAGCAGGGTCTACTTTCATCTCATTCTCCAAAAAGCCACACCACGTCAAAATACTGGTCTGTGGCCCTCTTTGGTTATTTCGTTTATGGCTCGCAACCCCGGCTTCGCTAAGCCGCGACTGCTTCGGCTGTATGCAGTGTGTAATTTGCCGGACTCGTGCTTGCGATGATGTCCTTCGCCTTGGCCACTTCTGCAGCCGTCCCATGAGCGATCAGCAGAAACTGATCTGTCGTGAGCGCCGTCTGGTACTTCACAATGCTGTCTTTGGGGATGCCGATGCTGAATAGGCCGGCTCCCAAAGCGCCCAAGGCTCCTACTTCGACCGCACCTTCCAGTCCTGCCACGATCCATGCCACCAGAGGTCCAGCCACTAAAATCGGACCGAGACCCGGGATCACGAACATCGCGGATCCGAACAAGAGAGCCCAAAAGCCTCCCCAGAATGCGCCTACCTTGCCCCAATATTTCATGCGGTCGCCGGTGTTGTAGTAGCCGACCACTTGCTCATCCGTGTGATATCCCTTTCCAACGATCGACAATTTGTGCATGTCGACTCCGCCACGCTGAAGTTCCTTCACCGCCCGATCCGCATCCGTATGGGTGTGATAAATTGCGACAACTGAGTTTTCTGCAGACATTTCTATGTCTCCTCGACGCCAGGCCGTCGTCCTCAGACCATCAAATTAGGCCTCAAACTGACTATGCCAGTGCAGAGGTGGAAAAACTGGTCGGAATTGCTCAGTTTATGAAGCCACCCTCAAGATTCACTTTTATGGTTGTTCCAGCAACAACGTCTCGGAACAAAATTTCCTATTCACTTCGGACAGTTGTTTTAGCGCCACTTAAATTTCCCACTCCGCGAACTCTTGAAGACCCCTGATGCACGAGGCCAAACCGCATCCTACGATTCAAGATCGAGGCGATGCCATCGTGCGCGTCACGACCTCGACGATCTGCGGAACGGACCTTCACATTTTGAAAGGCGATTTACCCGCCGTGACATGGGCGGATTCTCGGCCACGAAGGCGTTGGCATAGTCGAAGAGATCGGGAGCGATGTCAGCACAAGCTGGCGGGGACAAACCGACGTCCACTACGCGAAAAAAACTCAGGGCTTTCGGAGTCCATGCTTCGTCATCGCAAGCAGACAGCGCGGACCAGCTCATTGGATCGCAATTGACAAGCAACTGAGCTTTTGCCATAGTGTCAAAGCGGTTAGACAACCCTTGAGGATTGCTCCTTTAAACGCACGAATCCCCTATTTCCCTGCTTTCGGAGACGTTCATGAGCGAGAGTGACTGTTTAGTTCATTCCCTAAAGTTGCCTTCGTCGCGCTCCGGCGAACTTTTACATCTTCCACGTTCCCTTGCGGAGTGGGAATGGATGAGTTTCTTCGTGCGTCGATTGCAGCCTGGCGATGTTTACCGCTCCAGCACGGAATCTGAAGAAGCTGGTTTCGTCTTGCTCGGCGGTCTGTGCACGGCAGATTGGGGTAACGGCGTGCAGACGATCGGAAAGCGCAAGGATGTCTTCGACGGTCTTCCGTTTACGGTTTATCTTCCGGCGGGTCACAAGGTAATATTCACCGCGGAGACGGCTTGTGAAATTGCAGAATGCCGCGTGCCCTCAGACGCGCAGCTAGAGCCCGCTTTGATCACGCCAGGACTTGTCTCCAGCGGCTTGCGCGGAGGTGGAAATGCGTCGCGCCAGATTGTCGATATTATGCCTCCAGCATTTCCAGCCGACAAACTGATGGTGATCGAGGTTTACACGCCGGGGGGGAACTGGTCGAGCTATCCTCCGCACAAACACGACGTCCACAACCCGCCCTCGGAGGTGGACCTCGATGAAATCTACTATTACCGGATTCGACAGCCCGAAGGGTTTGCCTTGCAGCATCTCTATTCCTACGATGGCACTGGAGGGAGTACGGTGAAGGCAGGCGATGGCGATGCGGTCCTGGTCCGGGGCGGATTTCACCCCGTGGTGGCAGGCCCGGGCTATGACGTCTACTATTTGAATTTTCTCGCGGGGTCGGCACGCGCCCTGGCGGTAACAGAAGATGCGAATCACGTCTGGATCCGGTCAACCTGGAATACGACCGATCCCCGGTTGCCATTGGTAAAGTGACTTTGTGTGCTTTCGATCCCGGGGCTGCTAATCGCTTAGACACTGCCCGCTTACCACCCTGATGTTGGAGTGAGATTGAATGACAACGCGCCTCACCGTCGCTCAAGCCATCGTCGCATTTCTCAAGAACCAGTATTCGGAACGGGACGGCGTGGAGCATCGGCTCTTCGAAGGTTGTCTCGGGATCTTCGGGCACGGCAACGTGGCCGGCATCGGACAAGCGCTCGAGCAGGATCCGGGGCTGCCTTATTACCTGTTTCGAAACGAGCAGGCGATGGTGCATACGGCAACAGCTTTTGCCAAAACCAGCAACCGCCTTCGCTGCCTGGTCTGCACAACCTCGATTGGTCCCGGCGCTACGAATATGGTAACCGGTGCGGCGACCGCAACGATAAACCGGCTCCCCGTACTTCTTCTGCCAGGAGATATTTTTGCGCGCCGCAACGTCGCGCCCGTTCTACAGCAACTGGAGTCCTCCGCGACGCAGGATATCTCCGTCAACGATTGCTTTAAACCCGTGGCCCGGTATTGGGACCGGATCGAGCGGCCCGAGCAGATTCTCACATCGCTGCTGGCCGCCATGCGCGTGCTTACATCCCCAGCCGATACTGGCGCTGTGGTTCTTGCCTTGCCACAGGACGTTCAGGCCGAAGCGTTCGATTTTCCTACTTCATTTCTTGAAAAACGTGTCTGGACAATCGCCCGCCCCCGCTGCGACACCCGCCTTCTGCGACAGGCTGCAGAATGGACCCACTGTGCACGAAAGCCACTTTTGATCGCGGGCGGCGGAGTCATTTATTCTGAGGCCACGGATGCACTCGCAGCGTTTGCGGTGCAGACCGGCATCCCGGTTGTTGAAACGCAGGCCGGCAAGGGTTCCTTGCCATACGATCATTCGCAGGCCTTGGGAGCGATGGGCGTCACGGGCACGCCCGGCGCTAACATCCTCGCGCGCGAGGCCGATCTGATCCTGGGTGTGGGTACGCGTTACTCCGACTTTACAACCGCTTCCCAAACCGCCTTCCAAAATCCGGCGGTGAGATTCATCAATATAAATGTCAGCGAGTTCGATTCCGGCAAACAACTCGCCTTGCCGCTGACTGGGGATGCCCGCGTCACGCTTCAGGAACTTGCCGAAGCACTGAAGGGTTTCCAGGTAGATAGTTCCTACGCCACGCGCATGAAATCATTTCGCGAAGACTGGGAAAAAGAAGTCGACCGCATCCACGGACTCAACTTGGGTCCGCCCATCAGCCAGGGAGAAGTGATCGGAGTGGTCAACGAAGTTTCCGGTCCACGAGATGTCGTTGTCTGCGCGGCTGGCAGTCTTCCCGGCGATCTTCACAAATTATGGCGCACCCGAGATCCCAAGGGATATCACCTCGAATACGGCTACTCTTGCATGGGATACGAGATCAGTGGCGGGCTGGGTGTCAAGATGGCGGCTCCCGATCGCGAAGTCTACGTCATGGTGGGGGACGGTTCTTACCTCATGATGGCGCAGGAAATCGTGACCTCACTACAGGAAGGCTACAAGCTCAATATCGTTGTGCTCGATAATCATGGTTTTTCAAGCATCGGTGGCCTAAGCCGCGCGTGCGGCAATCGGGGAATGGGGACGGAATATCGGTATCGCCGGGACGGACAACTCGCAGGCGATCCGGTCATCGTGGACTTCGTCGCCAATGCGTTAAGCCTGGGCGCGGATGCTGTACGCGCTCACACGCGTGACGACCTTCGCAGGGCGTTGCTCGACGCCAGGAAGAATTCCAGGACTTCGGTGGTTGTTATTGAAACGGCTTATTGCCAGCGCGTGCCCGGATACGAATCATGGTGGGATGTTCCGATTGCGGAGGTTTCGGAAAGCAACGCCGTGCGGGACGCGCGGGCGAAATATGTGGAAGCCAGGAAGAAAGAACGAGCTTTTTAAGCGGCGACGACCAGGAGCACCCTTTGGAGTCTAATGCTGCCCGACCGATCAGAGAGCCTCGTCTGAAACGAGTTCTTGGCCTTTGGGACCTGATCTACTACGGCATCATCCTCATCTCACCGATTGCTGCCGTGCCCATGTTCGGCGAGGCACAAGTCCTGTCACGCGGCCATGCGGTTACCACGCTTCTTGCATCCATGGTGGCTATGACGGCCACCGCTGTCAGCTTTGGACGTATGGCGACTGTATATCCGTCAGCGGGTTCCGTATACACCTATGTAAGCAAGGGCTTCAACCCTCACGTCGGGTTCATACTTGGTTGGGCGATGTTTCTTGAATTTCTCTTCCAGCCGATGCAAAACAGTTTGTATGCAGCCCTTACCATTCAGCGACTGTTGCCCCGCGTTCCCCTCCCGCTTCTGTCGGCGGTCGCGGTGGGCTTCATGACCCTGCTGTGCTGGATGGGAATACGCACGACGGCGCGGACCAATCAGATTCTTCTCGCCTTCATGTCCCTTGTAATGGCGGCGTTTCTATTCGAAGCCGTACGCTATATTCTTGTTCACCAGCACTGGCAGGGACTGGTATCGCTGCAGCCGATGTACGATGCGCGGACATTTAGCGTACGAGCCATTGCCGCCGGCACAGCACTTGCGGCGACCACCTACATTGGCTTTGATGGTGTAAGCATTCTCGCCGAAGAAGTCCATCGCCGGCCTTCAGGTTTATCTTGCGCAAAGAGTCTGGCCGGACTACCGCACGCTCGCTAACCCCGAAACGGCATTCATGGACGTTGCCCAGGTGGTGGGAGGCTACCGCCTGTTTGCAGGTTTTGGCATCGTCTTGCTGGTATCGAGTCTGGCCTGTGGCTTGGCGGGGCATCTGGGCGCAGTTCGCCTTCTCTATGGCATGGGGCGCGACAACGTCTTGCCACGGAAGCCATTTGGATACCTTGATCGGCGGCGCGGCAACCCCACCTTTAATGTGGCGATCGTCGGAGTCCTCGCTTATATCGGAACTCTCACGCTGGGCTGGGAACGAGCCGTCGAAATGTTGAACTT
>JBEKOW010000186.1:0-9728 GCA_049521375.1 Terriglobales bacterium
ACGTCGTCGAACGTGTTGTTCGGCAGCTTGCAGAAAATTTCCGCGCAGCAGGTTGGAATTTCTCCGGTGCTGATGGCGTCGGCCAACAGCGCCGGCGGCGTAATGGGCAAGATGGTCGACGCACAGAGCATTGTGGTCGCCAGCACAGCGACCGAGTGGTATGGGCACGAGGGTGAAATTCTGCGCTTCGTGTTCTGGCACAGTATCGTGCTCGCTTGCCTGGTTGGTGTTCTGGTTTTCCTCATGGCATACGTCGCTCCCTTTACGCGGCTTGTGTATTAGTTTTCGACGGAGGCGCGGATAGTAACCGCCGCTTCCTGATTCTCAGGAGCAAACGGAAATGGCGGTAGCAACTCTTGCCCGACCAGTGTCCTCACCGGAGCAACTGCGCTCCATGCTGGGCAAAATTGTCGATGAGCGGCGTGTTCTTGTCCGCCCGATTGACCTTATCGCCTACGCATCGGACGCGAGCTTTTACCGGTTGATCCCATTCCGATTACGTTTCGCGCAGCGGGCACAAGCCTGTCTGGACAATCCATTTCCGATGGGCTGCTGGTGGAGATCGCACGTAACTTCCGGGAGCACGAAGTTCTCGACAATGGCCGGAAAATTCGCGTCCAGCCAGGATTGATCGGAGCGAATGCCAACCGCGCGCTCCTGCCCTATGGCGCAAAGATTGGGCCCGATCCGGCATCCATCGCGACATGTACGCTGGGAGGAATTCTCGCGAATAATTCGAGCGGTATGTGTTGCGGCGTCGATCAGAATGCCTATCATACCCTCGACTCGCTGCGATTCGTGCTGCCTTCGGGGACGAGCATTGACACCGCTTCGCCCGATGCCGAGGACATGTTCTTCGCCCGCGAGCCGGCGCTCGCCAGTGGCATTCTGGAATTGAAATCGAAGATCGAAAGCGACCCCGCACTCGCCGCCCGCATTCGCCGAAAATACCGCACGAAAAATACGACCGGCTACAGCATCAACGCTTTTCTCGATTTTGATCGTGCCATCGATATGTTTGCCCACCTACTGGTTGGCTCAGAAGGCACGCTGGCCTTCATCTCGGAAGCGATTTTAAACACGGTCCCCGAACTTCCGGTGAAGTACACCGGCCTGTTGCTCTTTCCGGATCTCTACGCCGCCTCCGAGTCGATCGTGCCGCTGCGCCAGGCGGGAGCGAAGGCGCTCGAAATCATGGATCGGGCATCGCTGCGCTCGGTCGAAAATCAGGCGGGAACGCCGCCCATCATCAAGACTCTGGGGGAAGGCGCGGCCGGATTGCTGGTGGAATTTCAGTCCGCCTCGGAGTCGGAGCGCGCCCAGCTCGAGGCGCTCGCCCTCGACTCGACCTCGCAACTCAAGTTGCTCGAGCCCGCGCAATTCACTCATGCGGCGGCTGCGCAGGCAGCGCTCTGGAAGATTCGCGCCGGAATGTTCCCGTCCGTAGGTTCGGTGCGCAAGAGCGGCACGACCGTGATCATCGAAGACGTCGCGTTTCCCATCGAGCACCTCGCGCCCGCTGCGCAGGATCTTAACGGACTGTTCCGCCGTCATGGTTATGACAACGCGATCATCTTCGGTCATGCCAAAGACGGCAACCTGCATTTTGTTATTACCCAGTCGTTCAACGAGCAGCAAAACATCGATCAGTACTCGCGCTTCATCGACGACGTCGTGAGGTTGGTCGTCGAACGGTTCGACGGCGCTCTCAAGGCCGAACACGGCACCGGGCGCAACATGGCGCCGTTTGTGGCGACCGAGTGGGGCACCGATGCTTACCAGATCATGCGGCGGCTCAAATCGCTCGCCGATCCCTCCGGACTTCTGAACCCCGGGGTCATCATCAATGACGATCCGCGCGGTCACCTGCGCGACCTCAAGCGCTTTCCCACCGTTGAGCCCGAGATCGACAAATGCATCGAGTGTGGCTACTGCGAGCCGCGCTGCCCGAGTCGAGAGGTAAGCCTCTCGCCGCGCCAGCGCATCGTAGTGCGCCGCGAAATTGCGCGGCAGCAGGAATTGGGCGGCAGCGAATTGCTGGGCAGTCTGGAGCAAGATTTTCCCTACATGGCGCTCGACACGTGTGCCGTCGATGGGCTTTGCGCCACTACTTGCCCGGTGAGCATCGATACCGGAAAGCTGGTGAAGCGCTTTCGCGCCCTCCACAATTCTTCGCTAGCCAAACGCGTTGCGAAGTTTACGGTCGATCATTTCGCGCGGGTCGAGTCTGCGATCCGCCTGAGCTTGGGCGCTGGCCATTTCGCGCAGCGCATTATCGGTCTAAGAGGGATGCATGCGCTCACCAGCGCCCTGCGCAGAGCGATCGGTCCGAACATGCCGCTCTGGAGTTCCGAGATGCCGCACCCAACCCAAGGTGGCATTCCGCGGACTGATCGTTCTAGCGCACAAGCCGTTTATTTTCCCGCCTGTATTTCGCGGACCATGGGCCGCCTTCCCGGCGAGAAGAGCGAGATGTCGCTGATGCAGGCGAACGTCGCGCTGGCCGAGCGGGCAGGGGTGCCCGTGTGGATTCCCGACGACGTAGCGGGAAATTGCTGTGGCACTCCATATTCATCGAAAGGGCTGGACGCTTCGCGCGACGCCATGTCGAATCGTGTAATCGAAAGTCTGTGGCGGTGGTCGGGCGAAGGCAAGCTGCCAGTTATGGTCGATACCAGTCCCTGCACTTACGGCCTGTTGCATGCGCGCGACTTCCTCTCGGCGGAGAATCAGCAGCGCTTTGATAAATTGACGATTGTGGACAGCGTGGAATTCATTCACGATCGAATGCTCGCCAATCTCAAGGTCAACCATCCCGAGACGTCTGTCGCGCTGCATCCGGTTTGCTCCGTGGTAAAGATGGGACTCACCCCAAAGCTCGAAACGATCGCACGCAAATGCAGCGCCGAGGTTTTTATTCCTCCGAGCCTCGGCTGTTGCGCCTTTGCCGGAGACCGCGGCTTCATGTTCCCCGAACTGACGGCTTCGGCCACGGTCAGCGAAGCCAGCGAGATCAAAGCCCATCCTCATTCCGGTTATTATTCGAGCAGTCGCACGTGCGAGGTCGGCATGACGCGCGCCACCGGCGAAATCTGCCGCTCGTACGTGTACCTTCTCGAAAAGGTGACCCGGCCGTGAGTAGCCCGCAAACCAGCCGGAAAGTCGCGCTGTTCGTGCCCTGCTTTGTGGATCAGGTTGTCCCGCAGGTAGCGATCGACACGGTGACCGTGTTGCGCCGCATTGGTTGCGAAGTTATTTTCCCCGAGGACCAGACTTGCTGCGGCCAGCCCGGTTTCAACACGGGGCATTGGGAGTCCGCCCTCCCCTGCGCGGAGCACTTCGTCCGCGTCTTCTCCAACTATGAAACCATCGTCTGCCCTTCAGGGTCGTGTGCCAGCATGGTGCGCAAGCACTATCCTGAACTCCTCGAACACAGTCCGTTGCGCGAGCAGGCGATTGCCGTGGGCCAGCGTGTTTTTGAGCTTGCGGAATTTCTGGTGCGCGTTGCCGGAGTCACCGATGTAGGCGCCAGCTTTCCGCACGCTGTTGCGTATCATCCCTCGTGCCACGCCACACGCGAGCTGGGAATCTACGACGAGCCGATGCAGTTGTTGCGAGCCGTGCGCGATATCGATCTGCGCCCGCTGCCCAACGAAGGCGAGTGCTGCGGCTTCGGCGGCATGTTCTCCACAAAATTCGGCATGATCTCCTCTGCCATGGGCGACACCAAAGCCGTGAACCTTGAACAGTCGGGCGCGGAGTATGTAACCGCGATCGACCCCAGTTGCCTGATGCATCTGGACGGCGTCTTTGGCGCAACCGGACGCAAGTTGAAGACTATCTATCTCGCCGGGATCCTCGCCAGTTCCTCGGGGAACGGATCCGCAGCGAAGGAGTCGCGATGAGTGCCGCCTCCCAGGAATTCCTTCGCAAGGCCATCATCAAATCTTCCGATCTCGAACATCGTGCATTGATCCAGAAGGGCATGCTGAGTTATGACGCTGCTCACGCCAAGGGTAAATCTCGCTTCGCCGACTGGGAGGGTGCACGCGCCCGCTGCTCCGCCGTGAAGGCAGAGGGCATCGCCAATCTCGGCAAATATCTCATCGAGTTTGAGCAAAATATCATCGAGCGCGGCGGCCATGTTCACTGGGCGGAGAACGCCGAGCAGGCCAATGATTACGTCGTCGACCTGGCCCGCACGCGCAACGTGAAAACTGTAGTCAAGTCCAAGTCGATGGTGACCGAAGAAATTCACCTCGCCGGGGCGCTGGAGAAAATCGGCGTTACCGTCTGGGAAACCGATCTGGGCGAGTTCATCGTGCAGTTGCGCAACGAGCCTCCCTACCACATTGTCACGCCCGCCATGCATCTCTCCCGCCGCCAGATCGCCGATCTCTTCCGTGAAAAGCTGGGTGAAGATGTGGCGGACGCTGATCCCGGCCGCCTGGTTGCTGCCGCGCGCGTCGCGCTGCGCCGGGCGTTCTTCTCCGCTGAGATGGGCATATCCGGTGCGAATTTTCTGGTTGCCGACACTGGCATGGTGGCGCTCTCCACCAACGAAGGCAACGGACGGCTCACCACCAGCATTCCGCGCATTCACGTCGTCGTCGCAGGTATTGAAAAAGTTATTCCCCGCATGAGCGATCTCGCCGTGCTTTGGCCTGTGCTGGCAACTTCGGGCACCGGCCAGCCCATTACCACTTACAGCACGCTGATTCGCGGCGCGAGTATCGCCGGCGAACCCGATGGCCCGCGCGAAGTTCACATCGTGCTGGTCGATAACGGACGCACCGAGTTGCTCGCCGACGCCGAGACAGAAGAAGTGCTGAAGTGTATCCGCTGCGGCGCGTGCCTGAATATCTGCCCCATCTTCCGGCAGGTCGGCGGACATACCTACGGCAGCATTTATCCCGGTCCCATCGGCAGCATCTTCACGCCGCGCACCGATTCGCTGAGCGAATGGGGACACCTCTCTTATGCGTGCTCGCTTTGCACTGCCTGCAAGGGAGTATGCCCGGTCAAGATCGATCTGCCGAAGCAGCTGCTGCTGACCCGCCGTGACTTTATCGCGACCGGCAACGTGAAACCCGCCGAACGCGTGGGCTTCGCCGGTTTCCGTTGGGCTACAGCATCCGCTCCGCGATTCCGACTGGTGGGATGGATGGGCCGCAAAGCACTCGCGCTGGTAAATGCGCTCGGACTTTCCGGAACAGCGCTCGATCCCATGCGTGTGTGGACCAAGTACCGCAGCCCGATGACGCTGCCGAAGCAGTCATTCCGCGCATGGTGGAAGGAAAACGGGAGCAAGAATGGAAACAAATAAAACGGCGGAATCAAAAAAGACTGGCGCCCGCGAAAGAATTCTTACGCGAATTGCGAAGGCCAACGCGCGCCCGCGCCCCTCGCCTCCGCCCCTCGTGCCGCTGGAGGCGATCTTTCCTCCGATTACGAATCCACGCCAGCGCTTCCTCGACGAATGTGCCGGCAACTTGACCGAGGTTTTCCAGACAGCGAACAGCGCCGGCTCGATCGAGGCGCTCAAGATAATTCTCTCCACGGTGCCACCGGGAGAGATCTACGTGCAGAACGACTCGAAAGCTGAACTCACACTGCACCTGTTGAGGGATGCAATCCAACAGTTGCGGCCCCTGCGCTTCTCATCGGAGGGACCGCCCGCGGAAGCGACCCAGGCATCGCTCACGCTCGCCCACGGTTTCGTGGCGCAGACGGGCTCGATCTTCACCTCATCGTCCTGTGGCGGCCGGGGCGCGTCAATCGTGCCTCCCTGCCACATCGTCTATGGGCGCGGCGACCAAATCGTCCCTGACATTGCCGCCGCCCTGGCGCGCGTGCCGAGCGAGACACCGGGCGCGTCTTATGTTGGACTCATCACCGGATCGAGCCGTACCGCCGACATCGAGAAGATTCTCGTGCAGGGCGCGCACGGTCCTCGCCGGTTGGTAGTGATTCTCGAGAGCTGAAGCAAGAACCGCAGACCCGGCTCGTTCTAAGCGGGGTAAGGATAGAGGTAATACGGCGGAGCATAAAAGCCGTACGGATCACCCCACCACAGGTTGTCCCAATAAGGATAGGGATACAACGCCCAGTAAGGATTCCAGCCAATTCCCCAACCAAAGCCAAATCCCCATCCGCAGGCCCAGCAGCCCCAGCCAAATCCATAACCGGGGTAGCCCCAGGTGCCGCGCCAGGCTCCCCAGCCTCTGCCACCCCAATCTCCCCCGCGCCAGCCCGCGCCGCCAAAGCCTCGGCCACGCGTCAACTCTCCGTTGCCTCCGAAGCGGGTGGTCGTGCCCGTTCCCACGGAACTCCGTCCGCTACCAAAGGAGTGCCACGCACCATCGGCTCTCGCCATTTCGACGCCCCTGCCGGTTTCGCCGGGGCCCGCGGATCGTCCGAACGAGTGCCATCCCGGCGAAGTGTCAGCGCGAGCCAATGACGACGAACTCCTGCCCGCGCCGGAACCACGCGCCGCTGACATCTCTCCGCCCATCCTGCCGTACCGGCCGCCGGCCCCGTATCCCGACCCTTCGCCACCGCGATACCCGCTATAGGAACCAGCGCTGCCGCGGTAACCACCCTCGCTCCCGTGGGCGCTTCCGACACTAGCGCTGCCACCGCCATGGGAGCCGCCACCGCCGCCGCCGTGAGAACCGCCTCCCCCATGCTGTGCAAACACGGATTGCGGGGCGCACATCAGAGCGAAGGATGCAAATCCTGCGAGAAGAACTTTTAGCAAGCTGGTTTTCCTCATTGTAGTTCCTCCATGCAAAGCGGCTGGATGGCTTGGGGGGCACACCGCGTCTGCTGAGTTAATCCTATTCCAGTTAGACTCCTCCTTGCACCCGCGAAGTTGTCCATGAAACGGCAAACCGATTGTGAGCGGCTTCCGGGGATGCTTTGTCCGCCTGCATCGTTTGGCCGCCAAACGGCAGGCGGTGGCGGCTCACAAGAAGAACGACCAGATGTCACGTCCTACGGTGACACACCGCACGGACCGAAACGCGCTTCAGTGGTGTAGTAGTCACGATATTGAAATCAACCAGGACAGCGAGCGAACCAAATGGAAATCCGTAACTGGTCAAAGTCCGAGGTTGAATACGGGCGAAAGGTTCTGAATTCTGGGCTGGCGGGAGCACGTTACGGCCGAGAAACGTTTCTTGAAGGAAAATCCCTCACTCCGTTTCTGTGTAAGGCAGTTCGAAATGCATCGAGGCCCGCAGCCGCAGGAGCAATCCTCGGCGTGTTGGGCAGTTTTCCGGGAACGCGCAACAGGTCTGCAAACAGGGCACTGACGTTTTGCTTTCTCGGAGGTGCGATCGGACTGGGCGTGGGCATCGCCTGGCAAAGCCGCAGGTTAACTGCCTCGGTGGCAGATGGTGCTCTTAAGAATATTGGTAGGGTGCGCGACGAACACTGGTTGGAGAGACATCCAATCGACTACGCATAGAGATATAGAAACCGCAATATGAGTGTGAAACAGCGGAGAAATCCGCTGCCCCTACTGATGACGCATGCATGAAGTGCTGTGAGTGCCTCCCGACATATTGGCCCCGCCCGTAGTTGAAAGGGGCGGTCATGGTCATGAGCGAGGTGGTTCGTCCGGGTTGGGTTCCCACTCCGACTGCCCCTCCAAGCCTGAATCAAGAGCGGATCGCCTACCTCGAAGGGCTGGTCCGCCAGGCCAGAACCGCCGCCGCCGTCTTCACCCAGTTCACGCAAGAGGACGTCGACCACATTGTTAAGCCTATGGTTGTGGCCGGACTTCAGCAGACTCAAAACCTCGCTCGCCTGGCGATTGAGGAAACCAGGCTTGGAGTGCTCGAAGACAAAGCCCTCAAGAACATGGTGGCCACCGAGTTTGTTTACAACTACGTAAAAGACAAACGTACGGTTGGCGTGATTCGCGAGTTTCCGGAACGGGGCATCGTCGAGGTCGCCGAGCCGATCGGCGTCATCCTTTCGCTTACGCCAATCACCAATCCCACGTCGACCGTTCTCTTCAAATGCATCATGGCCATCAAGACGCGGAATGCCGCGATCTTCAGCCCGCATCCCCTGGCGTGGCGCTGTTGTAGTGAGGCCGTAAAGATCATGTACGAAACGGCACTCAAGCACGGAGCGCCCGAAGGCGTCTTCACCTGCCTCGAATCACACGATCTCGAAGACAACGCCTACCTGATGCATCACAAAGACATTGCCCTGATCGACGCTACGGGCGGCCCGGGCATGGTCAAGGCCGCCTACAGCTCTGGCAAACCAGCCCTGGGCGTGGGCGCTGGCAACACCCCCGTCTACCTTGAGAAGACGGCCGACCTCAACATGGCGGTCGTGGACATCATCACCTCCAAGACCTTCGACAACGGAACCATCTGCGCCTCCGAGCAGACGGTGGTGATCGATGACGAGATCTATGACCTGGTGCTGAAGAAATTTGCGGATCTGGGCACCCACATCTGCAACGAGAAAGAAACCAGGCAGCTCGGGCGCACCGTGATCGATCCCAAAACCGGCTCCATGCAGCCCATGGCAGTCGGACAGAAAGCTATCGACATCGCGCGCACAGCCGGTCTCTCGGTCGCGCCGAATACAAAACTCCTGATCGCGCCGATCCAGGGAGTAGGCCCTGACCATCCTCTGTCGGTTGAAAAACTGTTCCCGGTGCTTGCGGTTTATCGCGCGAAATCGGTCGATGAAGCGCTCAAGGTCTGCATCGATGTAAATCATTTCGGTGGACTGGGACATACGGCAGTCGTGTTCTCGCGCAACGACGGGATCATCCGAAAGTTCAGCGAAGTGATCAACGCCGGTCGAATCATCGTGAATTCGCCCGGAACCGCCGGAGCGCTGGGCGGCATTTACAACGACATGGTTCCGACCTTCTCATTCGGATGCGGCACCGCCGGGGGCAACAGCACCACGGACAACGTCAACGTCTACCACTACCTCAATATCAAACGCGTGGCCCGGAGGACACCGGCGCATATGTGGTTCCGCGTTCCCAACCAGATCTACTTCAACCTCAACGCCGTGGAAAACCTGCGTCATCTGGACTCGCGCTCGACCGTCATCGTCACCAATCCCGATTCCTCCGCAGACCCTGGTCCACGTCTCGATCATTCCCGACGCCGAGCCTGAAGTGAAGGTCGTCATGGAAGGCGTCGAGGCGCTCAACTTCTACAAAGCGGACCAGATCATCGCACTCGGCGGCGGCTCCGTCATCGACGCGGCCAAGATCATGAAGCTGAGGTACGAGTCGCCGGAGGCGGACCTCGAAGAACTGGCCGCCCCCTTCATGGATATCCGCAAGCGCGTGGTCGAGTATCCCACGATCAAGATTAACCACGCCCGACTGATCGCCATTTCCACCACCAGCGGCACGGGCAGCGAGGTTACTCCATTTGCGGTGCTGTCAGATGAGACGCGTGGACGCAAAGTGACGCTCGCCGATTATTCGCTGACGCCGGATGTGGCGATTGTCGATCCTCAATTCGTGATGTCCATGCCGAAGGCGCTGACCGCCGATACCGGCCTCGACTGCCTGACCCACGCGCTCGAAGCGGGAGTCTCGATCCTGTCTTCGCCTTACACCGACTCGAACGCCATGCAGGCGATCCGGTTGGTCTTCAAGTATTTGCCGATCGCGTATGAGCACCCGCACGACGAAGAAGCGCGCAGCATGATGCACAATGCCGCCTGTATCGCGG
>JBEKOW010000187.1:0-8808 GCA_049521375.1 Terriglobales bacterium
TTTGGCGTGATCGACAATCCTTTTCATCAATTGAATACGTACAGTTGGGGCTGCGATGCGCCCAATACCGAGGGCGATCAGGAGCAAGTCAGGATCCTCCAGCCCAACGGCGTGATCACCGAGCAGTTCCCTTGTTTTAGTAGCGTCAATACGATGGCGCAAACCTTAGACAATGCGGGTGTTAGCTGGAAATACTATGCCCCGCCCAGCACCGATCCCGGCTACATCTGGTCGACCTTCAATGCCATCAGCGAAGTGCGGTACGGCTCCGACTGGAACAACGTTGTGGATACCTCCAATTTCATCTCCGATGTGCAGGCAAACACCTTGCCTTCAGTGAGTTGGATCATCACGCCCTGGTGGCAAAGCGAGCATCCCAATGCCAGCACCTGCGAAGGCGAAAACTCCACCGTCACCCAATTAAATGCGCTGATGAATAATCCAACACTCTGGGCCTCAACTGCCGTCTTCCTGATATGGGACGACTTTGGTGGCGATTACGACCACGTAGCGCCGCCGCCCGTAGACGTGTTCGGCCTGGGCCCACGCGTTCCTCTCCTAATCATTTCTCCCTACGCGCGCAAAGGCTACGTCTCAACCACCCAGTACGAGTTCTCGTCGGTGCTGAAGTTTATAGAAGAGCGCTTCGGACTCCCCGCCCTGAGCGATCGCGATGCCAACGCCAACGACATGACCGATAGCTTCAACTTCGACCAGAAGCCGCTGGCGCCAGTGATTCTCACTCCACGCTCCTGCCCGCTCGTTTCCGCCACGACGGTAAACATGGGAACTGCCGTGGAAGGAGTAGCCAGCACCGCGATCACGCGCCGTATCGATGTTTTCAATTCCCGGGCAACATCACTCACCATTAATTCGATCGCCACCAGCGATCCGGAGTTTTCTGTTTCGGGACAGAGCTGTACGCCGCTAACCGACTGCTCCACCGGCAACACGATCTATTGCACCGCCGGCACGGTTCTCAACCCGCAGAGCTCCGACGGAAGTTGCACCGCCTCCTGCAGCTTCTGCGTGACATTCAATCCCAGCCACACGGGAAAAAGAACCGGCAAAATCACCGTCACGGACAGCGATAGCAGCAGTCCGCAAACGACGGTGGTTTCCGGTGTCGGCAGCCTCGTCGAGTTATCGCCCGAGCCGCTGGATTTCGGCAGCGTCATCCTGGGGTCGAACGCGGCACTCCCCGTAACTTTGACCAACGTGGGCAAGAAAGCCCTCACCATCACGTCGATTAAAGCCAACACTGACTACACCACGACCAACAACTGCGGGGCGTCTTTAGCAGCCGGTGGCACCTGCACAATCAATGTTACGTTTACGCCAGCTGCCGCCGGATCACGGCCCGGAGCGCTCCTCGTCACCAGCGGTGATCCGGCCAGCCCCGAGCGCCTCGACCTGGTCGGGAAAGGTCACGGAGTTGTGTTGAAACCGACAGCTCTAGCCTTTGGATCACAAGCCGTAGGCACCACCAGTGCTGCCAGATCTGTCACTATCACGAACATGAATTCGTCCGCCATTCTTATGGGTACATTCAATACCACGGACGCTTTTATCGTCTCCGCCAATAACTGCCCGGCGACCCTAAGCACCGGACAGAGTTGCACGGTCCAGGTCGAGTTTCAGCCGGATCAATCAGGACTCACCGACGGAACGCTTTTTGTTAACGACTCCGAGCCCGACAGCCCCCAGCAATTAGCTTTGTCCGGCACCGGAACATAAACAAGGGTAGCGCCGGCGCCCGCGGGCAAAACCGAGAACTCTGCAGAGGAATTTTCCCTGCCCTCGGCGGCGCGGACGCGCGCGCCGGCATTATCCTCCGAGTCTTACTCGGAGCGGCGTTCTCGCCCAACAATCCACTGATCAAACGCTCGCAGTAATCCTTCCCGAGGAGAATACGGCCCCGGCACATACGCGCGTGAGGAGATGCCCTGCTGCGCCAGTTCGGAGATCGCCCAATCCTCCCGATTTGTCATGTCCCAGAATTGCACAACGTCCTCCGCATCGAAGTCAGGCTTCGCCATCTCTCGGGGGTGGAAATACCATTCGCAGACCACTCGCGCGCGGTCGAAACCCTCAGGCCAGACTGTGTGGGCCATCACATAGTCTGGATGCAGGCTGAGAAACAAGTTGGGATAAATCGCATAATAAAAGACCTGCGCTCTCTGCGCGCCGTTCAAGCCCGGCAGATACTCCCTCCGCCGTTTGCCATCGACGCTCATGGTTTCCACTCCATCGCGAAGTTCCATTGACCCGCCAATGTAAGTGGGCTGCGGAGGATCATTCATTCCACTCAAATAATCCGTGACCCGATTCAGCGCAGGGTGCAGCAGCGGGCAGTGCAGACACTCGTTGTAATTCAAAACGATCAGCTTCCAGTTGGCCTTCACTTCATAGGCGACCCTTTTATATCGACGCAGATCGTGCATTCCCCAAGCAGCAAACCTCTGCGGCAGATCCGCCAATTGAACAGCCAGCGGCTGCGGATCCCGCGCCATATTAAGAAAGACGAATCCGTCCCACTCGCCGACGTGAACCGATTGCAGCGGATATTCCTCGCGCCGGAAACAACTCTCATCCATATGGGGAGCCCCGACCAGACGCCCATCCAGCGCATAGCTCCAGCCGTGATATGGACACCGGATCGGCCCCGAAAACTTCCCCTCCGCTTCACGGCAGATCCGTGTCCCCCGATGCCGGCACACGTTATAGAATCCGCGCAGCGCGTCACCATCCCGCGTGACGATGAGACTCTCACCCGCAATATCGCAAAGAAAAAAGTCCCCGTGCTTGGCCACCTGCTCCGTCCGGCCAACACAGAGCCACATCTTGCAAAATAAGTTCGCGACTTCCTGACGAAATACTCCGGAGTCGGTGTAGTAACGCGAGGGTAAGGTGGTTGGTTGCTCGTTCATTTGTGCCCTGCATTTTACATCGTGGTTTCACCGCTCGAATTCGCCATCGGATAAGCGGCGGCCCTCGCGGGTATAATCATCGCCTCTCAAGGAGCTTTCTTGTCCAGATCTTCTTCTCCAGCACGAAAAGCCAGCCTTATTGCGCTCGTATTCGTGATGTATTCCTACACCACGGGCGGGCCATTCGGACTGGAGGATCAGATCACCACCAGCGGCCCCGGCCTCACGCTTCTTTTTGATCTCCTGCTGCCCTTCTTCTGGTGCATCCCCGTCTCGCTCGTGGTAGCGGAGTTGACTACAGCAATCCCCGTCGAAGGGGGCTTCTATCGCTGGGTGCGCGTCGGCTTTGGTGATTTCTGGGGATTTCTCGCGGGATGGTGGAACTGGACTGCATCGTTCGTTCTGGGCGGAGCTTATGCTGTCCTCTTCAGCGATTATCTCAGCTACTTCTTTCCGCTAATCGTCGGCTGGAAGCACTTTCTGGCCTCGCTCGCACTCATCGCCGTGATCGCCTATGTCAACGTGCGCGGCATCCAGATGGTGGGAGTAGTGGCAACCGTCCTCGAGATCTTTATCCTGTTGCCCGTGGCGGCCATGTGCGTGATCGCCGCGACCAAGTGGCATCACAACCCATTTGTCCCGTTCGTCCCTCCGCACGTCCCCCGCTTTCAGGTCTTCGGCATCGGACTTGCCCTCGGTCTCTGGCTCTATTCAGGATATGAGCAACTCTCTTCAGTCGCCGAGGAAGTCGAGAACCCTCAGCGCAATTACCCTCTGAGCCTGGCGCTGGTAGTACCGCTCTCGATCGCAACATACGTGCTGCCCACTCTGCTTTCCCTCGCCGCATTGGGAAATTGGCAAGACTGGCATACCCGTTATTTTTCGGATGCGGCCCTGCTGATCGGCGGCCGCTGGCTTGGATTCTGGATGACGCTCGCCGCCATGGTAACCAATATCTCCTTGCTCAACGCCACCGTTCTCACCAGCACTCGCATGCCGTCCACCATGGCCGAAGATGGCTATCTGCCGCCGTTTCTTTCCGGGATACATCCGCGCTACCGCACTCCGTGGATCGGCATCCTGGTTTCTTCCGCGTTCTATGGGCTTTTCGCGCTGAAATCGCTGACCCAACTCATCACCGTCTATGCCTGGCTCCGCATCGCGACCACCCTGATGACCGTTCTGGCAGCCTGGAAACTCCGCCGTACCCAACCCGACCTGCCACGGCCATTTCATATTCCATGGGGACGCGCCGGAATCGTTTACGTAGTGGCGGCCCCAATCGTGATGTCCGTGGTAGCGATGGTAGGCAGCGACAGCTTTGCACTGCGCTGGGGACCGGTAGCAATCCTGCTCGGCCCAGTCGCCTATCTGTTGGTTCGAAAAATGCGGGCCCGGCACGAACGAAAGATGTCCTAACTGACCCAATCCAGGAATCTGTAGTAAGCGCCCGCCAGCGGAAGCGCCCAGGAATGTCCACTCCGCAACCCAATCGGAGGCGTGGGAAATGGGATGCCATCAAATGGGATGTCATTTGGCTGGCCACAAATGACGTCGGCCATCCTGGTGCCCAGGTAGGTCCCGATGGCCACGCCGTGTCCCGCATACCCGACCGAATAGTACATACCGTCGCTGCGCCCCGTGTGCGGCATCACGTCAAACGCGAAGTCCAGAGTTCCTCCCCACACGTATTCGACCTTGACGTCGCGCAGTTGCGGATACACGTGGGTCATCCCGCGCCGCAGAATTTCTGCGCTTTCCCGCACAGTATTTTCACTCTCCGGGAAGAATGCCGCCCGGCCCCCAAATAGCATTCGCCGGTCAGGAGTCAACCGGTAATAGTGAAGAAAATGCCTGGAATCGTAAATCATCCGGTTCTTCGGGCTCAACGCGCGCGCCAGGATCTCATCTAGAGCTTCCGTTACGATGATGTAGGAGCCAATCGGAATGATCTTCTTCCGCAGCGCCGGAGTCGCACCCGTGGTATACCCGCCCGTCGCCAGAATCACCTCGCGCGCGCTGAGGTTTCCCCGCGACGTGCTCAGTGTGAATCGCCGCGACCCGTTGTTGCCGCTCTCCGTCACGCCCGTCACGCGCGCGTGCTCAAACATCTCGGCACCCGAGCGCTGAGCTGCAGCCGCCAGTCCGGCAACATACCGCGCCGGATTCAGTCCCGCGCTGATCTCGTCGACCATGCCGCCGAAATAGATATCCGATCCGATTTCCTCACTCAGCGCTGCTTTCGGCACGATGCGCAGTTTGTGATTGAATTCTCTTTCTATCAGCCGCGCCGATTCCTCGTAGCCGTCGAAGTGCCCCTGCTTGCACGCCACTTCAAGGTGACCGCAGCGAGAAAAATCGCACTCGATCTTTTCTTCCAGCACGATTTGCTCGACACAATCAATCGATGCCAGCGATGCCGCGTACATCCGCCGAACCCTCTCTCGTCCGTAACGCGAGATGAGCGTGGGAACGGGCAGTTTCATTCCCGTAAGAACCATCCCGCCATTGCGGGAACTGGCGCCCCAGCCGAAAGTCTCGGCCTCCAACACCGCCGTATGCACCCCTCGTTTTGCCAAGGCGCGCGCCGCCGAAAGCCCAGTGACTCCGCTCCCGACCACAGCAACCTCAACGCTGTCCGGAAAGGGACGCGACGCCTCCGCAGGAGGGATGGTGGTTGTTTCCAGCCAGAAATTTTGTTCTTTCATCGACGGTTCGTTCCCAAGGAGACGATTTTACTGGCCGAATAGCGTGGGCCAGACGTACGCGCAAATTATAGTCGGCAGAAGAAATTTCTTTTTCTGATCGCTCTCGATTAGCTTGAAAGCGACCAGTCGCAGAGGGCAAATCGCCAGTTGTCAACCCCGACCGCGCGACGGCCGTGTATCTCCGAACAAGATGCCTGAAGCGTTAATCAAATACTGTTCATCGCTGAGCCTCTCAAGCAATTCGTCGGGGAATGGGGAGAGTTCGCTCTGCAAATATGCGGCCAGTTCGCGATAGATTTCTCGCCGCGCGTAAGCGGCCAGGTCATTGCGGCGCCGCAGTGCATCCTGAATCAGAGATGCGAGCTCCGGCGTCGCGGCCCTCCGAAGCTTCATCGCGATTGCAGGGTAATCGATGAAGGAGTTGTACTTTTGCCGCATCCAGAATTCTTCCCCGGGCCCAGCCAGTGGCGTTTGGCGGACCACGAGCGTTCCCGCCACTCGGTCGCCAAAGCGCTGCATCAGGGGACTGGTCAACATGGAGAGTCCGCCGACCAGATAGGCGAATGGCAGCACGTCAAAAACCCGCATTAAATTCCGAACCCACGCCTGTTCGATCCGGAGCGGAAGACCATCCTGGTCAATCACGCGCAAATGGAAAAGGCGCTTTCCAATTGTCTGCCCGTTCCAGTGCCCCTCCAACCACGCGCTATAGGCAAATCCGATCGCGAACTCGGCGAGCGTGATCACCATGACCCCAAAACCTGGAGCTTTGGAGAAAATCCAATAGACCAGCAGCCCTAATCCGTTAACCGTGCCCAACACAATAGTGGCATCAACAAGCATGGCGTAAAGCCGGGACGCGGGCCCGGCCAAAGGCAACCGGAACAGGACGCCCTCCGGCGTCGCAATGGTCAGTTCGGACGCTGTCGATGCGCGGGTTAGCGGAGTAACCGTCATCCGTTCTCCGAAGGAACCCCGGGGTACGCTTCCGTGCCAATTCCTCTTCGTCCGATCATTAGTAAGTAGATCGTTAGCAGCGCTAGTTCCGCTGCGGCAACCGCAACCTTGAACCCATAGGGCAGAACGGGCGCGTGATGCTGAGAAAAAAAAGCTTCCATGAATCCGGCCCACACCAGCATCATTGCCAGCCCCGCGACCAGCACCAGCCATTCCCGCATCGCTTGTCGAACGTTGCGATCCTCTCGCCGGCGCAAAAGCAGGCGCGCCAGGTAAAAGCCAGCCTGACCCGCGATCAAGATCGAGGGAATCTCAAATACGCCGTGTGGCAAGAGCCAAGCCGTCATGAACAGTCCGAAGCCCTGCCGTGTGTAATGAACCGCGACTGCCCCGAGCAGTACGCCATTCTCGAAGAGCAAGAGTGCCGTGCCTATGCCGAACGTTACCCCGAGCGCCGCTGCCAGCAATGCCACCTGGATGTTGTGCCTGATCAGTTGCGCCGAGAATGCTGCTTCGGTCTGCGCGGAGTTCCGGTGCCGTCCCTGACCTCGCTCCTCTTCCTGCACGCGCAGGCCCGGATTGCGTAAGTAATCAGCCGGCAGCAGCACATCCACGGAGACGGGATCGTAGCGCACCGCTAGTCCGCCAAAGGCGCAACCTAGCAGAGTAATTAGCACAGCTAGCGCAAAATAGCGGGCCTGCCGCCGGAAGGCTCCGGGGAACGCTGTGAAGATCCTCAGCCAGCGCCGCGGTTGCCAGATTTCAGAGCGCATCGGCGGAACGTAATATAGTTCCGCATAAGCTCGCGCCACGAGTCGCTCGAGATACTGTTTTAGCTCGTGTGCCAACGCACCGTGTGTGACACGATTCAGATCCGCGGCTGTTTGGACGTAAAGTTCTTGCAGCTGTTCGGCCTCTGCTGGATTCAGCCGCCGGTCCGGCCGGCCTTCCAACGCCGCCAGCAGCGATTCGAGTTCGCGCCAGCGTGGCCGCGCCTGCGCCTGAAATCGTTCGAGATCCAAAATCACAGCCGTTGCTCCCGCTTGTTTTCCAGATATCCCTCCACCGCAGTTTGCAGGAACTTCTCCGCGGGAACGTACCGCAACTGGACACCCGATTGGCGCAGTTGCCGTGCCAAAGAGCCCAGTCGCTGGTGTTCTCTATCACCCGCGAGCGCCCGGTATACATCGTGATCGGTATTCAAAGCCTCCCTTGAGGGGAAGGCTGGCCGCACATGATCCGGCAAGATGCTTGTCATCAGGACCGCATGGGAGGAGCGGAGCAAGCCCACGCCGCGCCGCAACGAGTCCGAAATCGAGCGCTCGGTCAGATCCGCCAGCAGCACTAGATGGGCCCGTCTCCGCAGCCGGGCTCGAAGGTCGCTGAACAACGTTTCGTAATCCGCATTCATTGGCAAAGGCTCGATATTCAGCAGGCAATCACGAAACCGGTGGAACTGCGATTGACCACTTCCCGCGCGCAACCAGGACTTCGCTCCATCCGCGTAAGTGACCAATCCAAATTCGTCGCCCAGTTCCAGTGCGACAGTCGCGCCGGCCAGCGCCGTTTCAACCGCGAGATCCAGCATCCGTCGCGCTGCGCGCGCTGGTAAAGCCACGCTCTCCAGGCCCGTCGAACCATCGAGGGCAAGCCCCGATACCCGCGATTGATCCACGACAAAATACACTTCCTGCTTTTGCTCCCACTGGAAAACCCGTGTAACCGGAGCACCCCGGCGTGCCGTCGATTTCCAGGCAACCTCCGAGTAGGTATCGCCGGGCTGATATTCCCGCAAGCGCTCGAACTCGCGCCCGTGCCCGGTCCACGGCGTCTGCTGGGACGCCACCAGCATGCGGTAAACCGGGCTGCGGAGAATCTGCTGTCGCCCCGGCCGCAAATCCGCGTCGACCCGCAAAGGCTCGGGCAAATCAAACCATCGTCGCGAACGCCAAATCCGGAATCGCGATTGCCGCTCGATGCCTACCCGCGGTCCGGGCCACAAGCCACGCCGGAGCAAACTGATTTCCGCCGTCCATGGCCAAAGTTGGACGCGCGCGACGCGCGCAGAGGTTGAACCCACTGCGACCGGCTTCGGCCGCCCAAGCTTCAATCGCTGAGGGGCCGTCTTTACCCGGAAGGCGGTTTGGCTATCTTCCGTTGCCGCCATAATCGCTGCCCGGACGTCGTTCAGCATCCAGCGCCGACCGGAGCCA
>JBEKOW010000188.1:0-8961 GCA_049521375.1 Terriglobales bacterium
ATTCTTCATATACCCGGCCCAAACACGACCGTTATGATCTGTAACCAGTGTCACCGCGTTCCCGGTCTGAAGCCATGGAATGCTGTCAGGCTGCCACACTCTATCGTGAATCCGCGTAAGGACGCGGCCATCAATCTGGATCCAGAGATCGCCGCCGGGCCCCCTAGTCATTGCCTGCGTTTCGCTAGGACCGACCAGTTTTTCTGGATCTGACGGTATGGCCAATGCGAAATAGCGGCCTCCCTGCAGGTAGCCCACCGTGCCGACACCACCAATCCACATCCGGCCATCCGGATCTGGGTATAGGCAGGTGACGGTATCTACCTTTGCGCTTTTTACAGAAAACGCCTGACGTTGGACATCATCAAGCCTATCTTCGTACTCCTTAATCCAGTGGTGGTACGTCTCACCAATTTCCTTCGGGGAGGTGCCGACATATGCAGCCACGTCTTCAGGGCGCACTCCCTGCGATAGCCACTCGCTGATGCGGAAGTGCCGAAAACCGTGCGGCGTCATTTTCACCCCTGCATCCTTGAACACCTTGTAGCACCGCTCACGCCACTCACGGTACGTGCCGGGAAAAGCAGGGTTGCCCAGCGCCTTGAGTTGCTCGGCAAGTCGCTGCGGGATGCGGACGCGGTAGCGTTCGTTCGTCTTTGTGCGGTTGCCACGGACGAGAGTGCCGTCCTCCAGGACCGGGCGGCGCTCCGGTTGAGACAACCCAAACTTCTCTGCGTCCTCTCGCGACATCCCGAACTTCTGGGCGTCAACGAGCGACAGAGCCGACCATCGCATCAGTTCGCAGAGCACCTTCACCCGTCCAGTTGCGACGGCAAGCACGTTCTCGACCTGTTTTGCGGTCGGTGGCTTCACTTCCCTCTTTTTGACGACGATCTTGAACTGCGGGAAATGTCGGGCGTTTGGAATGGGCGTTTTGTCGATGTACCCCATGCCGACGGCCCAGGAAAAGAAGCCACCGATGACTGACCAGTGGACTTTCAAGCTATTCGAGTCCCCGGTACGAAACGGTAGCGACATTCGGAACTTCATCGCCCTGTCCGTAGTGAAGGCTGTTATGAGTAGCACGTCGTTCTCTTGACACCAGTCGATAAGCTTCTGTCCCATCAACTTTGCTTTAGTGTTGCCCAGGCCACTCTTCTCACGGAACTGCCACCATTCCTTGATAGCCGTTTCGACCGCGATGCCAGGACGGACTTGCTTGCCTTGGAGCAGGTCTTCTAAATCATTCTCCAGTCTCCTAGCGTTCCTCTGCGCCTCCGACATTGATCGGGTGTTGGCAGACCACTTGTTCTGCCCTCGCTTTAGCTTCTTACTGTCAAATGTCGTTGAAGCCTGAATCCAGTTGAATTGGAAGGCTAATGGGCAGCCGCAACGGGGTGCATAGCGGTCGTCCCTATCGGGGCAATCCTTCGAATGGCGTCGCCAAATCGTGATCTCCATTGGGTTTACCAGCCCGGAAGGCTAGTACAATTCTAGGACAATTGAGAAATGAAGTCAAAAATAGGCAGGTTTTATGGGGGGCAAAAGAATGGCTCCTCAGGTAGGACTCGAACCTACAACCCTCCGGTTAACAGCCGGATGCTCTGCCATTGAGCTACTGAGGAGTGAGAGCACGACCTTCTGTGCCGATATCGTTTGCAGATACCGACAAAATCATAACAGAGCGCGCGCTTGATGGGAACCTGCGATCTCCTCCGATGGTAACCAACCAATCCCGTGCGGCTTCCCTCCGTTTTCTTCTGCTACCCTATCCTTCGGTACTCCGTCCACGACCGAGGTGAAAGTCCCATGCGAGGAGGTTCGCGTTTGCTGACTGCATTTTTTCTTCTTACCGGTGCCGCTGTGTTCGTGACCGCCAGCGCGGAAGATGCGGCTTCTCCTTCCGGTCCGCCAAAGGCCAAAGTGGCTCCGGTTGAAGACACGGTTCAGGGGCACAAAATCGTTGATCCCTACCGTTATCTCGAAAATTCCAGCGATCCCGACACCCAGTTCTTCGTCGACCAGGAGATGGCCTACACCCGTTCCCTCCTCGATCCCCTCCCGGGACGCGACCGGATCAAGGCCCGCCTCACGCAACTGCTGTCCATCGGCACCGTCGACGTGCCGCACATGGGAGGCAAGTATTATGTCTACACCCGTCGCAACGCCGGCCAAAATCAGCCCGTCCTGTATGTTCGCGAGGGCATCAATGGCCAGGACCGCATTCTGCTCGACATCAATAAACTATCGAGCGACGGAACCGTTGCTCTCGACTGGTGGTATCTCTCGGAAGACGGCAAGTACGTCGCCTATGGCACCTCGCCCAGCGGGTCCGAAGAGAGCACGCTCCATCTGATCGAAACCGCGACCGGCCGGATTCTGCCCGATGCCATCGAGCGCACGCGCTTCTCCAGTCTGGCTTGGTTGCACGACAGTTCGGCCTTCTACTACACCCGGCATCCGAAAAAGGGAGACGTCCCCGCGGGCGAAGAGGTCTACCACGTCAAGGTCTTTTTCCATCAACTCGGGAGCGATCCCACCCAAGACCCTCTCATCTTCGAAGACAAGCGCAATCCCCAAAATATTCCCAACGTTACTCTCTCCAAGGACGGCCGCTGGCTTCTCATCACTGTCGAAGAAGGCTGGACCAAAACTGAACTCTATCTGCAGGATCTGCACTCAAAAACTCCGCCCGTCGAAATCACCACCGGTAAGAACTTTTTCTACGGAGGCGATTTTTTCCAGGGCAAGCTCTACATCACCACCAATGAAGATGCTCCGCATTACCGCGTTTTCGTGACCGAAGCAGCAAACGCCAAACGCGAAAACTGGAAGGAACTGATACCTCAGTCCGACGCCGTGCTGCAAGGCGCGAGCGTGGCTGGGGGCAAGCTCTTTACTCAATACGAGCACAACGTAGCATCGGAATTGAAGATCTTCTCGCTCGACGGCAAGAAATTAGCTGACATCCCGATGCCGGCCCTTGGCAACGTCTTCAGCGCCAGCGCCCGCTATGATCGCAATGAGATCTTTTTTGCCTTCCAGTCCTTCACGGTTCCCCCGTCGATCTACCGCTACGACCTGACCTCCGGCGCAAGCTCGCTCTGGACCAAGGTCGACGCGCCCTCCATCGATCCGAGCGCCTACGACGTTAGTCAGGAGTGGTACAAGTCGAAAGATGGCACGAAAGTCCCGATGTTCATCGTCAGCAAGAAGGGACTGGTCAAGAACGGCAAGAATCCCTTGCTGCTTACCGCCTACGGCGGGTTTAACGTTTCTCTCAGTCCTGCCTTCGGCCGCGGCTCCTATCTCTGGATGGAGCACGGCGGCGTCTACGCGGTCGCGAACCTTCGCGGAGGCGCCGAATTCGGCGAAGACTGGCACCGAGCCGGCATGCTTGAAAAGAAACAAAACGTCTTCGATGACTTCATCGCCGCCGCCGAATACCTCATCGCGCAGAAATATACCGACAAAGACTATCCGGGGAATTACGAAGACTATTTGTGGCGGAAACAAGGGGGAGCGGCGAAGCTTCAGTCAGACACGGCAAAGACGGCCGGCTTGCCGCAGCCCACGAATGGTAATCATGCTGGCTCGGTTGCGGAGGCCGGCGATCCCAAGGCGAAGCGGCTGAATCCGATCAAGCGCAAGCAGATGGAAGACCGGCTGCACGAAATAGAGCAAGAAATCTCGGAGATGGAAGCGGTGATTGAGAGGATCGAGATTCAGTTGCAATCTTTTGTCAGCGCGGAGGAAATGCAGCGCCAGTCACTGGAACTGGAAACGCGCAAGGGCGATCTGAAGAAATTGATGGGGGAGTGGGAAGAGTTGTCGGAGACGTTAGAAGTATGAGAGGGCTAGGCGGGCATGGGTCATCTTCCACGTCTAACTGGTCTGGTGGTCCGATGGAAGGGCGCTACTTATTAGTTGTAGTAGACTTTCATCCCTATGGTTGGGCAACCCGCAGGTGCGCAAAGGCCGGATCGCAAAAAACGGAATCTCCCGCCGATTCTCTTCGAAAAAACGCAGCGGGTCCTTAAACAGATTGAAACTCGACTCGGTGAACGCGTACTGACCTACTGGAACTCAACCAACGGCTCTATTTGCGGCAGTGACGTTATCGGGCTTTACGGCATTCTCCGTAGCATCGGAAAGGTTGACCGGCTGTCGTTCTTCGTACGATCGGACGGAGGATCTGGCGAGGTAGCTTTGAGAATGGTCAATCTTCTGCGCCAGTTCGTCGGACGACTGACGGTCCTGGTGCCACTCGAATGTGCGTCGGCTGCCACGATGCTCGTTCTGGGCGCCGACAAGATCTTGATGGGGCCTCTCGCACAACTCTCGGCCGTAGACACCTCGCTGACGCACGATCTATCTCCGATCGACCGGGACAACAATCGTGTCCGTGTGAGCCAGGATGAATTACAAAGAGTTGTTCGGTTGTGGCAGAAGGAAGCAGACAAGGAATCATCCAATCCATTTGCATCGCTCTTTCAGCACGTGCATCCACTGGTTATCGGCGCGGTCGATCGCGCCAGCGCGTTGTCGACCAAGCTCTGCGTTGAGATTCTGTCGTTTCATCTCAAGGACGCAAAGAAGGCCAGAAGAATTAGCAATATTCTCAATTCCACCTATCCGTCGCATAGCTATCCCATCATGCTGCGCGAGGCACGGCGGATCGGCTTGAATGCCGAGGCGATCGATGAGGGTACCAACCAACTTCTCTTCGAACTCCATGAAATCTACTCAGAGATGGGACAGCGGGCTTCTACGGATTTTGATGAACGCAATTCGCACGACGACAGCATTTTGAACATCATTGAGGGTAAGAGCCTCCAGATTTTCTTTCAGAATGACAAGGACTGGCATTACCGGACCGAAGAGCGCCGCTGGGTGGCATTGAATGACAAAAGCTCGTGGCGAAAGGCCGAAGTCGCTAAAGGAAAGTTAACGGTTTCCGTGTTTCACGTGCGTTAGTTGCCCTACCCGCTCTGCTTCAGTTCGGTGAGCACTTGGCGCGCGATTTCTTTTAGCGTTTCGAATACGCCTACGCCCTGGAAGGCAACTGACTCGATGACCGGTTCGTTCTTTTTCCGCAATTCTTTGGAGAGTGCTTCGACCGAGAGGATATTGGGCAAGTCGCGCTTGTTGAGTTGCAGCACGTAGGGAATCTTATTGAAGTCGTAGCCGTGCTCCTTGAGGTTCGACATCAGGTTGTCGAGGGCTTCGACGTTGGCGTCCATGCGTTCCTGCTGGGAGTCGGCGACGAATACTACGCCGTCCACGCCGCGCAGAATCAGTTTGCGGCTGGCATCGTAGAAGACCTGGCCTGGAACCGTGTAGAGATGGATGCGAGTTTTGAAGCCGCGGACTGTTCCCAGGTCGAGAGGCAGAAAGTCGAAGAAGAGGGTGCGATCGGTCTCGGTGGCGAGCGAGATCATCTTGCCCTTTTGCTGTTCCGCGGTTTTCTGGAAGATGAACTGCAGGTTGGTCGTCTTTCCGCCTAATCCGGCGCCATAGTAGACGATCTTGCAGTTAATCTCGCGCGCTGCGAAGTTGATGAAACTCAAAAGGCTTCCTCAGGAACTCCCGCGAAAAAAGCCCTTGCGAACCTCTCCCTCAACGTGGAAGTCCTCTCGCTCACAATTTGCAGTATCTTATCCTGCTGATTCTTATACCACACCCAATGGTGGGGTTGCTGGTTACCCCGGTTACGGCACGCGCGGAGGTACGCACCGGGGCCCCGTCACCGCACGGATCAGGCCGTCCCCTCCTAGCGGGCGGTTGGAAGCGGATAGTATCCATCCCTGGCGTAGACTTTTACCTCGGGACGACGGACCCTTACCTCGATCTGGCGGTAACCACCTATGCCCTTACTACTGTAACCGAGGGTGTACTGGTTGCGGGAATCTCCAATGGCAGCGCTGTAGGCGCGCTCGATGGCGGATTCGGTGAGTTCGTTGTAGACGGTGCCGCCTCCGGTCGCCGAAACATACTTCGGGAGGATGTCGCCGTAGCCGAGCAGGCCGCGCGTCTTTGGCAGGTGGATACGCTCGAGCGTGCCGTAGCCAGGTTCGGCGGCGCCTTCGAGTCCGACGGCGTAGACGGTGATCTGCTGCGTCTGGAGCACTTTGAGGGTGTCCTTGTAACTGGCGGTCGAGCCTTGTTCGCGACCGTCGCTGATAATGAAGATAATTTTCCGATGGGTGCGATCGCGTTTGGCGAGGTCGCGCGCGGCCATCAGGATGGCGTCATTCAACACGTGGGCAACCTTGGGAGGGGTGCTAATCGGGGTGATCGGGGTATCGACGGGAAGCCCGTTGATCATCGGCCCTTGCGGTCCAAGAGGGCCGCTGGTGACGGGAGGGCCGTTGTTGGTGCCGCGGTAGCTCCTGATCTGGTTCAGGGTTGCGGTGAGTTGCTGGCCGATTCGGGTGAAGTCCGTAGAGCGGCCGACGGTGCTGCTATACGTGTAAATCGCGACTTCGTCGAACTGGCTGAAGGCGCCTTCCAGAGCGGGCAGGGTTTGCTGCACCTTTTGTACGCCCACGTCGGGCATGCCAAGGTCGATGATCACGGCAGCCGAAAGGGCAAACGGATCGCTGGTAAAGAATTTGAGCGTTTGCTTCTGCCCGTTTTCGAGGACCACGAAATCATTGGGCTGAAGCCCATTTACCATGCGGCCGTCGTGGTCTTTTACCGTTACCGGAACCAGAACTAGGTTGGCGGTTGTTCTGATGGTGAAGCCAACGTCTTCTCCGGTGTCCTTGTCTTTGGGCACGCTGCCGGCAGGGACGGTTTTTATGGGAGGCATGGGCGGCGGCGGAGCGGACTGGCCGAAGTCCGATGTGGGGGGTTGCCGGGAACTGGATTCCGGAACATCGTTTGCGGAATGGGGCAGGTCATGCGATCCGGTGGTGACGCCGTTGCCGGTCGTATCGGGCGGCGTTGAGTCGGGCTGGTTGGCCTGTTCGCGCGGGCTAGGTTCAGGCGGCGGCGGAATAGGGCGCGTTGCCGACGGCGCGTCGGGAATGTCGCCGGGCGGTTGTTGCTGTGCGGGCAGGCCGCCGGTCAAAAGCAGGCTCAGCCCCAGAATCAGTATGATGCTAATCTTCCTGCCTGCGGCCATCAGGGAACCCTCGGTCTTTCGTGGCTCTGTTTTGCGTTTGTTTGTCTTCGTCGAATCGTTGTGTACTGAATCGGGTGACGTCACATTGTCTGGCAGGCCATCCCCTGGTTTCTCACCAAATTGAGATGCCCGTTTTCGCCGGGTTGGTGCATCTAACCGCTACAGCCCCTTTACAGGATAAACTAGCAAGTATCGGAAAAAAATGCTGATGCCTAAATTAAGTTACAAGCCCGACCTCTCTCCGGCGGTCTTCGTCATTCTTGCAGTCGCCTTGTCGCTGGGTGCGAACGCCCAGAGTCTTCCGTCTTCCCCCGTCAAGCTCAGTGGCGATCAGGCGCAAAGCCAGACGGATGACACGACGACCACCCTGAAGGTTAACGTTGAAGTAGTGCAGCTTTTCTTCAACGTCAAAGACAAGCACGGGGCGCTGATCCCCAATCTGAACAAGGACAACTTTGACATCTTCGAGGATGGCAAGCAGCAGAGCATTAAGTATTTCAAGGCCGAATCGGACCTGCCGCTGACGCTCGGCATCCTGATCGATTCGAGCGGCAGCCAGCAGCGCGTACTCGACATGGAGAAGGAGGTTGGGGCATCGTTCCTGGAAAACATTCTGCGCACGAAAGATGAAGCGTTTGTCATCAGCTTTGATGTCGACATCAACTTGCTGCAGGACTTTACGAACTCGGTGAGCCGGCTCCGCCATGCGCTGAATGAGGCCCGAATCAACACGGGCGGCGTCAGTTGCGCGGGAGGCCCGATTGGGCCGCAGGGGCCGATTCCGTGTTCTGCCAGCGGGCCTCGCGGCACCGCGCTTTATGACGCCGTTTACCTGGCTTCGCACGACGAGTTGAGCCACGAGGTGGGCCGCAAGGCGATGGTGCTACTCACCGACGGCCAAGACGAGGGGAGCAAGCTGAAAATAAAAGACGCGATCGAGGCGGCCCAGAAAGCCGACGCCATCTGCTACGTGCTGCTGATCGCGGACCGCGGATTTTATGGCTTTGGCGGAGGATATTCGGGCGACTCCGAGATGAAAAAGTTAACCCAGGAAACCGGAGGGCGCGTAATCGAAGTCGGGAACAAAATCGACAAGCTGCGCCAGGCCTTTGACCAGATTGCCCAGGAACTTCGGAGCCAGTACAACATCGGGTACACGCCCACGAATACGGTGCGGGATGGGGGCTTTCGCAAGGTCGAAATCAAGTCGAAGCAGGGGGAGTACAAGATCCAGTCGCGCAGCGGATACTATGCGGTGGTGCGGCGCGAGGAGTAGGAGTGCTCTCAGGTGTCAGAGCTGTGATTAAGCCTACTGGACCGGACAGAAAAGGAAATTCTGTCGATAAACTTGTGGGGAAATGGTCCGATACGCTTCTCCGTACTTGTACGCTCGCGTACGCTTGACGTCTTCGGAAAACTTGAATACAACATGAGGCTGGCACTCCGCATCGAACTTTGACGTTTTGGCAGGGCATCCACGCGGAGCGTTGTGTGGGACTCAATCAAGTTTCCAGGAGAATTTAAAGATGAAGCGTCCGATCAGGATTCTTTGCGTCGCAGTGCTAACGATTGTCGGCCTGGTGGGTTCGTCGCTGCCAGCGCGGGCAGACGACAAGTGCGACAGGGATATTCACAAGGCTGAGGACAGGCTGCGCGATGCTGTGGCGAAACATGGCGAACACAGCCGGCAGGCCGAAAAGCGGCGCGCGGAGCTGGACGAAGTCAGGCGGCGTTGCAACTGGCATGACGACCATCACGACATGGAGCACCACTAGACTCATCCGGATGAGGATGGTTGCGGGCCGTTTCGGATTACGCGAAACGGCCCTAAT
>JBEKOW010000189.1:0-8751 GCA_049521375.1 Terriglobales bacterium
ACATCGTCCCCAATCTCCACATTCCCCGACTGAACGATCTTGTGCCAGCGCCCTGAAGCTTCCTTGGCGAAGCCAAACCCGTCCGACCCGATGATCACCGCATTCTGCAGCACCACGTTGTTGCCAATCTGGCAGAACTCGCGCACCACCACATGCGTGTGCGCAAGAAAATTGTCGCCGATCTTGACTCCGCGATAGATCGCCGCGTGCGCCAGCAGCACCGCGTTGTCCCCAATCTCGACCTCTTCATCGATAACCACAAAAGGTCCAAGGTGAGCGTTAGTGCCGATCTTTGCCGAAGGATGCACGACCGCCGTAGCATGAATCCCGGGAGCATACCGTGGCGGCTGGTAGAAAAGCTCCACTGCTTTGGCCCAGGCTAGATAGGCATTGTCCGTCCGCAGCATTCCCGCAGAGATGGCGGGAAACTTCTCATCGACGATTACGGCCGTCGCCCTGGTGGTCTTCGCGGCCCCGATGTACTTGGGATTGTGAACAAAGGTAAGTTGTCCCGGCCCGGCCTGCTCAATCCCGCAGACCCCCGAGATCTCGGCATCGGGAGAAGCGTTTTCCAGCCGAGCCCCAAGCGCACCAGCAATTTCCGCAAGCTTCATTAGGATGACCCGTTGAAATAACCTGTCGGAATTGTAATGCCCCAGCCCAGGCTATAGGCGCGAAGTCTTCCTGAGCGAAGCATGATCGTCGCGAAGCGATGATCATGCGGAGTCGAAGGCCCCCTGCGCACAACACTTTTCTGGAGGTCGAAGTCCAAAGCCGAAAGCCGAAAAATGATGATACCCAGACGTCGCGCACTTCGCGATGTCTGGGTTTTGTCACCCACACCACCCCGGTCCGGAACCGCTATAGCGCTCCGACCCATAGAACGAAATTCGCCATTTCCATCTAAGTCTTTTAAATGTAATATCTTGAGATGAGTAGGTAACTAAGTGGTAATAAGGGGCCATTCATTCTAAAGCACTTAGCCCCCTAAATCACCGTAACTCCTTTGCTTTCAATAAATCAGCGTAAACCATTATTATTCAAGGATGTAGCGGGAATCGACCGCTAAAGTATTGATTCCAATAGATCGAACGAGAGGGGGGTACTCGCCCGGATTGCCTCGCCGACGGGTCACACCGCGACGAAAGAATCCCCTATCCGAAAACCGATTGACTTAGCAATCCGCATGGCCTTAACTCGATCTGGCGGCAAAGAAAGGTCGAACCGTGGGGAAATGACCGCTCGCTCTCAAGCAATGTCATGGACACCTCAAATGACCGCGGATTTACCCCTCAAACAACCCAACCTGCCGCGTATCCGCGCCTTTGCGCCGCCCGGGCCCCGCTCCCACCACCGCCAGCACCGTGAGCGCACTCAACGCCTCCCGCGGCACAAAAATGCGCTGCGTGTTCGACCGCAGGTCTGGAGGGTTCAGCAGAAATCCCTCCGCGGGATTTTGCGTCAGATCATTCGGCAGGATCCCTTCGATCACTTCGCTGTCCTTGAACCGCAGCCGCACCCACAACCCCTCGGTCCGCGGACGCGTAGTGAATGTCTTGCGCAGCATCGGATCGGCATCCGAAAATTCGCGCACGAAATAAACCGCCTTGATGTCCCGCAGGTCGATCGCCACCACGTTCCCGGACGTATTCAGCAACTCCAACTTGCCCTCGACCACAAAGTTCGCCGGGGCGACGTGTCCATTGATCGAGTCGCGGTCCAGCTTGCGCACGATAACTTTCTTGTGAGTCGAAGACATGGAGGCTGGGTGGCCATCACCGCCCGGTGCTGCGAAAATTCCGCCCGGGAATAAGGCTCCTGTCAGCGATTTTCGCATTTTCCGCCACCAATCGGACAGAATGTCCCTTGACAGTAGCCAAACGGTAAACCTTGTGCTATTTTGTGTAGCTTGCCGGAATTAAGGATTTGCAGTATAAGTCTAATGTACAGAGCGAGTTAGATTCCGTACGCGCAAAAGGGCCCCTCGCATCGGCGCGCTCCTCTGTGGAAATCTTGTGAATATTGCCCGAATCCAGCCAGGGCATGACGATTAGGAAGGCATGGCCGATTACATCTATACCCTGGAAACCCGGCTTCTCCCGGACCAACAAAAGGCTGTTTCATCGGTTGTAGACGCCGCCAAAGCGGCCGGGATGAACGTGTACCTCACCGGTGGCGCGGTCCGGGACATCATCACCGGTTTTCCCATCCGCGATCTGGACTTCACCGTGCAAGGCAACGCGCTCAAACTCCAAAAGGATCTCGAGCGCGCCGGTGCCGTCATTGGCGACGCCGATACCGACCTGCGCTCCCTCCTCCTGACTTTCCCGGGAGGTGTTCGCGCCGAAGTCGAAATGGCCCGCTCCGAGACCCACGATAAGGTCGGCAAGCCTCCCCAGATCGCTCCCGCCACCATTATCGAAGATCTCCGCCGCCGCGACTTCACCGTCAACGCCATGGCGCTCTCGCTCAACGAAGGTTCCCGCGGCCTGCTGATGGACCCCTTCAATGGCGCCGCCGACATCGAAGCCAAACTCATCCGCGTCATCCACAATTACGCCTTTCTCGAAGATCCCTCGCGCATGATCCGCGCCACTCGCTTCAGCACGCGCTTTCACTGGCCGCTCGAAGAGCGCACGCAGGCCCGTTTTGAGTCCGGCAAGGAAAACGGCTACATCGAGCACATTCGAAGTTCGAGCATCGGCTATGAGATTGAACAGCTCGCCTATGAAGATGATCCCCTAGCCGTCCTCAAGGCCTACGAAAAAGAGGGATGGCTGAAGGTTCTCAACTCTCACTGGAGCACGGCCAAAGTCGACTCCGCTGGCCTTGGCGCGCTCATGAAAACCCGCCAGCAGATGAACGAACTCGGCTATGCGCCCGACACTGCCGCAGCCGTCCTGCATTTCCTCACCGAGCGCCTCGGCGACAAGGATGTTGCCGACCTCCGCCGCGCGATTCCACGCAAGGATCTGGTCGCTGCGTGGAAGGATCTCGATGACAACGCTCGTGATTTGGCCAAGCGTTTGTCCGGCAAGGAAGCCGCCACGCCTTCACGCACCTGGCAATTGCTCTCAAATGCCCGGCCCGAGATGGTTCTGTTCCTCGCCGTCACCGCGCGCCAGCAGGCGGTTGCCCTGAAGATCAAGAACTTCTTCACCAAATGGCGTCAGGTGCAGCAGAAGATTCCGTTGCTCGAGATGACGGAGCTGCACATCACCCCGCAGCTCCCCGAATATCCCAAGATCGCCAATGATGTTTTCATGTTGCTGCTGGATGGCAAGCTGCGTTCGCGCACCGAAACCCTCAAGTTCTTGAAGCCGCTAGCTCCACCACCACCACCACCGCCACCGCCGCCGCCAAGCAAACGTGGTCGAGGAGCGAAAGCCGCCGCCGCCCCTGCGCCCGCCGTCGCTGCTGGCAAGGAAAAATCCAAAGCCAAAGGCAAGGACAAAGAAAAAGAAGAAGAAAAAGACAAAAATCGGGCCTTGGCCTCACCCGCCTCAGTGCCCGCAAAGCCGGAAGGAAAGCCCGGAAAATCAGCTCCCGCCCCCGCAGCAAAAGCGACTCCGGCACCAAAGGCGCCCGCTGCGAAACCTGCTCCCCCGGCCAAAGCGGCTCCTGTCAAGCCCACGCAACCGAAAAAGCCCTCCGCCCCAAAAAACGCGGCCAAACCCGCGTCGAAGAAGAAGCCTGCCGCGAAGAGCAAGAAAAAATAGCCACCGTGGTACCCGCATTCCGTGGCGATGGCGATCAATTCACTGGCCGCAGAAGATTCCCCAGAGCCTGCGTTGGGAACGTGTGACTTTTTCACTTCTCGGCCATCTCATGTCGAACTGAGTCATCCTGAGATCGTGTGACTTTTCCCTTCGCCACTCTCCCATTTAGGTCTGAGTCATCCTGAGCGAAGTGAGGCGAATGCCGAACGCAGTCGAAGGATCCCTATTCCCTCAACCCACTCTGAAAACTTGTGTCTAGCCTGGGAAACACTGCTGCTGGCTCGGTTCCAGATATCTGGTCAAAAAATTCTCTCGCCGCCACCCGCGCCACTCCCCCGAAACAGGCGTATACTGGGTCCATGCGTCGCCCTCTGACCCTCGCGGCGTTCTTCCTTGCAATCAGCGTAATCCCTGTCTGCGCCCAGCATGGCGGCGGCCACGCCTCCGGCGGAAGCCACGGTGGTTTCAGCGGAGGCCATTCGAGCTTCAGCGGAGCAAGCCACGTCAGTTCCGCCGGACACGCAGGCTATGTAGGCCATACCTCGGCCTATAGCGGAGCGCGCGCCACGTCCAGTTATTCGCGCTACGGATCAAGGCCCGGCTCCTACGGCGGTGGCCCCTATGTCCGCGCCAGACGATCCGCCTACGGTTATCGCGGCTACCGCTATCCGTACGGATACCCCTACTACGGCCTCTATGCGTACGGTGGCATCGATCCCTACTGGTGGTGGGATACCTACTCCGACGACCCCGACGAAGCCCAGCAACGCGCCGAAGCCGCCGACATGAACGCCGAAAATCTCGACGAGCAGCAGGCCCTCCGCGAACAGGATCAGCCCTACTATCCCGGACCGGTGCGCCGTCCCCGGCCTGCCGCGCCAACTCCCGTAGCCGCGCAGGCCGACACCACTCCCGCCACGGTCCTGATTTTCCGCGACCAGCACCAGCGCGAAATCAGAAACTACGCGATCGTCGACGAGATGCTCTGGGTATTTACTCCCCAGCGCATAGAAAAAGTTCCGCTAGCGATCCTCGACGTCCCCGCCACCATCAAAGCCAACGACGACCGCGGAGTAGATTTCCGCCTCCCCGAATCCAGTTCCGGCCAATAACTTCCATCGGAAGCTCCGCAGCTCGAATCAAGCGTGGGACAAGGTTAGACGACCAACTCGCCCCCGTCGGATAAAGTCCCGGAGGGACGACTGGGCTCTACGCACACCCTTCAGTCCTTCCGCAACCCGCATCCCATTCAATAATCCTTCAACCACTGGGGTGAATGCACGGCCGGCTTTTCCTCTGCCTGTGAATAAGTTGCCAGTTCCTGGCGCCCCATTCAACCGGTAAAATGGAGCCCAATGCCTGAATTCGTCCATCTCCACCTGCACAGCGATTACTCCATGCTCGACGGAGCCTGCGACGTCGAGAAACTCGTCCATCGCGTCGAAGAACTCGGCATGCCCGCTGTAGCCATGACCGACCACGGCAATATTTTCGGCACCGTGCACTTCGTGAATGCGGCCAACAAAGTCGGAATCAAGCCCATCGTCGGTTGCGAACTCTACATCTGCAAAAAGGACGACCACGACATCCGCCGCACGCCGCCCGACGGCGACACCTACAACCACCTCCTCGTTCTCGCCGAAAATGAAGAAGGCTATCGCAACCTCGTCAAAATCACCTCGGAAGCCTCGCTCCACGGCTTCTATTACAAGCCCCGTGTCAGCAAGAAATTTCTGGCGGAGCACTCCAAAGGGTTGATCGGCCTCTCCGGTTGCCTCAAAGGCGAAGTAGCTGAGCGCCTCACGGAAGGGAACTACGATGCCGCTCGCTCTGCCGCCGCCTTCTATACCGACCTCTTCGGCAAGGAAAATTTCTTTCTCGAAATTCAGGATCAGGGCCTCGAAATGGAGCACCGCATCCACGCCGGATTGTTCCAGCTCGAAAAAGACCTCGGCCTCCCGCTTGTCGCCACCAACGACAGCCATTACCTCTGCGAAGACGACGCTCACGCACAGGACGTCATGCTCTGCATCCAGATGGGAAAGTCGATTCAGGAAACCAACCGGATGAAGTTCGAGGGCAACCAGTTCTTCGTCAAGAATGCTGACGAGATGCTGCGCGTCTTCAAGGATTCCCCGCAGGTTCTCGCCCGCACTCTGGCCATCGCCGAGCGCTGCAACCTGCGCCTGGAGAAGGTTCCCAGCCCCTTCCCGCACTTCGATGTCCCCGACGGATTCACCCCCGACAGTTACTTCGAGCACATCACTCGCGAAGGCTTCGCGCGCCGCATGGAAGTTTTGCGCAAGCTCTCCGCCCAAAATCGCCTCAAACACTCCCTCGCCGACTACGAGCAGCGACTCTCGCGTGAGGTCGCCATCATTCAGCAGATGAAGTTTCCCGGATACTTCCTCATCGTCTGGGACTTCATTCGCCACGCCCGCGAGAAAGGCATCCCCGTCGGCCCCGGACGAGGCTCAGCGGCCGGCGCGCTCGTCGCCTATTCGCTGGGCATTACCGACATCGATCCCCTCCAGCACGAGTTGCTCTTCGAGCGCTTCCTCAACCCCGAGCGCATTTCCATGCCTGACATCGACATCGATTTCTGCATGAATCGCCGGGGCGAAGTCATCGAATATGTCACCGCAAAATACGGACGCGAGAACGTAGCCCAGATCATCACCTTCGGCACCATGGCCGCCAAAGCCGCCATCAAAGACGTCGGCCGCGCCATGGATATGCCCTATGCCGACGTCGACCGCATCGCCAAGATGATCCCGACCACGTTGAACATTAAGCTGGACGACGCGTTGAAAGAGTCTGTGGCCCTTCAGGATGCCTACGAAAAAGATCCCCAGGTAAAGCAGCTTCTCGATACCGCCCGCAAACTCGAAGGCATGGTGCGCAACTCCGGAGTACACGCCGCCGGCGTAGTGATCTCTCCCCGCCCGCTCATCGAACTAGTCCCGCTCCACAAAACGAAAAACGACGAAATCGTCACCGCCTTCGACATGGTCGCCATCGAAAAGATGGGCCTGTTGAAAATGGATTTCCTCGGCCTCACCACCCTCACCATCCTCGACGACACGCTCAAACTGCTCGCGCAAAAAGGCAAAACGGTCGTGCTCGACGAGATCCCGCTCGAGGATCCCGAGACATACCAGAAGGTTTTCTACAAGGGCTTAACCTCCGGCGTCTTCCAGTTTGAATCGTCCGGCATGCGCGACGTTCTCCGCCGCTATCAGCCCAACTCGATCGAAGACCTCACCGCCCTCAACGCCCTGTACCGTCCCGGCCCGATCCAGGGCGGCATGATCGATGACTTCATCGAGCGCAAGCACGGACGCCGCAAGATCGAATACGAACTCCCCGAACTCAAAGAAATTCTCCAGGAAACGCTGGGCGTAATCGTCTATCAGGAACAGGTCATGCAGGTAGCCAACCGCCTCGCCGGATACTCGCTCGGTGAAGCCGACCTCCTCCGCCGTGCGATGGGCAAGAAGAATGCCGAAGAAATGGCCAAGCAGCGCGAGCGCTTCGTGCAAGGCGCGACCCAGCGCGGCTTCCCGCCCAAAAAAATCGAGCGGATCTTCGATCTTATGGCCCAGTTCGCCGGATACGGCTTCAACAAGTCGCACTCCGCGGCCTACGCGCTGCTCGCTTATCACACCGCTTATCTCAAGACGCATCATCCCATCGAATTCATGGCCGCCCTGCTCACCTCCATCACCGGAGACACCGACAGCGTAGTGAAGTACATCAACGAGTGCCGCGAAATGGGCATCGCCGTCGAGCCCCCCGACATCAACATCAGCGACGCCAACTTCACTCCCCACGAGCAGGCCATCCGCTTCGGTCTGGCCGCAGTCAAGAACGTGGGAGGCAACGCGATCGAATCGATCGTAGCCGCGCGCAAGAAACTCGGCCGCCCGTTCCGCTCGCTCTACGAATTCTGCGAGGAAGTCGACCTTCGCCTGTTGAACAAGCGCGTTCTGGAATCCCTGATCAAAAGCGGCGCCATGGATTGCTTCGGCCGCCGCGCCCAGGTCATGCAGGCCCTCGATAAGGCGATCGAGCGCGCCCAGAAATCCCAGCGCGATGCCGAATCCGGCCAGCACGGCCTCTTTGGCGTCTTCGCCGACGAACCCGCCGAGCATGCCAACGACGTTCTCCCCAACGTCCCCGACTGGGACGAGCAGGTTCGCCTTGCCGCCGAGAAAGAAGTCCTGGGCTTCTTCATCACCGGACACCCGCTGGAAAAATATCAGGACAAGCTCACCGACCTGAACGCCCTGTCCACCGAAGACATATCGGCAATGAAAAAGTCGACCAACAAAGATGAAACCATCACCACCGCCGGCCTGATCTCAGGGCTCCGCGTAGCCAAGTCCCGCCGTGGAGAACTCTGGGCCCAGGCCTCGCTCGAAGACATGCATGGCAAAGTCGAGCTGCTGGTCTTCCCCGAGGCCTACCGCAAGCTGGCCGAGAAGGTAAAACTCGAAGTCCCGGTCCTGATTCGCGGCGGTGTCCGCATCGAAGAAGGCGCAAATCCCAAGGTCACCGCCAACGAAATCATTCCCTTGGACGAAGCGAAGGTGCCCTTGCCCAAAGCTCTCCGCATTCGCGTCCCTCTGGGTAATGCCACGGACTGCACCATCGACGCGCTCCACACGCTTTTCCACGAGCGCAAAGGAGAAGCCAAAGTATTGTTCGACTTGGAGCGCGATGGCGATTTCATGGTGGTCATGGAAGCCGAAGGCTATAATGTGATGCCAGACCGCAATTTCCTCACCAGGGTCGAGGAACTATGTGGGAGAGGCAGCGTTCGCGTCATCAGCTAAGACAGAAAGTTGAGCCAGAAGCTTGACTAAAGCCGAGCCGAAAGTTGCGGTAAAGCCGAGCCATAAGCTGACTAAAGCCGCGCTAGAACCTTGACGAAAGCCGTGCCAGAGGTGAGCGATCCGGGATTGGCCGCGAGTATTGATCCGCATCGGTGTCCCGGAGGGACGCCTGAAAATAGCCCGGCGCTTCAGCG
>JBEKOW010000190.1:0-8734 GCA_049521375.1 Terriglobales bacterium
CTGGCATACCGCGGCGCTAGTGGTCTGGATGTCTACGGATGGATGGGCTCACTGGCGACTTACGGTTTTATCATCGCCTATGCGCTAGTTTGTCTAGCTTTGCCAAGCTACCTGCGCGCCCACAATGTTTACCGCGCAGGAGCACAAATCGTTCCATGGCTGGCGGGCGCGGCGATGATACTTGCGCTGGTTGGGAATCTCTACCCCGTGCCCGAAGGGCCCTATGGCAAGCTTCCCTATGTTTACCTTGCGTATCTGACCGCGGGACTTCTGTGGTTCGCGATTCGCCGGCGGCGGGGACAAGGGGCGCTCGCTGAGGACTAGGGCGTTTCTTCCGGCTGCGCCGATCACAAGAGCCTTAACTTTAATGAAGTGCGCAGGGAGTCGCGTTGAGCTTTCTGCGGGAAAACGCCGGGAAGTTCGTCCCGCGGCCATAAAAGTTTTTGATCCGTGCCAAAGAAATTATCACTGCACGGCATCCTTGTCCTTACAGCCTCAACTCACGTACATTCAGTCCATCAATTTTTCTGCCGGATCCCTCGTCTGCAGGCGCGCGCAATCCAGCCTTGCCGCGAATATTGTTTCACCGGGTCATAAGTGTCGACTGCGGGTAAGTAGTTTCGTCAGTTATTTTCAGAACTTCATAATGAGGCCATCAATGATGAAGAACATCACTTTCCTTCTGCTCGCCTTCTATTCCTTGGGAATGCTCTCATCTCTTGCTCCCTACGCCGGTGCGCAGCAGACGCTGGGAGGCATCACCGGCTCGGTTGCAGACAAGACGGGCAGCGTGCTGCCGGAGACCGTCGTAACGGTTGTAGGCGACCAGACGAGACTCACGCGTACCCAGAAGACCAACGCGAACGGCATCTACGATTTCGTGAACCTGCCCATTGGCGCCTACACACTGACCTACACCCACGAGGGCTTCCAGACGCAGAAAATACCCGCTGTCACCGTGCAGGCGGACCGCACGGCAACCATTAATGTGGTGCTGCCTGTGGGCCAGGTGGGGACAGTCGTCGAGGTACAGGCGGAACCGCTGATGAATGCGGTTGACACGACCAATGGCTATGTGATGGACGAACAGCAGATTCAGGAAGTCCCGCTCCCGACCGGCAGTTTCACCGGACTCGCCATTCTCTCTCCCGGCGTGAACGCCGAACTTCCCGGCGGCACGGGCGTGAACAGCGGTCTCGGGAACCAGCCGATCTGGGCGAATGGCCAGCGCGATACTAGCAACAGCTTCATGCTCAACGGGGTCGACGCCAGCAACTTGTTTAACGGCAAGAGCACGAGCCAGGTCGCCTCGGCCCGTATTGTGAACAACACCGGCGTGGCCAATCCGAACAGCACGACCGCCGCACCCGTGCAGAGTACAGCCTCTGTTTATCTCGCGGTGGGACAGGCATTGCCCACACCCGCCCCGGAAACGGTTCAGGAATTGCGCGTGAACACTTCGATGTACGATGCGCAGCAAGGCGCGACCAGCGGCGCCCACATCGATATGAGCACCACTTCCGGGACGAATCTGTTCCACGGCCAGCTTTATCTGCATCGCGGAACCGATGCGCTCAATGCCGCGCCGTTCTTCAACAAGGAGGATCCGAATATTCCTTCGTACGACAAGAATCCGGAGATGCATCGCTACACCGCGGGTGGGACGCTTGGCGGACCGATCATCAAGGACAAGCTGTTCGGATTTATCAGCTATCAGCACATTCACGATTCCGACCAGGATATCGGGTTGTCGCGCCTGATTGTTCCTCCGGGTCTGACCGATTCCAACCGCACGCCGCAGGGTCTCGCCCAGATTGCAAACACGAATTGGGGAACCAGTCTGACTGGGAACGGCGATGTCAGTCCCACGGCCGTTGCGCTCTTTCAGTACAAATTGCCGAACGGCCAGTATTTGATCCCGTCCTCGGATGGCCAGACGCCGGACGCGACCTTCCCGGAAAACGCGATCAGCCCCGGTACCGCTTACTTCATCTCCGATCAAGCGGTCGCTAATCTCGATTGGAACAAGAGCACGAAAGACACAGTGTCGGCAAAGTATTACTACCAGCACGATCCGAGCGTCGCCCCCTATGCGTACTCTGGCGTCCCCGGCTTTCCGCAGCGGCTCGACGCCGGCAGCCAAGTCGCGTCGATTACGAATACGCAGACGCTCAGGCCGAACCTAAGCATCACGGAAGTGCTGGGTGTTCTCCGGGAGAAGGTCTACAGCACCATTGGGCAGCCGTTCACGCCGCAGTCGTTCGCCGGCCTCACTGGGACAGCGCCGATCAATACCTTCGGCTCCTCGTTTTTCCCCGGCATCAGCATCGTCGATCCTTTTGGAATCTATGGTCCCGCTAATACCGGGGTCGGCCCCACCTGTAACGCGGCTAATCCGTGCCCTATCGCCAACCAGCAGCCTCTGGTTATTGGCCAGGGCTCGGCCTCTCAGGGGGCTTTTACCGGAGTCTTTCAGAATCGCATCATGCCGTCGGCTAACGCGATCTGGATTCGCGGCAAACACACCTTCATGTTCGGCGGCAACTATGCTTTCACGCAGCTCGATGCGCGTGATCGGAGAACAGGCCAGGGCATTATTTCCTCCGCCGATTTTTCCCAGTTCATTCAGGGATTCGTCGACACGAACGACGACTTCACCACCACCAAATTTCTGCAAGGCAATGCCGACCGTTACTACCGAGCCGGCCAGTCCGGTGCCTATGTGCAGGACAAATTTCAGTTCCGGTCCAATCTCACGTTTACCGCCGGGCTGCGTTGGGATTGGGATGGCGGCCTTACCGAGAAATACGGCCGGATCTTTAATTTCGATCCTGCGCGTTACACCTACGACGACGCAACCGATACCATCGATCCTTCGGGCACCGGGATGAACGGCATTATCATTGCCGGCAACAACAAACTTTTCCCGACAAAGGGCGTGAGCAATACTACGCTGACCGGACGCCAGTGGGGATTCGCGCCGCGCCTCGGTGTTGTCTGGAGTCCGAAATACTTCAACGACAAGATCGTGGTCCGTGCGGGAACCGGGATCTACTACGATCGCGGCGAGCTTTTCTCCTATCTCTCGCCGGGGTATGCCGAGGGTGTGATCGACGGCGGCCCATTTGGTGTGAACCAGACGCCTCCGTTCGTCAACGCGACGTCCTGCGCGGGATCGAACTCGAACTTGTATCTGGGCTATATTCCGACTTGCCCCGCGGGATCCCCGCCTTACTCGAATGCGAATGACCCGCTGTCCAATCCCTGGGGAACGACGCTCGCTCCTCCTCCTACCGGCAATCCCGCCGACATCGATCAATACCTGCCGAACCAGGCAGCCATTATCAACGGTGCGTCGCTGTTCTCCTTTGCTACGTACAACCGGACCAACAAGCTGCCTTATACCATTAATGACACGCTTGACATTCAATGGCAACCGCGCAACGACCTGGCCATCGAGATCGGATACGTGGGCAACCTGGGTCGCCACGAAGTGATTCCCGTCCCATTCAACCAACCGGGGATCGCCACGCCCAGCGCGCCTCTTCATCCGAATTCCCAGAACCCGCAGCAATACACCTACGGCTACACGGTCCAAGGGATTAACTTGCCTAACAACCAACCCTTTCAGGCCACCTTCGAAGGCGGAAACGTGGACTTACGCGTGCCGTATATCGGCTATTCGGCGGAGTCGGAGAGTTATACGGCCGCCGGGGTCTCGGCTTACAACGCGCTGCAGACGCATATCGAAAAGCGCATGAGTCACGGCTTGCAGTTTGGATTCTCGTATACCTATTCCCATTCCACGGACGAGCAGAGCGGCATGGGCCTGTTTTTCAACGGCAACAACCCGCTCAACCTGCGTTCAGCTTACGGATCGTCCGACTTTGATCGCACCCATGTGATTAACTTCAGCTATGACTACGAACTGCCCAAGTTGTTTCCAGCCGCGACGTTAAAAGGCAAAGTGGCGGATGGCTGGGCCATTCAGGGGATTACCGTGCTGCAGAGCGGCCAGCCCTACAGTATCATCGACTACACCGGCGCGGTGGGCAGCATCTTCTACAGCGTTTACGACGGGATCACGAATCCGATTGTGCCGCTCGCTCCCGGCTGCACCGCGAAGAACGCCGTTACCGGTAGTTCAGGGGCTTTTGGAAATGGCGACGCCGCGCTCAAGGCTTCCTGCTTCACCCTGCCTCTGCTTCAGCCGGGAGATCTAAACGGAGCGATCCCGGCCGGCGATACTTTCGAAACCAACTTTACCAATGGTCAGCGCAACATCTTCCGTCAGCCCTGGCAAAAGCGCGCCGACATTTCATTTGTAAAACTCACGCAGCTTACAGAGCGCTTTTCGTTGAAATACACTTTCGATATCTTCAACCTGACCAACACTACCAGTTTTGATATCCCGATTGACGATGTTTCCCAGAACGCGGGCTACAACAGCTTCCCGAACGTTGGGACCACACCTCTACCCACGGGCTGTGGGACCTCCAACGCGGTGAACGGTTTTTACAATTGTCCGTCGGGCTTGGGTATCACGAACAAAACCATAGGCAGTCCCCGCCAGATTCAGATGACACTGCGAGTCCTTTTTTAGGCAGGGTGCAGGAATTGCAGCGCCGGCGTTTACTCGCCGCCGCGTTCCAGTTTCAGCAGCGTCATTCTTCGCCGATGTCCTCGTTCCACACGGCTGGATTATTGCGGATGTATTCGCCGAGCAATGAGGCGCACTCCGAGGAGTCGAGATCAAAAACCTTTATGCCGAGCGAGCGGAGCCAGTCCAGTCCGCCCTGGAAATTGCGGCTCTCTCCGGCGATCAGCGAACCGAAGCCAAACTGGCGGACAAGTCCGCTGCAATACCAGCAGGGAGCCAGCGTCGTAACCATAGTGAGCTTACGGTAGCTGCGCTGGCGTCCGGCATTGCGGAAGGCGTCGGTCTCGCCATGCAGGGAAGGATCTCCGTTTTGCACGCGGCGATTGTGGCCAGAGCCTACGAGTTTGCCAGAGGCATCAAAGATCGCGGCTCCGATCGGAATGCCACCTTCGGCCAGCCCCTTGCGGGCTTCGGCCAGTGCCACCGCCAGCATTGCGGAATGGTCCAACTCAGCCATGGGCAGATTATATAGAGGATGGCAGCGAGACTGCCTTCGTCGAATTACTGAAAGCTATCTGCCAGCCGCTGTGCGGTAAGTTCAACTTTGACGCTGGAACCGCGCTTATCCAGTCCGCCGCGGATCTGCATCACGCATCCCGGGCAGTCGATCAGCACCAGCGGCACGCCCGCCTGCTCGATGTGGACAAGCTTGCGTTCCAGAATTGGCGCGGAGAGTTCAGGCAACTTCAGCGTGTAAGAACCGCCCATGCCGCAGCACATATCGGCCTCGTTCATCTCCACCAGTTCGTATCCGGCTTGCTTCATCAGCTTGCGCGGTGTCTGCTCCGCGCGCAGCGTGCGTTTGAGATGGCACGAATCGTGATAGGTAAATTTCTGCGGCGGGATGCCCTGTTTGAACTTCAGCCGCCTCTGCTCGACCAGGGAATTAACCAGCGACGAGAAGTCCCATACTTTCGCCGCGAGCGCGCGCGCTTCCGGCAGGGCCGAAGTATTTCCCGTGCTCTCGAGGTTGGCGATGAAGTCATGCTTCAGTCCCACCGTGCAGGTCGGGCACGCTGACACCACGTACTTCACTTCCTCGGACTGCAGAGCGCTGATGTTGTCCAGCGCGTTTTTCGCCGCAACTTCGTAGGCTCCGCTGTAGCGTGCCGGCGCGCCGCAGCATGTCTGCGCCTCCGGAAAGACAACCTCAATGTCGGCTTTATTGAGCACGTTTACGACCGCATCCCCCATCTCGGGATACGCGAAGTCAATCAGGCAGCCCGCATAGAAGGCTGCTTTCTCGTCGCCTTTGGGCTGCTTGATCTTCTTGAAAGTATCCCGAAAAGGTTCGCTGGCGATGGCGGGCAACGAACGAAATTGCGTCATGCTGGTCAGGAACATCGGCAGGTGACGGACAAACCCATCTTTCGCGAATGGTTTTTGCGCCAGCGAGGCCGCGCGCAGCACGCTGTGAAACATGCGGCGATTATTGACAACCGAGAAGATGCCTTTCTGTACCAGCGGTTGCCCTTGCTCCACGGCCAGCCGACGCCGCAATTCGAGAATCAGGTCCGGAATGTCGATCTTGCCGGGGCAGACATCCTTGCAGTTGCCGCACTGGATACACAGACTCTGTATTTCGTCCGATTGCTTCAGCGCATCGAACCAGGCGGTAAGAATAGTGCCGATGCCGCCGGTATAAACTTTTCCGAATACGTGCCCGCCCACCAGCCGAAATACCGGGCAGACATTCAGGCAACTGGCGCAACGGATGCATTGCAGAGCCTGCTTGAACCGAGGATCGTGCGCCATCTCGTTGCGGCGGTTGTCCATCAGGATGATGTGCAACTCCTTGGTGGAACCATCGGTGTTCGGCACCGGCCCGCTCACGATGGAAACGTAGCTGGTAAATAGTTGCGCCGTTGCGCTTCTCGGCAGGGCCTTCAGTATGGGCCCGATGTCCTTGAAATGCTCAATCAGTTTTTCCAAGCCTACGATCGCGACGTGGATTTTCGGCAGCGTAGTCACCATGCGCGCATTGCCCTCGTTGGTGACGATCGCGATGCTTCCCGTTTCGGCCACTGCAATATTCGCGCCCGTGATGCCCATCTCAGCCGCCAGAAATTTCGGACGCACCTTCTTTCGAGCGAACTTCACCAGTTCGGCAATATCCGGTTGCTGCCCGGCTTCTACTTGTTCGCTGAAGGTCGAGGCCACTTCCTCCTTGGTCATGTGGATGGCTGGCATCACCATGTGGGACGGGCGCTGGCCCGCCAGTTGCACGATCCACTCCCCCAGGTCGGTTTCCGACACCTCGATGCCCGCTGCCTCGAGGTGCGCATTCAGATGAATTTCTTCGGAAGCCATGGACTTCGACTTCACAATCGTCTTGACCCCGCGATCTTTCGCCAGCTTCAGGATGTAATCCCTCACCGCTTTCGGATCGCTGGTGCGAAATACTTTGGTTCCGCGGGCCTCGGCTTTGCGCTGGAATATATCAGCCAGCTCATCGAAACGCCCTGCCGCGGCCGACTTGATCTCGGCAATCTCGGATCGCAGAGTCTCAAAGTCGATGCCCTCATAGGCCTTGGCGCGGCTCACCCGGTAGGCTTCGGAGAAGCGGCCGAGCGCGCCTCCCAGGTTGGGGTTGTGCAGCGCATCGAGAATCGACTGCTTGAATTCGGTGTTCATTGCGTCACCCCCATGTCATCCACCATTACGATGACCAGTCGGCCGGGACCGTGCACTCCAATGGTCAGGACGCGCTCGATGTCGGCCGTGCGGCTTGGACCGGTGATGAACGCGAGGTACGCGGTTTTCTCAGGTTCCACGATGGAAAGCAGGGCGGGCAGATTCGGCAGAATGGATGAAGTAGAAACCAATGCGATGTGAAGTGGCGGGAGCGTTGAGACCAGCCGCAGATCTACCGCGTCGGCCACCTGCACGACCGTACCTGTGTCGGCCAGCGCCCAGTTCATCTGGCTGATGCCGATCTTGGCTTGCGCCGCGGTTTCGCGCGTCACATCGAACCGTATGCCGGGAAAGCTGGCGCCCAACGCCCGCTGGTCGGCGGAATCAAGCATCGGGCAATTCGCCCACACGGCGTATGCCTCGGGAGCGTCTGCAATTCCCTCCCGTTGCAACAGATCCGTGATAACCTGCAGCGCCTCCGCCTTGGTTGCTACTCTTTCGACCTGTGCGCTGACCGCTTCCGCGCGCGCCTTGAAGTCTTCGAATGCCGCATTCACGGGATCCTCCCGGCGGCGGACTTTTACCCCGGGTCCTCCGCATCGTGCTGAACGGGCCGGCCTGCACCCTGAAACAGAGCTCTGGCCGGCCACCGCTTCAACGAACCACCAGGTTTACAAACGGCGAAACATATGCGATGAGGAAGACAAACACTCCGACCAGAGCGGCCAGGGCGAGACTGTGCAGAAATACGTAGCGAAGAATATCTCCTTCGTGTCCGTACCACTGCGTTGCGGTGGAAGCCACCACGATGCTCTGGGCGTCGATCATTTTGCCCATCACGCCGCCCGTAGTGTTTGCGGACGCCATCAGCACCGGGGAGACGTGCACCTGCTGCGCCGTGATCTTCTGCAGGCTTCCAAACAGAACGTTGGAAGAGGTATCCGAACCCGTGAGCGCGACACCGAGCCAACCGAGCAGAGTCCCGAAGAATGGATAGAAGTGTCCGGTTCGCGCAAAGGCCAGGCCCATGGTCGCATCGAGGCCTGAATAGCGCGTCAACATGCCAATGCCAAGCATGGCAGCAATGGTGAGCAGCGAGAAGCGCACCTTCACGAGCGTCTTCAGGAAGATCGCGAAGATGGTTCCGATCCCTTGCCCCATGATCAGTCCGGAGAGAACAGCAGCCAGCAGAATGCCCGTTCCCGTCGCACTTAGCCAGTTCAGGCTGAACACCGCGCCTTCCTTGGTCGCTTTCGGCACCACCGGCGGAACGCGTTCCACCAGATTATTGAGCCCCGCGACGGGGAATTGCGGGTTCGTGATTTCGCTTGGTTTTGGAGACATCGTCGCGAGCGATGCGAACCTTTTTTCCGGAGTATTCATCCATATCTTTCCCGTTTGCGTGCCCCACAGGAAAACGATCAGGCTCAAAACAACCCA
>JBEKOW010000191.1:0-8713 GCA_049521375.1 Terriglobales bacterium
CGTTTTTCCAGTTCTTTCTGCTGGCGTTTGCGCTCCCGCTCGTCCTGCCAGTCTTTCCAGCGATCGCGCAGGGCGATGAACAAAGCAAACCTCGTCGGAGCCCACACCTGAATTGCCGAGAACGAAAACGCGGTGGTTAGGTAGAGCGCGACCGCCAGCACTGTGGTACAGACAATGTAGGCGCCGGCAACGTTCACGTAGCGAATCAACACATCGCCGACGATTCGTCCCGCCAGGCCTTCGATAGGCATGGCGCCCATCCAGCGCCAGTGTCCGGGCAAGATGGCGAGCAGCGCGGGGACAAACATCAGCACCCAGATCGCGCCCAGAGTCTTGGCGATAGGCGCCGGCACGGGGCGGGAGCGGAACCAGCGGATGCCCAGCATCCCCAGAAACACCGGCAGCAGGAATGAGCCAATCCCAAGGAATTGCAGAATAGCGTCGGAAAGATAAGCTCCGAGAATGCCGATCCAGTTGCGGGCGGCGTGCGATCCAGTGAGGATCGAAGCGCTGTTCAGCGAGGGATCGAGCGGCGAGTACGAAGCGAGCGCGAGAAAAAGGAGGAGCGCGGAGACGCACAACAGAAATCCGGCCAGTTCGTTCAGGCGCCGGTTCTTGGTGGGGACAAAGACCTTGGAAAAAAATGTCATGTGGCAGGGACGGCAAGCACGCGAACGGGAGCCCGTGCGCCCGACCGTTACGAAGCCAGAGCCTGATAATTATGACAAGAAGTTGCAGGTCCGACAATGCGGGAAACGGGTGGGGGTGGCGAGTTGGGTACACGAAGAAATGACAATTGGATGCCGAGATTTGATCCCCGCCCCCCGATGGGCTAGTCCGCGCACGGGTCGTCCATGGAATCGGGCGGGCCCTTTCTCCTCCCATATTCAGGTGGAAGGGAGTATGCTTCAAGGCGCATTTGCTGGACGGTTGCAGATGCGCTCGCGATTTCGCGTCAAGCCTTGGTCCCCATCGCCGACGTTCTGTCCAAACTCCCTTGGGAAGAACGTAACGTTTCCATCAGAATTGAGGAGCGAATTATGAACAACCCCACGCAAAATGCAAGCTGGGTCCCCGCCATGCAAGGGCGAACCGCAGGCCGTGTGCTGGTGTTGGCCCTGGTGATCGGTCTGGCAGTGGTTGCGGCTACTCCGGCGCAAGCTCAGACCTTCACCTCATTCGACGCTCCGGGCGCAGGCACGGGGGCTCTGCAGGGCACGGCCGGCGTCAGCATCAACACGGCAGGGACGATCGCCGGAGTCTACGTTGCCTCAGGAAATGTGGCGCACGGCTTCGTGCGCGCCGCCGATGGCACGATTGCCACCTTCGACGCTCCGGGCGCGGGCACGGGCAACAAGCAGGGCACGTTCCCCCTCAGCATCAACACTGCGGGTACGATTGCAGGATACTACGCGGACGGGAGCAACGGGTATCACGGCTTCGTCCGCACCAGCAAGGGCGCATTCACGACCATCGATGTTCCGGGCGCAAACGGCAGCGGCCATCTGGGAACGACCGTGCTCAGCATCAACACGGCAGGCGCGGTTACGGGGATTTACAGGGACGCGAACCTCGTGCATCACGGCTTTATTCGATCCGCGCAGGGCGCGATGACGTTTCCCATCGACGTTTCAGGCGCTCAGGGAACCGACCCCGGCAGCATCAATTCGGCGGGCGATATCACAGGGGGGTACAGAGACTCGAGCGGCGTGGGTCATGGCTTTCTGCGAACTGCCGCCGGGGTGATCACCACCTTCGACGCTCCGGGTGCGGGTGCGGGGGGAAACCCGGTGAACGGGACCACAGGCTTCAGCATCAACACGGCGGACACGGTCGCGGGAGCGTTTCCTGACACCAGCGGCGTAATCCACGGTTTCGTGCGCACCAAGAATGGGACCATCACGACCTTCGATGCTCCGGGCGCAGGCAAGGCAGGCTGGCTGGCCAGATTGGCCGCCGATGGAAAGGGCCCATCGCTGCTGGGAACGGCCGCCCTCAATATCAACACAGCGGGTGTGATCACGGGAGGCTACGTGGATGCGAGCGCTGTGGCTCACGGCTTCGTGCGCGCCACCAATGGCACGATCACCACGTTCGACGCGCCGGGCGCAGGCATGGGCACGCTTCAGGGAACCGGTGGTTTCAGCATCAACACGGCGGGCGTCATTACGGGGGCGTATTTTGACGCGAATGGCACGTCCCATGGCTTCGTGCGCAGCCTCCCTACAGCGACCACGACTACGCTCACGTCTTCACCGAACCCATCCACTTACGGACAGGCGGTGACCTTTACCGCCGATGTCACGTCCAAACTGGGCCCCCCGCCCGATGGAGAAACAGTCTCATTCATGTGTGGAACAACGGTCCTGGGAACGGGAACGTTGAGTGCGGGGTCGGCAAACTTTACGACTTCGACGCTGAAGGCCGGTACGAGCGCGATCACCGCGGTATATGGAGGCGACTCGAAGCTCGCCGGCAGCAAGTCAGCGGCAGTGAGCCAGGTTGTCGGCAAAGCTACGACCACAACGGCTTTGATTTCCTCGGTGAATCCATCGGACGTTGGGCAGTCCGTAACCTTTACGGCGAGCGTGATACCGGAGTCTGGCGGGACAGTCACGGGGACGGTAAGTTTCTACGATGGTGCGGCGCTCCTGAAGACAGTGGCTGTGAGCGGAGGTACGGCGAAGTACGCGACCACGAAGCTGGCATCGGGCTCGCACACCATCACGGCGACGTACAACGGCAGCAGCAACTATACAGGCAGCTCGGCTTCGCTGACGCAGACGGTGAATTAGGACGGAAGGGACCGGCGAGGAGGCGCGCACCGATCAGGCTCCTAGTGTCCGATCATTCCCGAGGCCCAGGCCAGCACCAGCGCGCCGACGATGATGCGGTAGATGGCGAAGGGGACGAAGCCATGTTTGCGCACCCATCCTATGAACCACGCCACTGCTCCGTAGGCGACGAGGAATGACACCACGAATCCGATGATGAGAACCACCCATTCATGGGAAGTGATCTCGGCAACGCCAATCGGATTGGCTTCATCTTTTCCGGCCAGTGATTTGTAAAGCGTGTAGAGAGTGGCCACCGCCATGGTCGGCATGGAGAGAAAGAAGGAAAATTCCAGCGCGGCCGCCCGCGACATGCCGACCAGCTGTCCGGCGGCGATGGTCGACATCGAGCGCGATGTGCCAGGAAAAACTGCGGAGAGGATCTGGCAGGCGCCGATCCAGACCGCCTGTCCGCCACGAATGTCGTCCATCTTCCAGGTGTGAATGGGCGATCCGGGCGTGTTCGGGCCGGCTTTTTCCCACGGAGCCTTCATGGCATCGACGATCCACATGACGATGCCACCCAGAAGCAGCGCAGTTCCCATGACTACCAGACTCTCAAGGTTCTTGCCAATCACATGGGTCAGCAGAAAAGCAGGGCCGGCGGTGATGACGAAGGCGATCATGACGAGCGTCAGCGGATGCGTCAGGTAATCGCAGTCATGATTCTCGCCCTCGGGAAAAGTGGAGAAGAGCTTGGCGATATGCTGGCGGAAATAAATCGGGAGAACCAGGATCGCGCCCAGTTGGATCACGATGGAATACATCTTCCAGTATCCGCTCGAGAGTGGCACGTGCATGAGTTCTTCCGCCAGGCGCAGGTGAGCTGTTGAACTGACCGGCAAAAACTCCGTCAATCCTTCAATAATGCCGAGTATCACGGATAGAAGATAGTCGCTCACGATTTCCCTCTGGTGGAAGGATCAGTATCGCAGAGTTGGGATTGTGCGGATGTTACGAAGGTTGATGCGTGGGTTCCGGCTCTCGGCTCTCGGCTTTGTTTTAGGCCCCGGACAGGCCCATGCACAGATGAGGCCCAGAGCCCAGAGCCGAAAGCCGAGAGCGCTATTCCTGCCTCAACGCTTCCACCGGTTCCAGCCGGGCCGCCTTGCGCGCGGGATAGAGGCCGGCGGCCACGCCTGCCAGGGTGAGGCTCGCGATGGCCAGGATGGCAGTCCTCGGGACCAGGCGGGGCGGCCCGAATCCTTGCGGGCCGTTGAAGTTGGCAAGCGCTGCCATAAACGCAGCCGCAAGCGCCATGCCAATCAGGCCGCTCCCGAGCGTAAGCAGTACGCCTTCGGTAAAAAACTGCAGCAGGATGCTGCGATTCGTCGCTCCCAGAGCTTTGCGCAGCCCAATCTCCCTGGTGCGCTCGGTGACCGCGATCAGCATGATGTTGATGACGCCGATGCAGCCCAGAGCTAGTGTCACCAGTCCGACCGTTCCAAGGAATTCGTCCATGGCATCGAAGATTGCGCCCATCGATTGCGCCGCCTTCACGAAATCGAGGAGGTTGAAGGCATCGGGATCGCGGTAATCGAAGCCGTGATTGCGGCCAATCACGCGCCGTACCTCTTCCTCGGCCAGTAGATGGTCGTCGGCGACCCGAGGTTGAAAAGTGAGGGACGAAATCGCGTCGTGCCCTTCCTCTCCCTTCACGGGAAAATAGCTGCGCATGACCTGGAAGGGGATATAACAACGCGAGTTGGTCAGATTGTCGTCGCCGCGGCCCACCCGGCGCAACGTGCCGATCACTTCGAAGCGGTGGCCATTCAGCAGAATGAACGATCCCACGGCGGGATGGCCCGGAAACAGGTTGCGCGTCATCTCATCCCCAAGCACGACCACGTCGCGTTTTTGCGTCTCGTCGAGGTCGTTGAGCCAGCGTCCCTGTTTCAACGGCAGAAAGCGTATTCCGTTGTATTGCGGTTCCGCGCCATTCAGTTGCCCGCTGGCGCTGGCGAACTCGCTCACCGCGTGCACGTCGTTGGTCGACAGCACCGGAGTAATGGCTCCTATGTGAGGAGATTGCTTGCGGATGTCTAGATAATCCTGGTAAGTGATCCGGTATTCACGCGCAGAGTTGAGGCTGCCGGGGACGGCAGGTGCGCGTCCCGGAGAGAGAATCATGAGGTTATCGCCGAACTCGGAAAGCGCCTGCTGGTTGCCGGTCCGGAAGCCTTCGCCCAGTCCGACTAGCAGGAGAAGCGAACCCACTCCCCACGCGATGCCGAACATGGTGAGGAAGGACCGCAGTTTGTGAGCCCAGAGGGTGCGGAATATCTGCGCGAAAACATCGATCACCATGCGCATCGGAATCAGTAGGATTCTACCTACTGCACAGACCGATTACGAATGGTTTGTGGGGGAATGCGGGCCTGTATCAGGGCCTTCCGTCTGATCGCAGGCCAACTATTCCGGTTCGGGCCGAGCGGGTAAACCAACCCGGTCATAGCCCGGAACAACTTCGTAGAATTGCTTACGCTCCCGCGGTTGCTCCCTTCGCGAAACCTAGAAAGGAGTTCTGGGGCTCGCTCCGCAGAAAATACGTGCGGAAGGAACGGGCGCTCTTGCCCAAGCAGCTTCGTACGATTCGTTGCTGGTTTCTGCGGCGAACTTCTCCGATTTCAAGAGACTCCCTGGACAGCGCAGTGGGCTGTGCCTGTCCAAGTAGAAGCACGCCGGGCTCCAAGTGAAATTGGTCTTTAACCTATTGAAATAAAGTGGAGAACTTGCATTGTCTCGTGTCGCCGGGACAAGTTGTCCCAGATGTCGAGTTCCTAGGCGCGACAAAATGTCCCGCCCAACTCAGAAAAGCGATGCAGAGAGATTCGTATCGTGTGAGATCGCAGGGCGTCCGACTGGTCGAGATTAGCAGTCCAGTTGATCGCGGGTCAGGCGCAGCCCGGTCAGATTTCCCAGGATGGTGACGGCGATCTGATCGGTGCGGAAGAACTCTTCGGCGGTCTGGCGCAGATCTTCGGCGGTGACCGCTTCGATCCGCTCAATCAGCTCGTCGAGTCCGTAGAAGCGGTCGTAGTACATCTCTTGCCGGGCCAGATTCGACATGCGGGCCATCGAGGATTCGAGCGACAGCATCAGGCTACCTTTGAGCTGATCCTTCGACCGGCGCAATTCTTCTTCGGGCACGGGGGTGGATTTCAGGCCACGGAACTCGGCGACCACACACTCCACCACCTTGACCGCAGACTCGCGCGAGGTCCCGGCGTAGACGCACATCGAGCCCGTGTCGCGATAGGGATTCAGATCGCTGTAGATGGAATAGGCGAGGCCTTGCCGTTCACGAATATTCTGGAACAAGCGGGAACTCATGCCTCCGCCCAGCAGCGTGTTAAGTATGTAAGAGGCATAGCGGCGCTCGTGCGCGATCGGGTGGGACGGGACTCCGATGCAGATCTGCACCTGCTCCAGCGATTTCTTGTTGCGCAGATTGATGCGCGAGAAAGTTTTCGGCGCGGGCGAGTGCAGGCCGTTCTTGGCCGGTTTCACGTGCTCGAAATGCTTGGCCACCAGGTCAACGAAGTTCTGGTGGTTAAGGTTTCCGGCGGCGCACACCACCAGGTTGCCGGGGGCGAAGTGGTGTCCGTAGAAGCGCGAGACGACCGGACGTTCGAATTTCTTGACCGTGTCGCGGGTGCCCAGAATTGGCAGTCCCAGCGAGTGGTCCTTCCAGAAGCTCTGCGTGAAAATTTCGTGGACAAGATAGTCGGGGTTGTCCTGATCCATCTTGATTTCTTCGAGAATCACGCCGCGTTCCTTGGCGATGTCTCCGGCATCGAACACGGGGTGCAGCACAAGGTCGCTGAGGACGTCCATGGCCAGCGGCAGGTGCTCGTCCAGAACTTTAATATTGAAGCAGATGCATTCCTTGGCCGTGAACGCATCCATATTGCCGCCGATCGAATCTACCTGCCGGGCAATCGCTTCCGCCGAGCGCGTTTCCGTGCCCTTGAAGACCATGTGCTCGATGAAGTGGGAGATGCCATTCCATTCCGAACCCTCGTCGCGCGAGCCGGTCTTCAGCCAGATGCCGACTGACACCGAGCGTATGTGGGACATCTGCTCGGTGATGACGGTCAGGCCGTTCGGCAAAACGTGACGATGAATGTTGCGGGTTTCTTTTACCATGTATCTAAATGTCCTAACGGGTCGGGGCTAAGTTCTGGGCGAGGCGCTTTACCTATTTTCCCACAAACGGGGACCACCAACGGGAAATTACAATATTCCTTTATTTTGTTAAATTTACGTGTGCCTCTTGCGCGGCGCGGAATGAGACTAGCGAAGCAATGCCAATACATCCATCCAAGTCGCTACTAGGCCTTGATTTAGAGGAGCTTACCAGCCTGGCGCTGGAGTCGGCCCAGCCCGCCTACCGAGGTCAGCAGTTATTTGATGCTGTCTACGGCCAAAAGATTGAGGGTCTCGATCAGGTTTCAACGCTACCTCTGGCCTATCGAGCCCAACTGGCGGAGCAGGGATGGCAGGTAGGCGCTCCGAAGATTGACCGCCGGTTCGTTTCCAGCGACGGCACCATCCGCTACCTGATCGCATTGTCCGATGGCGAAACTGTAGAAACCGTCTGGATGCCAGGGGGCGACGGCGGCGAGAGCGGCGACGGTACCGAGGCCGGCGACGAAGAAGAAGGAGCGAGGGAACACTCTCAGGTGTCCTCACCGCCAGGTTGGCGCCGGGCGACCATCTGCGTTTCCAGCCAAGTTGGTTGCGCGGTGAATTGCAAGTTCTGTTTCACGGCGCTTTTGGGCGTGAAGCGAAATCTCGAAGCCGGAGAAATCGTGGGCCAGATTCTGGCCGTCCTGCGCGATCGGGCCGTGGCGCCCCCGCTGCAGCGCGTCAACATCGTCTTCATGGGGATGGGCGAGCCTTTTCTCAACTACGACAACTTCATGAAGTCGGTCCAGCTGTTGTCAGCAGGCGTGGGCATTCCGGAGTCGCGCATGACGGTTTCGACCGCCGGCATCGTGCCCCGTATTTACGATTTCGGACGCGAGGAGCGGCGCCCCAAGCTGGCGATATCGCTGAACGCGTCGAACGATGCACTGCGCAGCGAAGTGATGCCGCTCAACCGCAAGTGGAACCTCGCGGACTTGATGAAAGCGGCTCGCGAGTTTCCTCTGCGTTCGCGCGAACGCCTCACCTTCGAATACGTACTGCTCGATGGAGTCAACGATGCGCCCGAACATGCCCGCCAGGTCGTCGAACTGGTGCGCGGTCTGCGCGCCAAGGTGAATCTGATCGCGCTGAATCCCGGCGCAGAGTTGGCCTACCGGACGCCGGCTCAGGAGCGGGTACTGGAGTTCCAGCGCATTCTGGTGTCCGGGGGAATCCCGGCATTCGTGCGTCGCCCGCGCGGGAGAGACATTTTTGCAGCCTGCGGTCAACTGAAGAGGACCTTGGAAATCCTGCCGATGGGCGAATCGATATCCGGTTAAGAGCCGGTCGCGGCAACTGGCGAAGAGTTCACACCTCGAAGCAGGTATCTATTTTGGACCTGACCCGCCCCCTGCAGCCCTCGGCTAGAACGCAGCGTAAGCCGCGGCTCGGCTGCCCTGTCCCAGCGGAGATTTTGTCGCAATCGGTAGCTCCAGCCGGAAAGCGTGCACGTCCGGCGTAGCAGGCCGCGCCAGTCGGCCGCCGTGTTCCTCGACGATGCGGCAACATGCGCTCAACGAAAGGGTTGAAGGTTTGTCGGCTCCTTCGGATCCCAACACGGTATCGCACCGGGGTGGTTGTAACGAGGGACCGGTATAGAAGTCGATCACGATCGAGTTTCCCTCCTGGCGCGTGCGCACGCACAGAGGAGACAGTATCCCGAAATCGCTTTGGCTCGCGATCTGTCC
>JBEKOW010000192.1:0-8665 GCA_049521375.1 Terriglobales bacterium
GCACAGGTGACGCAGACGGTCAATGCAACAACGGCGAGCCAGACCATTACATTCACGACGAACGCTCCGGCATCGGCAGGCTACAACAGTAGCTTCACGGTGGCGGCGACGGCGAGTTCGGGACTGGCGGTAGTCTTCACCAGCGCCGGCTCTTGCAGCAATACGGGCGCGACATACACGATGACGAGCGGGACGGGGACGTGCTCGGTGGTCGCGAACCAGTCCGGTAACAGCAACTACTCGGCGGCTCCGCAGGTGACGCAGACGGTGAATGCGACACCTGTGCCTCAGACGATCACGTTCACGACGAATGCTCCCGCTTCCGCGGTTTATAACAGCAGTTTCACGGTGGCGGCGACGGCCAGCTCGGGACTGGCGGTAGTCTTTACCAGCGCCGGCTCTTGCAGCAATTCGGGCGCGACCTACACGATGACGAGTGGGACGGGGACTTGCTCGGTCATCGCCAATCAAGCGGGCAACAGTAACTACGGAGCGGCTCCGCAGGTGACGCAGACGGTTAATGTAACAATGGCGAGCCAAACCATCACGTTCTCGACGAACGCTCCGGCGACGGCCGTTTATGGAAGCAGCTTTACGGTGGCGGCGACGGCGAGCTCGGGTCTGGCGGTGGTCTACACGAGCTCGGGGGCCTGCAGCAACTCGGGCGCGACGTACACGATGACCAGCGGGACCGGGACGTGCTCGGTCATCGTCAATCAACCGGGCAATAGCAACTACTCGGCTGCCCCGCAGATCACGCAGTCCACATCCGCTACCAAGCAGAGCCAGAGCATCACTTTCACGGTCAGCGCCCCATCCACCGAACCGTACCAGGGGAGCTTCACGGTCGCGGCGACAGCCAGCTCCGGGGATGCGGTAGTGTTCACCAGTTCCGGCGTATGCACCAACGTCAATGCGACCTACACGATGACGGCTGCGTCCGGCATCTGCACAGCGATTGCGAACCAGCCGGGCGATAGCAACTATTCGGCCGCTACGCAGGTAACTCAATCCACATCCGCGACGAAGGCCACGCCGACGGTCACATTTACGGGCGCTCCGGCAACGGCTTACTACCAATCGAGCTTCGTCGTGATGGCCACGACGAACGCCAGCACGAAGGCGGTCATCACGGTGAGCGGAGGCGACTGCACAATTTCTGGCACGACCGTCACCATGACAACCGGCACGGGAACCTGCGTGATGACGGCGAAGTGGGCGACGGACAGCCACTACCTGGCTGCCACCGCTACGCAAAAGACGACGGCCGAGAAACTGGTGCCCACCGTCGCGTGGGGAACGCCGGGGCCGATCGTCTACGGGACCGCCCTGAGCGCCAGTCAACTGGATGCGACGGCGTCTTACAACGGCAAGCAAATCGCCGGCAGCTTCGCATATACTCCGCCAACAGGAACCGTGCTGGCGGCGGGCAGTTCTACGCTATCCGTGAAGTTCACACCCACAGCGAGTGGCGACTACGCAACCGCGACCGGCAGCGTCACACAAGTCGTGGACCAGATCAGCACAACTACCAAGATCACGAGCACGGCGCCGGCTTCGCCAACCGTAGGGGAAGCCGTGAAAGTGCATTTCAGTGTGACGGCGGGCTATGGCACGCCTACCCAGAACGTGCAGGTAAGCAGCAGCACGGGAGAAACCTGCAGTACCAGTCTTTCGGGTGGAACCGGGGCGTGCTCGCTGACCTTCGCAACCGCGGGCACTCGCACGCTGACGGCGGTGTATAGCGGCGACAGTAATGATTTAGGCAGCACATCCGCGGATTATTCGCTGACTGTCAGTCCATAATGCTTTGCCCTGCAGGCGTGGGAGCCGAAAAATGGCGGAAGCGAGTGTGAGTCGAACACACCGGCGACAGGGAACCTGCCGCCCGCCGGTTTTGAAGACCGGGACGATCACCGGACCGCATGCGCTTCCTCAAAAACTTGCAAAACAGCGAGCCTCACGTGGGGAATGAGAACTTCTATCAGTCCTTCGTGAGCCAATCCAGCGCTTCCGGGATGCTCTTGAACTCCGGAAATTTTCGCCTTGAAAACTTGCTCACGTCCTCGCGGTACGAATGGGGAAGGCCTTCGGTCCCCACCCAGGCTGCTTTCTTAATGTACGCCTTGTCGAAGACGGCGACCTCCTTCATGGTGCGAAGAGCGTCGTCGTTAAAGGAGGATCCCGTGAAGTCGGCGCACAACAGCAGCGAGTCGCGCGGTTGAGAGGTCACGTGATCGGGGAGCGAATGCACGATTCGCTCCACCTCCGCCGGAGAACATGACGAGACATCGACCAGGAGGACTTGCTTGTCATTGTGAGTGATAAACCGGATCCGTTCCATCCCTGAGAAGTGCTCCTTATCTCGGGAATCCGTCCCGCGGAAAATTTCATATCCCAATTACTTTGGCTGGGCCACCGTCCTCAGATAGGGCTTCAGAATTTTGAAGCCGCCGGGATACTTTTGTTTCGCCTGTTCGTCGGTCACCGAGGTCGGAATGATCACGTCGTCGCCCGGTCTCCAGTTCACGGGTGTGGCCACATTGTGTTTGGCGTTGAGTTGGAGCGCGTCAAGCACGCGCAGCACCTCGTCGAAATTGCGTCCGGCGCTCATGGGATAGACCATCATCATCTTGATCTTCTTGTCGGGTCCGATGATGAATACGTTACGTACGGTAGCATTGTCGGCGGCGGTGCGGCCATCGCAGGACTCGCCGGCTTCGGCGGGCAGCATGTCATAGAGCTTTGCGACCTTTAACTGGGTATCGCCGATCATGGGATAGGTCACCTTGTGGCCTTGCGTCTCCTCGATATCGGCGGCCCACTTGCCGTGATTGGTCACCGGGTCGACGCTCAACCCGATAATTTTGGTGTTGCGCCTGGCAAATTCGGGCGCCAGTCCTGCCATGTAGCCGAGTTCGGTGGTGCAGACGGGGGTGAAATCCTTGGGATGAGAGAACAGAATTGCCCAGCTGTCCCCGATCCACTTATGAAAATCGATTGGGCCCTGGGTCGTCTCGATCGTAAAGTTCGGGGCTTCGGAATTGATGCGCAGAGACATGATCTTTCCTCGTACTCAGAAATTTTTGCGGATGAGCTGCATAAAAATATGATGTTCAGCAGGGAAAAACGCTTCAACCGCCGTGAGCGGCATCGCGATCCGGCGGAACCATGAAGTCAGTAACGAGCCGCAGCAACCTCATCGCGACTTACGTTATGTTACCCCATTCGATGTGGATCGCAGCTTGGCCTGCACGCGGATCCCCGATAAAATTCAGGGCATGGCAACGCGGAAGCTCTCTCTTGTACAGGTCGATGTTTTCACCGACCGCGCTCTCACTGGCAACGCGCTGGCCGTCGTTCCCGACGGACGCGGCCTGACGACCGAACAGATGCAGGCGCTGGCGCGCGAAACCAACCTTTCGGAAACGACCTTTATATTTCCCGGAGACGCGGCGGCGGAAAAAACGCGCGGGGTTCGGGTCCGAATCTTCACCGTGCAGGAGGAAATGCCGTTTGCGGGGCATCCGACCCTGGGGACGGCGTTCGTTCTGCGCGGCCAGTCCGGGGCAGAAGAAGTGAAGCTGGAGTTGAATGTCGGCACGGTGCCGGTGCGCTTCACGCAGAAGGGCTCGTCAGCGCTCGCCTTCGGGGAGATGACGCAGAAGGATCCGGAATTTGGCGCGATCCATGACGCGCAGGCGATTGCCGCGCTGACTAACCTGAGCGCATCCGACTTCGACCCGTGCGCCCCGATTCAGACGGTTTCGACAGGCATTCCATTTACGATCGCGCCGGTGCGATCGCTGAGGACGTTGCAGGGGCTCAGGCTCGATGTACCTCGCGCTTTGGAATATCTATCCCGCAGCGGAGGAAGATTTCTCTATTTTGTTTGCCCGGAAACGGTGAACGCGAACGCGCGGCTGCATGCGCGCATGATTTTCTATAACGGAGATGATCCCGCAACCGGTTCGGCCGCCGGATGCTGCGCGGCGTGGATGGTTGCGCACGGAGTTGCGGCCAGCGACGAGCAGGTCATGATCGAGCAAGGCCTCGAAGTGCACCGTCCCAGCAGCATTTTTGTGCGTGCCACCAAGCAAAATAATTCGCCCGATAACCAAGTGGTCAATGTGCGCGTCGGTGGAAATTGTGTAGAAGTTCTCCGCGGCGAAATCACTTTGACGAACTAACACGCGAGATGCTGCTGGTGTGGCGGCTCACGGCGTGTAGCACGATCCTGCCATCCACCGGAGTGCCATTGGCGAGCGCGCCACTTTCGCGACGGCGCGATTGCCGTTAGGATGCAACTCGCCCTGCATTCAAAAAATAAATGAAGTGGTGACGCAAGTCTCCCGGTCAGGTCCATGAAGCCCAAGAAAACAATTCTTTGTGTTGACGATAACGAACAGGCATTATCCATTCGCAAAATCATGCTGGAAACGCGCGGCTACCGCGTGATCGCGTGCAACAACGGTGAAGCGGCCATGGAAGCGTTCCGCACCCACTGCGTTGACCTCGTGCTGACCGATCTGATCATGGCCGGCATGGATGGCGCGCGAGTGATCGAACAGGTGAAAGCGATTTCGCCGGAGACTCCGGCGGTGCTGATCTCAGGCCGCGTGAAAATTTACGAGCGAGAGACTCTGGCCGACGTTTTTCTTTCCAAGGGAATGTATGAACCGGTGGACCTGCTGGAGAAGATCCGGCTGCTGCTGGTACGCAAGCGCGGGCCAAAGCGCCCGGCGCAAGTTCGGGAGAGTGCGGCGGCGCATGCCACGGTGGCCTGAGCCTCAGCATTTTTTCTTCCTGTGATATCGTTTTGACTGGATGCCGGTAATCATCGAAGCTAGGCAACTCCGCAAAACCTATCGCATTGGCAAGATTGCCGTGCCGGCGCTGCGCGGAATTTCCTTCACGGTGCAGGAAGGTGAATTCGTCACGGTGGTGGGGCCCTCGGGCAGCGGCAAGTCCACTCTCTTTTACCTGCTGGGCGGGCTGACGCGGGCTGACGCGGGAAGCGTTCTGATCGACGGCGTCGATTTCGCGTCGCTGTCGGATGCCGAGCGCACGCGTTTGCGCAAAAGTAAAATCGGATTCGTGTTCCAGAAATTCAACCTGCTGCCCACGCTGAGCGCCCGTGCGAATATCGAAATCGCGGCTGACATTGCCGGTCTCGGCGCGCCCGATCCGGCATTCCTCAGGAAAATTACCGAGATGCTCGGCATCGCCGGACGCCTGGAGCATCGCCCGAACGAACTTTCCGGAGGCGAACAGCAGCGGGTGGCATTGGCGCGGGCTTTGATCAACCGGCCTGCCATCGTGCTGGCCGACGAACCCACCGGCAACCTGGATTCCAAGAACTCCGCCATCGTGCTCAACATGCTGCGGCAGTCGAATAAGGAACTGGGGCAGACCGTGCTCATGATCACGCATAACCCGGAGGCCGCCGCATTTGGCGACCGGATCATTCACATGCGGGATGGCGAAATTGTTGCCCCCGAGCAGGATCCTCAATGGGCGCCGCATCCTCCAGCGGAGGGATTGCGGCCGGCATAGTGGGGCTCGTAAGGCTGCAATGAAGGTGTTGGTTCTCCAATCGCAGTCATAAAACCGGTTTTCGCCGGCGGATTACGAGCGCCTGTCAGCGAGACGACGTGTTGCAATGTTGAAAATGGCACGCGCCGGAGCAGCCTCCGCCGGTTTCAAAGAATCTATTGTCGTGAGCCAACGCGATCGCTGGCGGTACATCTATGCCCCATTCGTTTGTGCAGCTCGGGCTTGGCGTTGTGGGAATGATCTTTCCACCAGTCGAAGTTGCCACCAAAATACTGATTGCGCTGGGCATTGGTCTGCTGGTTGGGCTGGAACGCCAGTGGTCGCAGAAGGACGTTGGCGTCCGCACATTTTCGATCACCGCCCTTCTGGGCTGTCTCTCCGTTCTTATTTCCATGCAACTCGCGGCCATCTGTCTGGCGGGGGTGCTGCTCCTGGTCGCGTTCATGAACGGGCGCAGCCTCTTAGTGGATCGTTCGCTGGAAATGACGACGTCGGCGGCGTTGATCGTCACCTACATACTCGGTACGTTGGCCGGGCTTGGTCATCTCTTCACTCCCACGGCATCGGCCATCCTCATGACCATGCTGCTGGCGTGGAAAACGGAGTTGCAACGCTTCGCTGGAGACTTGAAGCTGTCGGAAATCCGGGGCGCAGTGCTGCTCGGACTGATTGGATTCGTGATCTATCCGCTGTTGCCGAACCGGTTTATCGATGGCTGGCAGCTTGTAAACCCGCGGCAATCATGGCTGATTGTGATAATTGTCGCCGGACTCGGCTTCGCGAATTATGTCTTGCTGCGAATCTACAGCTATCGCGGCCTCTATTACACGGCGATTCTGGGCGGACTCGTCAATAGCACTGCCACCGCGGCAGAGTTGGCGCGGACGGTGCCGAGCGGCGCATCGGAGAAGAGCAATACAATCGTCGCTCTCATCCTGCTGACTTCGGTCGCGATGTTCGTCCGCAACCTGGTGATCCTCGCCATTTTCGCTCCTGCCGCCGTGTCGGTCGCGATCTGGCCGTTGCTGGCCATGACGGCGGGAGCCCTGATCTTTGCCTGGAAAGAACGCGACCGCGGTACGGAGCCGGTCCGGAGTCTCGACCTCGATTCCCCCGTTTCTTTGCGGCATGTGTTAAATCTCGGCGCCATCTTCGTTTTGATGGAGATTGTCGGAACGGTAGGCGCGCGCTACCTGGGAAAATTTGGGTTTCTTGCGCTGAGTTTACTCGGAGGCACAGTGAGCAGTGCGAGTACGACGGCTGCTGCGGCGACAATGGCAATTCATGGAAAGTTGTCTCCCGATGTGGCGGGGGTCGCGACAGTCTTCGCATCGATCGCCAGCGCGATTGTGAATTTGCCGCTTATTCACCGGCAATCGCACAACAAACGGTTAACGCGAACGCTAGCCCTGATCTCGCTCCTTCTGGTTGCTGGGGGGCTCGTGGTTCTGGCCATCCGCCAGCGTTATCTCTGAGGGAAGTGTCCGAAAGGCTCTGTGGAGGGCCTCTCCTGAGCGAAAGCCACGGCAGCCGTCCAAGAAGAGGGAGCTACGATTTCGGGTCATGGCAAGGGGTTGGCTTGCGTAATCCCCACGGATCCCCGGAAATCGAGGATCTCTGGACTGCCCCGATCATGGGAGGGCGCCATGGGGAGACGGTCCTCATAGGTCTGGAGTTGCCATCAGCGGTGCAAGGAAATTGTCAGCAAATGCGCGACTGCTGTAGAATGGAACGACGGGCGGGAGTAACTCAGTGGTAGAGTGCGACCTTGCCAAGGTCGAAGTCGCGGGTTCAAATCCCGTCTCCCGCTCCAATGTTTTTTCCGTCCGTTAAATAGGCTGTCATTTCCTGCATGAGGTTCATTAGCAAGACGTTGCCCGGTTCAAAGAATAGCGTTTCTTGACTGAAGCGCAGACCCTCTGGAAACAGGTTCAAAGCCAGCTCCTGACGCTGCTGAACTCCCCCTCGTTGCCATGCGCCAACCAAATCAACGATGTTGTTCTGAGTCTCTTTGAGAAGGGCCTCCATTGAGGAATTCTCTGCATCTAGCGCTTCTAGTTGGGTTTGTGCATCGGTCTTCTGCTGCGTCACAGTTTCCTTCAGTATGTTGAAGTCTTCATGGGACAGCTCACCGTTGACTTTTTGCAGCAATATTTTTTGGTTCAAAGTCTTCGCATCTTGAAGTACGGTAGAAAGCCGTCTGCGCTCGGTTTTGATGCGTTCCAGCCGATGCATCCAATGATTCTTGGCAATTTTGGGCAGCTCATTCAGAAATTCTTGGGTGGGCACAAGCATGCCGAGTATGCGCACAAATGCTTTTTCAATCTGCTCACGGCTGGCGCTCACCCGTGCGGGACACTTGGGATTCCAACACCAATACCGGGCGTACTTTTCCCTGCGACCTTTCGCCCATCCCGCAGTGAGCTTTTTGTCACAAGCCGTGCAACGAACGATGCCCTTAAGCGGGAAATCCTGATTGACCTGCTTGTGAACAACGGGTGCAGCAGATTTACCGTCTAGAACGTCCTGCACTACGTCAAAAAGTTCCTGAGACACTATCGGCTCATGCTGGCCTTTGACCTTGTTTTCACCTGAGACTACCCACCCTGCGTACACTTGATTTCTCAACATCCGAGACAGCGTCTGTTTAGTGATCGGTCTTCCTGCCCGTCTCGTAGTCAATCCCAGCAACTTGAGCCTTCGCAGAATCTCTTCAAGGGAATAACTGCGCGTGGCAACCCACTCAAATGCTTGGCGCACGAGTGCTGCACGCTTTGGGTCTACCTGCAATCCTGATTTGTCATTTGCACCGTTCAGATAACCAATTGGGGCTAACCACAGCCAACGGCCTTCTTGCACCCCAGCGGCCATGCGGTAGCGTATTCGTTCGCTGAGGTTGTCACTGAAAAATTGATTGACCATGCCCAGCATATTGACGGAAAGTTTCCCGGCTGCTGAGTCCTCAATTCTTTCATCGCAGCTCACGGGGGTGATCCCGAGCTGTTTGAACGTGGTCAGCGTGCTTCCTTGGTCTGCGACATTGCGTGCCAACCTGCTGAGGTCTGCAAAGACAACATGGGTGACCTTTCCACGGTGTTTACGGCAGTAT
>JBEKOW010000193.1:0-11287 GCA_049521375.1 Terriglobales bacterium
ACCGCGGCCTGGGCGGAGGCGACGCTGGCCCGGTTCTGCTGCACTCCGAACTGCGCGTTGCGGACCTCGATGCGGATCTGGTTCTCGATCTGCTGGATGCGCAGCTGGGCCTGCCGGTATTCAAACTCGGAGCGCACTTGCGTAGATTGCGCGGCGCGGTTACGAAGTGGGATGTTAATGGCGACCCCCGCACCCTTGTCGGGAGCCGTGGAATTGATGAGCTGGTTCAAGGTGCTGGAATAGCTGACGGAGGCGGCAGCGGCGGTGGTGGGAGTGCAAAATTCCGGCACGGCGTTAGGGTTTCCGCAAAGGTTGGAGGGGTTCTGCGCACCTCCGAGACCCGCGCCGCCATAATAAGCGAACAGGTCCACAGTGGGAAGCAGGGCACTGCGAATAGCCTTGTTGCTGATCTCGGTATTGGTCAGGTTGATGCGCGCCTCCGCCAGTTCGGGACGATGGCTGAGCGCATCGTTCACCAGATCCTGGGTGGGCGAAACCGATTCCTGCGCGGGCAATTCCATGGTCGAGGTGGGTATGACTTCCGCGTCGGCCAGCGCCGGATCAACGAGCGTGCGGCTGAGCGCATTCTTCATCAGCAATTGCTCCAGCTCAAGATCCGTCAGCGCGAGGGTGAGGGTCTGCTGGTCGCTGGCCACCGTACTCTGCGCCCGCACAACCTCGATGGGTGCAAGCGTTCCGATCTCAACCTGCTTCCTGGTATCGGAGAGCGTCTTCTCCGCGAAGGCGAGGTTTTCTTTTTGCACCTTCACATTCTCGTAGGCATACACGAGATTCCAATACATGTTCTCAATCTGGTCGACGGTGGTGATGGTTTGCAGGCGGAATGCCACGTCAGAAATCTCACGATCGTTCTTGGCGATCTGGATGAAACGCGTGTTGGGAGCGAAGCCGAAGCCCTGCAACAGGTGCTGCGTAAGGCGGAAATTGAAGTTCGAATTGAGCTGCGGGCTCAGGGGATTGAAAGGCGCGTCCGCGATCGTCTGGCGGGTATTGTTGAAGCCCACCGAGAGATTGGTACCCCAGGTGAATCCTTGCTGGTAGGCAAAGTTCCCGGTGGTAGTGTTGATCGAAGATGAGGGACTGAAAGTGCTGGATGGGAGGATGCTGTTGTGATCGATCTGCAGCGTCCCGGTCAGAACGGGGTCGAAGCTGGTGATGGCCGGGCCGCTGCCCAGAGTCGAGACCACCAATCCTCCGGAGCCGGCTCCGGCGCCACCTGCCCCAACGGATGTTCCCCCTTGACCGGATCCCACCTGGCCGCCGAGTCCGCCTACGCCGCCGCCCGGGGTGTTCTGTACCACTCCGCTGTTTACGCCGAGAATGGCGGCTCCGGCTTTGGCGCGCCAGACGTCGGTATCGGCGATATTCAGGTTATAGCGGGCGATGGCGATGTCGAGGTTATTTTCGAGGGCGAGCGTCACGGCGTCGTTCATCGAGATGTAGAGCTTGCCGTCATGCATGAACTGGTCTATGCGTGGGGTATTGGCCAGGTTGGGCGCCTCGATCCGGCGCGGAGTATAGGGGGCGATGAGGTTCGGAAACGCGGAGCGCGGCTTGGAATATTCCCTGACATCGAAGGGCTGCGACGACGAAGGCATGGCGTTCTGCTTTTGCGTCGAAGGCGCTTCCGGCGCAGACGAGTCCTGTGCCCACGCCGCAGGGACCATCATGGCGGCTAAAGACAACGCCGCCGCCCGGCGGAGCGCACGGAAAATTGCGGAATTAGAATCAGAACGCTGCATTTCGCATCATCTCCATAAGATCGTGTCTGAGAGAAACGGAATTGTGATTCACGCACTTGTTGTTACGTAGAACGACGCGCAAGAGTTCCTGCATTGTTGGCGCAAAAGCAATCTTTTCCACGAAGTAGAATGACTCGTAAGTGCAATAGTATAGCTGACGCGCGGCAGCACTTTCCGCGGTGGGCGCGCCAGGACTTTGCAAATAACAATGGATGACGCTGATGCGGCGCAGGACTCGGAAAAACATGTGCGCAATTTGAAACTGATCCTTTCTTATGACGGTTCCGAGTTCGCGGGCTGGCAGGTGCAGCCCGGACAGGCGACGGTGCAAGGCACGTTGGCTCAGGCTATTGGACGCTTGAGCGGGGAAAATGTACTGCCGCAGGGATCGGGCCGCACGGATGCGGGAGTCCACGCCCTGGCCCAGGTTGCGAGCTTCGCGACCACGTCGCCGATTCCCGTCGAAAACTGGGCGCTCGCATTGAACGACAATCTGCCTGCCGCGATCCGCGTGCTGGAGGTGAGCGAGGCCGCTGCCGACTTCCATGCGCGCAAGTCGGCGCATGCCAAGACTTACCGTTACCGCATTTATCGTGGTTCCGTCTGTCCGCCGTTCGTCGCGCGCTATGTTTGGCACTATCCGTATCCGCTGGATGAAACGGCGATGATCCAAGCCGCTGGCGTGATTGTGGGGGAGCATGATTTCACGTCGTTCGCGGCGGTCGATCCGGAGCGGGAGGAACGCAGGAAGGCGGGTGCGACGACGGAGGGCTGCGAGATTGTGCCGACGAACATCCGCGAGATCTTTTCATCGGCATGGATCCGCGAGGGAGACGAGTTGATCTATACGGTGCGGGGCAATGGATTTCTTCATCACATGGTGCGGAATCTGGTGGGCACGTTCGTGCTGGCGGGGAAGGGGACGCTGAGCCGGGACTATCTGCGGCGGATTCTGGCTTCGCGCAACCGTTCTGCTGCCGGGCCGACTGCGCCTGCCAGCGGGCTATTTCTGGTGAGCGTCGAGTACCGACTCACTCGAAATCATCTTTCCGATTGAGCGGATGACAATTCATCCTAGAGAGCCTGACTTCATCATGGAGTTGGAGGCTGCCTCTGGCGCGTGCGGCGCTCGCCGCGTACACTTCTTCGCAGATGGCGACTGACGTCCAATTCGCGATCTCGCGCATCGCTTCCATCAATCCTGCCACCGGCGAAGTTCTGGGCGACCTGGAGAGCGCAGGTCCCGCCGAAGTGCATGCCGCGGTGGCGCGCGCTCGTTCCGCGCAACCCGATTGGAATGGGTGGGGAATTCGCAACCGCATAGCGGTTTTGTGCCGATTCCAGCAGATTTTACTGGCGCGCAAGGCCGACATTGCGCGGCGCATCACGCAGGAAGCGGGCAAGCCGGTGGTGGAAGCGCTGACCACTGAAGTTCTGGTCGTGCTGGATACGGCACGTTTCCTGATTGAAAACGGATATGCGCTGCTGCGCCCGGAACGTCTTCCGCATGGCAATCTCGCCATGAAGACGAAGTCCGGAGAGATTCTGCGCGAACCTTATGGCGTGATCGGGATCATCTCGCCGTGGAATTATCCGTTTTCCATTCCGGCTACGGAGACGATGGCGGCCCTGGTCGCGGGAAATGCGGTGGTGTTGAAACCGTCGGAACTGACTCCGCTGATCGCTCTCGAACTGCGGAAAATGCTTGTCGAAGCGGGCGTTCCCGAGGAGATTGTTCAGGTACTTCCCGGCGAGGGGGCAACCGGCGCGGCGCTGGTGTCGAGTGAAATCGACAAACTGGTATTCACCGGCAGCGTGGCGACGGGCCGGCGCATCGCGCAGATTGCGGCGGAGAGACTGCTTCCGGTGGTGCTGGAACTGGGCGGCAAGGATCCCATGCTTGTGCTCGACGATGCAGATATTGACGTGGCCTCCAGCGGCGCGGTTTGGGGAGCGTTCGTCAATGCGGGCCAGACCTGTCTTTCCGTGGAACGGTGTTATGTTCACCGCAGTCTGTATGCCGCGTTTGTCGATATCTGTGCCGAGAAGGCTAGGAAGCTCCGTGTGGGCAATGGGATGGACGACGCGACGGAAATCGGCCCTATGATCCACGAACGCCAAGTGAGGATCGTGGAGTCGCATGTGGAGGACGCCTGCGAGCGTGGCGCCCGAGTATTGGCGGGGGGCACGCGGCTGCGCGAGTTGGGTCCGACGTTCTTCGCGCCCACGGTGCTCGCCGATGTGACTCGCGACATGCGCGTGATGCAGGAAGAAACGTTTGGTCCCATTCTTCCCATCGCGCCTTTCGACGATGATGCCGAGGCGGTCGCCTTCGCCAACGATTCTGAGTATGGCCTGGCCGCCAGCGTCTGGACGCGCGACCGCGCTCGGGGGGAACGCATGGCACGCCAGATCAAAGCGGGAACCGTGATGGTCAACGATGCAGTATCCTGCTTCGGGATCAGCGAAGCGCCGCACGGAGGAGTGAAGTTGAGCGGCGTGGGAAGGACGCACGGACGCTGGGGCGTTGAAGAGATGGTGCGCGTGAAGCATGTGGACTCCGATCGCCTGCCGCGCATGAAGAAAATGTGGTGGTTCGGTTACGGCCGCGAGTTCACCGCTGAGATGGAGAGTTTCCTCGATTTGCTTTATGCTCGTCCGTTGCGCGAGAAGATGAAAGCTGCGGTGCGCTCGGCGGGCGCGTTGTGGCGGAGAAAATTGTAGGAAGAAGCTCTCAGCTCCAAGCTCCCAGCTCTCAGCAAAAGCCAAACGAGCCAGGTCTTGTACAAGCGGCTAAGAGCTAGAGCAGAGTTTTGGAGCACTGAACTTCGAGCTGAGAGCTTGGAGCTGAGAGCTTGGAGCTGAGAGCTTGGAACCGTGGAGCTAATCAATGACTGACGCCCGAAGCTTACTTCGTCACACACTGGCTACCCTTGCTTACCGCGGAGGCAAAACGATTCGCGACGCACCCGCGACCTTCGCCAACTACGGCGCGCCCGACACGGCGCGCACACCGGCCAAAATCCTCGCGCATATGGGGGATCTGATGGACTGGGCGCTCTCCATGGCCGACGGAAGCCGGAAGTGGCACGACTCGGCTCCGCTCCCGTGGGATCAGGAATGCGAGCGCTTCTTTGCCGCGCTCAGGAAGTTTGACGACTATCTGGCGTCGGACCAGCCGCTGCAGGCTCCGATGGAGAAGCTCTTTCAGGGTCCGATTGCCGATGCGTTGACTCACGTTGGTCAACTGGCGATGCTGCGGCGCATGGCTAGCTGCTCCATCAAGGGGGAGAATTATTTTGGGGCGGAGATCACGGTGGGGCGCGTCGGCTCGGATCAGGCTGCTCCGCGCAAGGTATTCGATTAGAACCTGGAAACTACTGCTACCGCTAGCGCCTGCAATCGCCGCGTGAATTCAGGACACGATCGCGCTACGCAGCGCTTGGTCTTCTTCCGGAGAGATAGGTAAAATAAAGGTGAGCTTATTCAGGCTGTCGGATGGAGATGCCCGTGGCTTCAGGTGAATCGGTCGCAACGCAACCCGAAGATGTTCCGCAACTTCCCAACCATAAAGTCAAGGTCAAGAAACTGGGGCAGCGCGCCTGCAACGAAAAAAATGACAAGGGAAAATTCTGCGGCGGGCACTTGAAGCGCTGGTTCTATGCAACCGACGTGCTGGAGCAGGAATGCGGGTGCGTAGAGAAAGCCTGGGGGCCGAACGCCGAAGTTTACCGCTGCGAATTTTGCCAGACGCTGTACCTGCCGAATGCGGAAGATCCGCGCGACTTGAACGTCGGGGGTGTGGGACAGCTCTCCATATTTGGATTGACGATTGTTCCGAAGGAAGAGAAGAAAGAAGAAAAGAAAGTGTAGTTCGCGTTTTGCAGCCGTCCTTACTGCGCGAGCCGCGGGGTGTGGTTTGCGGAAGTTCGCGGAGCGTCCGCTCCACGCGGGGTGTCCGTCGCTTCACGATATGAAAACCACCGATCTTATTTACGACTGGAACCGGCAGTACCCGCAGTCGCTGCGCCCGCCGGGGCCGGTGCTGCTCACGGATGAAACACTGCGGGACGGTCTGCAATCGCCCTCGGTGCGCGATCCTTCGATCGAGCAGAAGATCGAAATTCTCCACCTCATGGAGGCGCTTGGCATCAACTCGCTCGATCTTGGTTTACCGGGATCGGGTCCGCGCGCGGTGGAGCACGTGACCGCATTGGCGCGTGAAATCGTCGCGCACAAAATGAAGATTCGTCCCTACTGCGCGGCGCGAACGCACGAAAAAGATATTCGCCCCATCGCGGAGATTGTGCAGAAGACCGGCCTGGCGATTGAGGTCGCCGCCTTCCTCGGGTCCAGTCCGATCCGCCGCTACACCGAGGGTTGGAGCAATGACTTCCTGCTTGAAACTACCGAAAGGGCTGTCAAATACGCCGTTTCGCTCGGCCTCGAAGTCATGTACACGACCGAGGACACGACGCGCTGCGACCCCGAAACCATAAAGCAGTTAAACACGACGGCGATTCGATGCGGCGCGCGGGCGATCGTGCTCTGCGACACCGCCGGGCACGCGACTCCCATGGGCACGGTGGCGCTGGTGAAATTCGTGGTGGACGAGGTGATCAAGCCTACGGGGGAGACGATTCGCCTCGACTGGCACGGGCATTGCGATCGTGGATTAGCCACCGCCAATGCGATGGCGGCGCTGGTGGCAGGAGCCAATTGCGTCCACGCGACTGCGCTCGGGATCGGCGAGCGCGTCGGGAATACGCAAATGGATCAGATGCTCGTTAACCTCAAGCTCATGGGCATCGCGCCCTGGGATCAGCAGGATCTCACCAAGCTCAAGGCTTACTGCGAAGGCGTTTCGATGGCGACGGGGGTGCCGATCCCCGCAAATTATCCAGTCGTGGGCGATGACGCTTTTCGCACGGCCACCGGAGTCCATGCGTCTGCAGTTATCAAGGCCTACAAGAAAAATGATGTCGAACTCGCGAACACCGTTTATTCGGGAGTGCCATCGCACGTGTTTGGGCTCGAGCAGGTGATCGACATTGGACCCATGAGCGGGAAATCCAACGTGCATTTCTGGCTCGAGCATCGCGGATTCCCTGTGGACGAGGATGTGGTTGAGCGAATCTACAAACTCGCGAAGGCCAGCGATCACACGCTGAGTGAAGCGGAAATCATGGAGTGCGTACCCTCGCACAAGCCCGCCTAAGAAGGCTGCGCGAACCTAGTCGGCCACGCCCGCGTGTTCGCGTTTGCGTTCGAGGACGGCAAGCCCGGTGTCGAGGTCGGCAATCAGGTCGTCTACATTTTCGATTCCAACCGAGAGGCGGATCATCTGCTCCGTCACCCCCATCTTCCTGCGAAGTTCAGGGTCGATCATGGCGTGCGAAGTAAGTACTGGGATCGACACCAGCGACTCGACTCCGCCCAGGCTGGGAGCCAAGGTGAATAAGTTCAGGGCTTCCGAGACGCGGCAAGCGTCGGCGCCCGTGCCTTCTACTTCGAAGCTTAGAACGCCGCCTGCGCCCGCCATTTGCTTTTTTGCCAGCGCATAGTCAGCGTGCCCCTTCAGCATCGGATAGTGTACCCGCGTCACTTTTGGATGCTTGCTGAGGAATTCGGCGATCCGCAGCGTGCTCTGGTTCTGCCGCTCCACGCGCACGGCCAGCGTCTTGACGCCGCGCAGCAGCAGAAATGCGGCATGCGGATCCATGCAGCAGCCGAGCGTGGTGCGGAGGTGATGGATCTGGTCGATCAGGTCGCGGCGTCCGGTGGCGATGCCGCATATCAGGTCGGCATGTCCGCCGAAATATTTCGTGCCTGAGTGAAGGACGAGATCGATGCCCCATTCCGCTGGGCGGCAATTGATGGGCGTGGCGAAGGTGGAATCGATGGTTGAGATGAGCTTGTGCTTGCGCGCGAGCGCGGCAATTTTTTCCAGGTCGACGACTCGCGCCATCGGGTTGGTGGGCGACTCGATGTGGATGATTTTTGTATTGGGGCGGATAGCGCGCTCGTGTTGGACAATGTCGTTAGTATCGACAAATGTGGTTTCGATGCCCATCTTCGGAAGCCATTGCGAGAGGAACCTGGTCACGCCACCGTAAATATCGCGCTGGGCGATGATGTGATCGCCCGCCTTCACCAGCGCGAGGATTGAAGTTGTGATCGCTGCCATTCCCGAGGAGAACAAAAGCGCCGCATCCGTGCCTTCGAGTTCGGCGATGGCGTTCTCGGCGACAGTGTGCGTGGGGTTGCCGTAGCGCGTGTAAAAGCGGTCGGTAGGGGTGACGCGCAACTGTTCCTGGTTGTCGGTGACCTCGAAGGTGGAGGTCTGGTAGATGGGCGTGGTCACCGGGCCATTCTTTTTATGGAGACTGCCTCCGCCGCGAACCGCCTCGGTTTCCTGCCGGAACTTGTGTTTTTTCATTTCGAAATCTCCCACCGTGTTGCACCTGCATTTGGCCGGCTTATGCCTTAACTGGGACGTCTGCCTGATTGAGCGCCGGAACGGGCGCCAGCCACTGGGCTGACCTTGCATGCCGTCCACCGATTAGCTTGTCGAATTCCACTTGCAGCGATTTTGTGACCGGGCCCATTTTACCGGCGCCGATGGTGCGGAAATCGATCTCCCTTAAAGCGACGACTTCGGCCGCCGTCCCGCAAACGAACACTTCGTCCGCGATATACAACTGGTCGCGCGAGACGGGTTCCTCACGCACGGTATAACCGAGATCTCCTGCCAGCGTAATCAGGGTGTCGCGGGTGATGCCCTCCAGAATGCCGGCGCGCGGCGTGGTGTAGATGCGGCCATTGCGAACAAGGAAAAGATTTTCGCCGGTACACTCGGCCACGTAGCCGTCGGGGCCGAGCATGATGGCTTCGTCGAATCCGGCGCGGTGCGATTCGGTCTTGGCGAGAATCGAACTCACGTAGTTCCCTGAGACCTTCGCCTTGGTCATCATGATGTTGGGATGCAGGCGCGTGAAGGACGCGATATTGGCGCGGATACCGCGCTCTTTCGCCTCGGTTCCGAGAAAGGCGTTCCACTCCCAAACCGCAGCCACGAAACGCGGTGTGCCGCCTTCGACGGTGAGGTTCATGCCGCCGTCCAGGTAAATCATGGGGCGGATATAGCAAGCCGCGAATTCGTTGGCGGCAATCGTCTGGTTGATCGCAGTGCGCACCTCGTCGGCTGACACCGGCAAATCGCGAAAGCCGACGATATGCGCCGAATCCATCAGGCGCTCCACGTGTTCGTCCATGCGAAAGACGGCCGGGCCCTTATCCGTGGCATAGCAGCGGATGCCTTCAAACACGCTGAAGCCGAACTGCATTCCCGCGCTCAGAAACGGCACGACGGATTGCGAGGCGGGCTTCAGCCCATCGTCGATCCAGATATATTTGGCGGCTCCCATGGTCTCCTTGAGCAACGTTGTAGTCTCCCTAGAGTACCCGCCGCGGCACGTCGCGGCAAGAAGCGCGTCAGAACATCGGGTTACTCCGTGTAGACTATGGCTGCCTGATTTCGAAACCCAATTGGCTGTGCGATATGAAAAAAACGAAAGCGCCCCGCCCGTCCTTGCGCCCTGGAAAAACAAAGAGCGCACAAAGAAAACATGCGTCCGCAACGAAGAAGCCGGCGGCTCAAGTCGCACAGCGCAAGGTTGCGCTGGTTGGAACGGTCGAGAAAGGCAAGCCGCGGAAAGCCGAACTGCGCCATATTCCATGGAGTTCGGTCGCGGTCGAAGACCTGAATCCTCTGCTCGGCCTTCAGTTCGTGGTGGGAAAGAACATCATGGTGGCTCGCGTCCTGCTGAAGAAAGGATGCTTCGTTCCCGAGCACAGCCATCCCAACGAGCAGATCACCTACATTCTCGACGGAACACTCAAGTTCCGCATTGATGGCAAGGAGATCGTGATTCATTCAGGAGAGGTATTGACGATCCCGCCGAACATGCCGCACTCGGCGGAGGCGCTCGAAGACACGGTTGATCTTGATATCTTCGATCCTCCGCGCGCCGACTGGATGAACAAGACGAACTCGTATTTGCGATAGCAACCATGAAACCAAGGTAATCTTCGCGTCACCGCACTTTGGCCATTTAAGCCTTATCATTGGCAAAGTCGAGGGCGAAGTCGAGCCTTTGACGGCCAAAGTGAAAACCGATCAAGCTGAACTTACTTTTCGCCTGCGCTGCATCGGCTGCGGAGCCAGTCCCGGTTCCGCCGGACAGAACTTCCGGTGCGCAGACTGCGGCGATCTGTTTGAATTTGTTTCTTCCGATTTGACCTGCGATCCATCGGAACTGCGCGCGCTCTGGCTTCGCCGGCGCGCGTCCATTGGCAAGACGACGACCGATGCCCTTGACCAGAGCGGTGTCTGGCGTTTCCGCGAGTTGCTTCCGCACATTCCGGAGGAGCATGCGATCACGCTGCGCGAAGGCAACACGCCGCTCTATCACCTTCATCGTTGCGCACGCGCAACTGGAGTTGCAAATCTCTACGCCAAGCATCAAGGCATGAACCCTACCGCTTCGTTCAAAGATACGGGCATGACGTTCGCGGCCTCATCTGCCCATCAAGCGGGATTCCGGTGGGTTGCCTGCGCTTCGACCGGCAACACTTCGGCCTCGATGGCAGCCTATGCGGCGCGCGGTAACATGCACAGCCTGGTACTGATTCCGGAGGGAAAAATTTCCTGGGGCAAGCTATCGCAATCGCTCGACTACGGAGCGCTAACTTGCCAGCTTCGTACCGATTTTGACGGATGCGTGCGCATCCTGAGCGAGCTTGTGCGCCAGAAGCCCGTCTACCTGTTGAACTCCGTCAATCCGTATCGCATTGAGGGCCAGAAAACCGCCGCCATCGAGTTGCTAGAACAACTCAACTGGGAGGCCCCCGACCACATCATAGTGCCGGGCGGGAATCTGGGAAACAGCTCGGCTATCGGCAAAGCGCTGCTGGAGATGTACGAGTTGAAATTGATCTCGCGCCTGCCGAAGCTTTCCATCATTCAGGCGCAGGGGGCGAACCCGTTCTACCGGAGCGTGCATGAGTTCGGAGGCGCAAAGCTCGAACCGACCACAGCCGACACACTGGCCACCGCAATTCGAATTGGCAATCCGGCGTCGTGGAAGAAAGCATTGCGGGTGCTGCGGGAGACTGGCGGCGAGGTCGAGCAGGTGACGGAAGTCGAAATCGCCGAAGCCAAAGCTGAACTCGGCGCCGAGGGGATCGGGTGCGAGCCTGCCTCGGCCGTCACGTTGGCCGGACTGAAAAAACTGCGGGCCAGCGGATTCGTCAAGCCCAACGAAATGGTTGTCCTGATCCTGACCGGCCACGTCCTGAAGGACCCGGATTTCACTATCAAATTCCATCGAGGGGAGCTTTTCGATGGAACGTCCGATGAACGCCACGCGGTTCAGACGAAATCACTGCAGCGCGCCCCGATCGTGCTCGACGCTGATCTTGGGGCTGTGATCGGCGCGCTGGATGCCGCCGAGAGAAATTCG
>JBEKOW010000194.1:0-9244 GCA_049521375.1 Terriglobales bacterium
AACTATCTTCCGGAGTACGAGGAATCGTTCCGCCGCAGCCGGCAATTGGAACTCGAATACTCGCAATACCTGTCGCGTGCGGCAGGCAGGCTGCTCGAAGTATTCAAGGGTGAAGTATGACGATCGGCAAGGCTGTGATTGTAAAACAGCTCCCCGAACATCTGGGCGCGCAGCAGTCGCAGGCATTTTTTCGGGAACTCGCCCCGCTCCTGGCAAGCGACCGGCCTCGCCTCGTATTCGATTTCACCGCTGTACGCCACCTGGATAGCGCTGGCGTGGAATTACTCCTGCAATGCATGGAGGAAGCGATGAAGCGCAATGGTGATCTCAAGCTGGCTGCCGTTTCTCCGCAATTGGCTGTCATTCTGGAAATGACCAGAGTCGACCGCCTCTTTGAGATCTTTCCCAACTCGGCCGACGCGGTCGAGAGTTTCCACCGGTTTCCGGCACAAAGCTTAAAGACAGAGGCGGCCAGCCCTCGTTCCTCCCTCTCGTCTGGAAGCGGCAAACAAGACTGAGCATAGCCTCCGCACTCGACAACAGAATCGCTGTTCCATACTGGAGATCGACATGAAAACCGCCAAGGGTTTGCAGCTCCCGTTGATTGTGCCGGTACTGGTTCTGGCTTTATTGCTGAACCCGTTCGCCTATGCTATGCCGCAGGAAAATGCCTCGGCGAGTAACGTGAATCCGGATTCTCGGGATGCTCAAAGCGACCAATCTTCCGCGCCAGCGAACGCCAACGTCTCTGGCACGTTAGAGGACGCTGCAGGCGTTCCCGCGAATACTCCGGCAGTCTCCCATCCGACTCCGCCGCCGGCAAGTCAGGCTCGGTGCAGACGAGTTCATCGCAATCCAAGTCGGCACCCACAGGAGCAGTGCAGTCAGCTCAACTCGCCCCACCGCCACAACCTTCGCAGGCGCTTCCGCAATCGCAGTCCAGAGAGCCTCTCGGAACCGCAGCGGCCGAAACCGTGCCCACCATGGGCATCGCCGCATCGCAGCCGGCTGGAGCCGCGCTCGCTCCCGCGAAGCAACGCCGTGTGCGAACCATTCTCATTACTGTCGGCGCCATTCTGGGCGCGGGCGCCGCTGCAGGAGTGACCATGGCGTTGTCGGAAGGCAGCCCCAGCAAGCCTCCGGGGGCTCGATGATTCGTGGCACGAACCCTGGCGCGCGCGGAAGTCGCAATCCATCCCCTCTGCTTGTGAGTTTCTCCGGCATCGATGGTGCTGGTAAGACCACTCAAATCGACGCGTTGGTTAGCTTTCTAAAAGAAGCAGGGCTGCGCGTGAAGCAAATCGCCTTCTGGGATGACGTCGCTACTCTGAAAAGTCTGAGGGAAAACGCCGGCCACAAACTCTTCAAAGGAGATAAGGGCGTAGGCTCTCCCGACAATCCCGTGAATCGCCGTGACAAAAATGTTCAGTCCTGGTACATGCTGCCTGTGCGCCTTGGCCTCTGCGCCCTGGACGCGCTGGGCTTGTGGTGCGTGGTCCTGAAAGTCCGGTCGGGCCTTGATGTGGATGTCGTGATCTTCGACCGCTACCTCTACGACCAGATGGCGAACCTCAACCTCGATAACGGCGCCGCGCGCCTGTACCTCAAGCTGCTTTTACGCTGCGTCCCCCGCCCCGGCGTTGCCTTGCTTCTGGACGCGGACCCTGTGCTGGCCCGCGCGCGCAAGCCGGAATACCCGCTCGACTTTCTTGTCATGAATCGCGCGCGCTACCTGGCCATAAGCAAAATGGCCGGCATGAAGGTAATTCATGCCGGCCCTCCTGAAGTGGTGGCGACTCACGTACGCCGTGAACTAGCTGAAAAGCTGGGGCATTTTCAAAACCGCCCGACGCCTGAGTTCCTCACTGGTACGTGAGGCTGAACTGATCCACGAACGTGCTGTATGCAGTTTGCGACGAGTTCCCATCCATCTGGAAGTTGACCCCAAGACCATACCAGTTACCCGAGTTATAGTGCGGGTAAGTCTGGTTCACGTTGTAAGTCGTTCCATTGAGCGTAATGGACTGGTAGTACAACTCGTTGTTCGCTGTCCTCTGCGCATTGATCGTCAAGTGATTCCACTGCCCGCTGACCGGATTGCACGGGATTCCCGTATGCACCCAATGTCCATTCACGTTGTCCCAGATGTCCCACTCGTGACCGCCCGCAATTTCACACTGGTGTCCGTACACGAATCCCATCCCATCAAAATACTGGTTGATATCGAACTCCAGCACCTGGGAGAGCGCGAGATTGTTGCCGTAAAAGTAGACGTCATAGGTAAACGAGTGCAGGTTCGGGATGATCTTGTGATCCTGATCCGGCATCCCCTGCGAAGAGTTGGTTCCGATCAGCGAGTTCGTGAACAGCACGTCTGCGTAAGGATGGCTTCCGCCAATCGCGTATTGCGTGGAGTTCCCGCTGAGCGAAGGCGACTTCTGGTGCTGGTTGATCGACCAGGTCACTCCGCCGCCGCACTGCGTGCAGATGTTGTAGCTGGGCGGATATTCACCATACGCAACCCATCCGCCGCTCGCCTGCAAATTTGTGAACTGTTGACCGCCTCCACCACCTCCTGACACCGTGATGTCCACGGGCGTGTAAGCGGCTCCTCCGCAGTAATCCCACTCTTCCACTACGGTGTGGTAGCTGCCGGGCGATAGCGTCAAATTTGTATTCAGGCTGGCTCCCTGCGAGACGAACGTCAGGTTGTTGTTGACGTAAACTCCCATCGAGGCCACTCCTTGGGAGCATGTGGCAGTGCTCGACGTTGCCACATAATTCACTGGACTACTGACGGTGCCGGCCCCCGGCGCCGTCACGTACACGCCCGTTTTAGCCGCCACCGTCACGTCAACCGGCGTGTAAGTGGCTCCGCCACAGTGGTCCCACTCCTCCACCACGGTGTGATGGCCTCCCTGGCCCATTGTCATATTTGTATTCAGGGTGTTTCCGTTCACAACGTATTCGAGTTTGTTATCGACGTAGACGCCCATCGACGCCACGCCCCTCGAACAGGTTGAGGTTGCCGACGCTGTGTAATTTGCCGGGGAGGAAACTGTAGCTCCATTCGTTGGGTTATTCACGGTGACTCCAGCGAAGGCCGGCAGGGCGATCATTGCGATCAGGATGAGGCGGAACAGATTGTGGCAGGTCATCGACAAATTGCTCCTACAGAAGGTGAAGTGATTTGGTCTTACGGAACTGCTGGACTGCGGACTGCAAACCGATGGGAGGACTTCTAAGGAAGCGGGAACATGCCGAAGCACGGCAGGCCAGAGATTCCCGGAACCAAGGTCTCGTTACGGTTTCTTGAAAGTAATACAGTGTTCCCCCGATTGCAAGAACACGTTTGTTCATAATTTCGTCGGATATCCAACAGTCCGCGCCAGCCCGGCGGAACGCCGAAAAGCCCACCCAGACCCGCAGTAGGCGAGAACTGCCGCGGACAACTGGACCCCCTCTGCCGTCATCCAAGAATCGCTACGGCAACTCCATGGAGTGTGCGCCTGTGCCACGAATTCGTCTGCTCTTGCTGCTCGTCTCTCTACTCGCCCTTAGCTTCGCAATGGGATGCCGGGGAGTAGCCGCGTCTCCCGTCCAAAACGGCGTGCAGCTGACCGTTGCCGCCAGTGGAACCGGATCGGGCACCATTACCAGTTCCCCCTCTGGGATTAACTGTCCGACAACCTGCACCGCGAATTTCCAGAGCGGCACCCAGGTAACACTGACGGCAACTCCCGGAAGTTCGATGGGGTTTTCGGGGTGGGGCGGGGCCTGCAGCGGCACCGCGACCACGTGCACCATCACCTTGAGCGCAAGCCAGAACGTAACGGCTGGTTTTACGGCGGTCCAGAGCGGCAATTATCAACTTAGCGTCACTAACGCAGGAACCGCCTCCGGAACAGTCACCAGTTCTCCTGCCGGCATCAACTGCCCATCCACCTGCAGCGCAATGTTCCCCGCGAACACTCAGGTGACTCTCACCGAAACTCCGGGAGCCCCATCCACGTTCTCTACCTTCGCCGGTTGGAGCGGTGCCTGCACCAGCGCCGCGGCAACCTGTGCCGTGACCTTGAACGCCAACCAGACCGTGACTGCGACCTTCAGCCCGGCCATCAACCACATCATCATCTTTGCCCAGGAGAATCGCTCCTTCGATCATTATTTCGGGGAGCTTCGCCAATATTGGGCCGACAACGGCTATCCCGATCAATCCTTCGATGGATTGCCGCAATTCAATCCGCCCAGCGGCAGCGCCCCGGCTCCGACAAATCCGCCCTGCGCGAACTCTGATCCCTCCAGCTATTGTGACGCCGATCCTTCCGGCACTCCTGTGCCCTCCGATCATTTGCCGAGCGTCTGCATCGAGAATCCAAGCCCATCCTGGAACGAAAGCCATGTCGATTGGGCTTATGACGATCCCACGGGTAATCAGGCCGCCGCGCTCGATGGCTTCGTACAAACCGCCGCAAATGATGCCCGCCAGGTCCAGCCCCCGTTCATGGACACCGAAGGCTACCGCACGATGGGTTATTACAACGGCAATGATCTGAACTTTTACTACTTCATGGCCTCGAACTTTGCCACTTCCGATCGCTGGTTTTCGCCGGCCATGTCGCGCACGGAACCCAATCGCATGTTCATGATGTCGGGAACCTCCCAGGGCCACGCTTACCCGCTGGGCGGCACCGTTGCCTACGATAACAGTCAACTGACTGCGCCTCCCATCTTCGAGAAGCTGCAAACCGCCGGCATAACCTGGAGGATTTACATCGCTCCCGACCCGGAAGGGTTTGGCAACTGCGCGCCCAACGACCAGACTCCTCAGTGTCTCTATCAGGTGCCCGGCAGTTACCTGCAGATGTTCACCTACGGCACAACCGTCGTCAATGATCCCACCCTGAGCCAGAATCTGGTTCCCATCTCCCAATTTCAGACTGACGTGGCCAACGGCACGCTTCCTCAGGTCGCCTGGATCGAATCTCCCACCGACGCCGGACTCGATGAGCATCCATCCGTTTCCGATTCTTCCCCGGTCAACATTCAAAAGGGCGCCGCTTTTGTCGAGGGCCTCATAAATGGCCTGATGCAAAGCCCGAGCTGGAAAGATTCGGTCATGGTATACACCTATGACGAGGCCGGCGGACTTTACGATCATGTTTCTCCCCAGCCCATGCCCAGCCCCGATGGCATTAAGCCGATGGATCTGCGCGCCGGAGATATTTGTACCAACGGCCAGACCGGCCCAACCTGCGATTTCGTGTTCACCGGATACCGCGTCCCGATGATTGTGATTTCGCCCTTCACGAAGAAAAATTACGTCTCGCACACGGTGGCGGATACCACCGCCGTGCTCAAGCTGATCGAAACCCGTTTCGGCCTTGCATCCTTGACCGCGCGCGACGCCGCGCAGTTCGATATGACGGAATTCTTCGACTTCGTCGGCGTGCCGTGGGCCACGCCACCATCGCCCCCCGCCCAGAACACCAGCGGAAGCTGCAGTCTGAGTCCTCCACCGCCCTAGGCATACTGGCGTCGCCTTTCGCGTTCGCTGTGCGGAGCGGGCTTGCCCGCCCCGCACACGATCACAATGGGATAATGGAAATCGTGAACGCCCCAAGAATCTTTCTGGCCTGCCTGCTTCTTTTCTCTGTCCCCGTCTGCCACGCCAAGGTCCGCAAGTACTACATTGCCGCTGAAGATGTCACCTGGGACTTCGCTCCCAGCGGCCAGAATCTGCTCACCGGCGCTCCCTTGATTCTGCCTTGGCGAAGCAATACGCGTTGGCCCAAGACTCGCTATATCGAATACACCGACTCGACTTTCACCGTGAAAAAACCGCAGCCCGATTGGCTGGGGATCCTGGGGCCTGTAATCCGCGGAGAAGTCGGCGACGAATTCGTGGTCGAATTTCTCAATCGCAGCAAGCGCCTCCATGACATGCATCCCCATGGACTGCGCTACGACAAAGCCAACGAAGGCAGCTACTACATTCCCGTCGGCGCGGGCAGCCTGGTCGCGACCGGAAACCGATTTACCTATCATTGGTTCGCCGACGCCGGCAGCGGACCGGGCCCCGGACAGCTCAGTTCGGTCGTCTGGTGGTATCACGGCCACGTCGAGGAGGAAGGCGAAACCAATGCCGGCCTTCTTGGTCCGATCATCATCACCGCCAAAGGCAAAGCACGCCCCGACGGCACGCCCCAGGGCGTCGATCGCGAGTTTGTCGCGTCCTTCATGATCTTTGACCAGCTCGCCGGAAAAACCGACGGCCTCTTCTACGCCATCAACGGCTACATCTTCGGCAATCTCCCCGGCCTCATGATGCAGCAAGGCGACAAGGTTCGCTGGTACTTACTGGGAATGGGCAATGAGAAGGACCTGCACAGCCCGCACTGGCACGGCAAGACCGTCAGTACCGGCTCGCGCAACACCGATGTGATTGAATTGCTCCCCGGAAGTATGGTGACGGTCGAAATGAATGCGGACAATCCCGGCTCGTGGATGTTCCACTGCCACGTTGGCGATCACATGGAAGCCGGCATGATGGCCATCTACACCATCTATCCGCGGCCGAATCCGTCCTGCCCGCTCAAGTTTATCTCGGGAAACTTCTGGGATGGCTCACGGGACCTGGCGGTCACCATAAAAAACACCAGCGGCAAAGCAATCAAGAACGTCTCGCTCACATCCGAACACTTTCTCACCCCGCAGGATCTGACCCGTCCTTTCGATAGCAACTGGTCATGGAGCAAGCCCGTCGCGGCAAACGAGGTTTTCACGGTAGAAAAGCCTGGGTATTCTTCGGCCGGCGCTCAATCCATTGGGGGATGGGCCTTCTTGCCTTCCGCAATCTCCTTCGCCGACGGAACCGCGTGGCATCCCAAATATGAGGGCGAATGCTTCGGCCAATTCTGGCAGGACAAGAATCATCCCCGGATCCCGGCCCTGCCCCCGCGTCAGTACGAACTGAATCCCGACTAAAGTTCTCCTAAACAAAGCAAGCCATCGCGATATGCGATGGCTTGCCAAGTCGACCGACTTCTATATTCTCGAAAAAGACTCCCGGCGACGCTTACCGTCCGCCCATCACCGCCATGCCGATCGGATACGATCCGGTGTTAATCGTATTCACCACCGTAAAACTCGCCGTGTCGATGATCGAGATGTTCCCCGAATTGCCATTCGTCACGTAGGCAGTCGAGCCATCGGCGGTGAATGCAACCTCCTCCGGACTTGCGCCCACCTGGATCGTCGCCGCGACCGCCTGCGTAGCGGTCGAAATCACGGTCACCAGGTTCCCCTGGCCTTCGATGTAATCCGACGCGTACAGCCACTGCCCGTCAGGGCTAACCTTTGCACCCCACGCTCCATCCACATAGAGCCGGTTCACAACCGTGTTATGGGCTGTGTCGATCAGGGCAATCGCGTCCGCGCTTCCCGTGTTGTTGAAGGTGGGCGCATAAACCGTCAGGCCATCGGTAGAAATCGAAAGAAATCCGACGCCCCCGCCCACCGGAATCGTAGCCACCACTTTCTTTTTGCCGACTGAGATTACCGACACCGACCCTGAATTGCTGTTGCCGACGTATACATACTTTCCGTCCGGCGACACGACGATACTGTAGGGATAATTTCCCACCTGAATCGTCTCGAGCACAGCCTTGGTGGTCGTGTTGATGACGGAAACCGAATCCGAGTTCCCGTTCGCAACATACGCGTTGGCGCCCTTCGGCGCGAAGGCCACACCCAGCGGCCCGCCACCCACTTGAATCGTTCCCGTCACGGCATTGGTCTTGGTATTGATGAGCGAAACCGTGCCCGCATAGTAGTTCGTCACGCAGGCGACTGTTCCAGCCGCGTCAACGGCAACGCCCCACGGACTGCTCGTCGGAATCGTCGCGACCACCGTGTTGTCGCTCGTGCGGATCGCGTTTACTTTCCCGCCCCAGAAGTCGGTGGCGTACGCGTAATTGGTTATGGTCTTGGCCTGCGAGGTTGAGATTGCCACGAAAACGAAACCCAATGTCATTGCCACGGTTCTGAGAGAGCGCATTATTTCCTCCATTGCGAAAGCGGGTAACTCGACCTTCGTCGAGCGATCGTTAAAGCGAAAACTGGAAACTGAAAGACGAGTCCAATGTGGCTAAAACATGTATCTCGTGCCGGGGGGAGGAGAGAAGAAACCCGGCCTTCGATGAGCAAGAGGGCCAGTGAATACGAGTTTGCCCCCGTCACGCCAGATCGTCAATGGAACATCCGAGGCGTTACCATCGGGTAGTGTCTAAACTCCGGAAACCGCGCGTGCGCGGGATGTCGCAAGTACACAAACAATTGCGGCCAGTGCCGAATCAGGCAGGACCGCATTGCTGATTCCCGCCCTTCTTTCTGGAAATGAAGTCATCCTGAGCGCAGCGGGGTAAGCGAAGCGCGCCCCGCGCAGTCGAAGGACCCCTACTCCTTCACCCAGCCTTGAGCGGAGCCTGCTTCATAAATTAAGCAGTCATCCTGAGAGTGTGTGATTCTTTTTCCCTTCGCCACCCTCTCGTTCTGGAAATGAAGTCATCCTGTGCGCAGAGGGGAAGCAAACCGCGGGCCCGCGAAGCCGAGGGAATCCCTGCGCCCGGATCGAATCACACGGAGCAAACCAATCTCTCGGTATCGAATCTCCTTCGACAGATAAATCTTGACTTAGAGCTCAAGCAAGCTTCAACTGCAGTTAGAGTTAAAGAAGCGGAACACACGGACGGGGCAATCGAGGAAAGAGCAATCAGGTTACAGAACAGGACATAAGCCGTTTATTTTGAATACTTTGCCTCTAAACTATCGCGAATCAATACTTTGAAAGGAAGACCTGCGTAAAGTATTGATTATAATAGACCGGGGGGGGGGAGGGGGGTACCCTAAGCCGCCCCGTTTACACCAAATAGGGTGGCATCTCCAGGGCGCTAACTCATCCATTTACAATCGGTTACAAGTTAACCCCTTATTTTCAATACTTTGAGAGCTCAGAATCGTATTACTTATTTGCTCCCGCATTCACGGTCACAGTCTGCGCCTCGTAGCGAGTGCCGTCAAACCGCGCTTCGACGCTGATGTCAGCGCCCTCCTGAATGTCGCGGGTGAGCGCGCGATTCGCCGCGTCGACGTGCACTTCATAGCTCTTGTTGTCGCGCGGATCGATCAACACCACCAGCCCGCGATTCAGATCGAGGTAGGAAACGCGTCCCGAGAAACCGAA
>JBEKOW010000195.1:0-8517 GCA_049521375.1 Terriglobales bacterium
ATTATGGATTCCCGAAACGTGTACTGCAACGCGTGTGGCAACGCGCTCGCCGACCAAGCCTGCTTTTGCTCTCATTGCGGGAGATCCGTCGTGCCTCCCCATGCGCCGGCGCGGTTGACGCGGCCACGCCTGGGCCGCAAGATTGCGGGCGTGTGCATCGGGGTGGCCGAACATCTCGACCTGGATACTTCGCTCGTGCGCATTCTATGGGTGTTTCTGACGTTTGCGTCAGGATTTTTCCCGGGCCTGATCGCGTATGTACTGGCGTGGATCATTATTCCCGAGGAGCCTTTCCTGCTGCCGTCGCCGAACTATCAACAGCCCAGCCAACAGCAACCCGTGGCAGGGTGAGCGTCCCGTAATTTGTCGTCGGGACGCGCAAAGTGGTCTCGAAGCTTCCGCACGTGAGGCGCCGTTGGGTGTGCTAATTTCGTCGCATGCCTACTCTGCGCTCGGACGACGCGGAAATTTTTTATGAGGTCCACGGCAGCGGACCGGCGGTCGTTCTGCTCCATCCGTTTCCTTCCAATCACGAATTCTGGCAGCCGGTCATTCCTGCGATGGAATCGCGTTACCGGCTGATTCTCCCCGATCTGAGAGGGCATGGCGCCTCCGAAATCGGACAGGGTCCGGCGTTCATGGCGAAACATGCGGCCGACGTTGCCCGCATCATGGATGCCTGCGGGATCGGCACAGCCGCATTCATCGTCTGTTCGGTCGGCGGCTGCATCGCGTTTGAATTCATGCGCCGCTTCCGCGGGCGGATTTCCGCGCTGGCTCTTTGCGGCACGCGTCCGCAACCGGATAGCGCTGAAGCGCGCGCCAACCGGCTGAAGTCGGCCGATGCGGTGCTGGAGCAGGGAACCGAGCCGTTTCTTGAGAGCATGATTCCGAAGTTGTTTGCAGCGACGACGCTCTCATCACGGCCGGATTTGGTAGAGGGCGCTTTGCGCATGATGCGCAAGATGTCGGCGCAAGATATCAGCCTGGTGCTGCGTGGAATGGCGGAGCGTCCAGACTCGGTGCCCGATCTTAAGCACTTCCATGCACCCACGCTGATCGTCATTGGCGAAGAAGATTTGTTTTCGACGGCCGCGGACGGGGAACTGATGCGCCAGAATATTACGGGCAGCCGCTTGAATATCATTCCCAAGGCTGGACACTATGCTCCGTGGGAGCGTCCGGAGGCGGTGGGGCCACTGCTGCGGCAGTTTCTGGATTCAGGTTCGGGGGTTTAGGCTCTCGGCTCTTGGGGCTTGCTTTCATTCCTGAATACAAATGCGTTTCCGCATCGGTGCGATGCTTTGCTTTGCTTGAGCGGGACGGAGTCCCGCGACTCCATGAGCGATGGGGGGAAGCCGAGAGCCTAAAGCCAAGAGCCTAAAACCTAAAGCCTAAAACCTAAAGCCCGATCTGCTAAAATCGGCTCGTCATGATCGAAGCCTTTCTCGTCCCCGAAAAAACTGTCGCTACTTCCAAGGGAGATGGCCCCGCGATCGACCTGGGTCCGGCTGCGACTCGTGTGTTCCTGCTGACTCTGGCCATCACCGACATCATCGAGCAGGAATCGCTCGACGTCAGCATTCACACATCCACGGATGGCGCCGCATTTGATGCCAAACCGCTGGCCGCTTTCCCGCAAAAGTTTTATCGCGGAGAGTACCCGCTGCTGGTCGATGTTTCCGCCTTGCTCGAGGTGAAGGCGATCCGCGCGCATTGGGAAGTCAACCGGTGGGGTCGCGGGACTGAAACGCCGATGTTCGAGTTCTGCGTGACTCTGCGCGAAGTGCCGCAGGAGATTCTCGCCGAAGCGGCGGGACGCGTGCGGGTGCAGTGAGGGGTGAGTTGCGAGCCACGAGTCGCGAGCCACGCCTCGCAAGTGACGCTGGACTAGTTGGTCGAACTCGGCGCTCGTCGGTCGAGGCTTCACTTCTGCAATCTGACTTCTGACCTCTGACTTGCTTCTCACCTCTCACTTCATTGTGAAATCGGCGCCGCGAGTCCCGAGCTTCGCGCCGCGAGCTTAACCCGGAAACACTCGGAGGATCGAGGCTCAAGGCTCGAGGCTCGCTCCTTACTTCTGCAATCTGACTTCTGACTTCTGACTTGCTTTCCAAATCTTCGTTATAGTTATGGGCTTATGAAAGGCAAACGTTCGTCGACTTCGCGCCGCTCATTTCTGCAGACTGCTGTTGTGGGCGGGACGGCCGCTGGTATCGTGCCGATTCATTCCGCTCTGGGTGCCGCTCGCGCCGCTTCGGCCGCTTCTCCGGGGTCGGCTCAATCCGGCGCTGCTTCTTTTGAAGTGAAGCCGTTCGAATTGGATGAGATTACGGTTGCCGAACTGCAAGCCGGAATGAAATCCGGCAAGTTCACGGCGCGGTCGCTGGCCGAAAAATACCTGGAACGAATTGCTGCGGTCGACAAAATAGGACCTGCGGTTAACAGCGTCATCGAACTGAATCCCGACGCGCTTTCGATTGCTGGCGAACTGGATGACGACCGCAAAGCGAAAGGCGCTCGCGGCCCGCTGCATGGCATTCCCGTGCTTGTCAAGGACAACATTGCAACCGCGGACCGCATGATGACTACGGCCGGATCGCTTGCGCTTGTGGGCTCGAAGCCGCCTAAAGATTCGTTTGTGGCGGCGCGTCTGCGGGCGGCGGGAGCAGTGATCCTCGGCAAGACGAACCTGAGCGAGTGGGCGAATATTCGCTCCAGCCACTCCACCAGCGGATGGAGCGGGCGCGGCGGCTTGACGAAGAATCCATACGCACTCGACAGAAATCCCTGCGGCTCCAGTTCCGGCACGGGAGCGGGCATCTCGGCGAACCTGGCGGCGATTGGTATTGGCACCGAGACCGACGGGTCCATTGTCTGCCCGTCTTCGTCGAACGGCCTGGTTGGCATCAAGCCGACGGTGGGATTGATCAGCCGCGCCGGCATTATTCCGATTTCGCACAGCCAGGACACGGCTGGCCCGATGTGCCGAACGGTGCGCGATGCCGCGATTCTTTTGAGTGCGCTCACGGGCGTCGATCCGGACGATGCGGCTACCTCCGCCAGCGCGGGCAAATCGCAACCGGATTATGCGCAATACTGCGATCCTGGCGGACTGAGCGGCGCGCGCATTGGCGTCGCGCGAAAATATTTCGACTTCAGCGATGCCGTCGACGCTCTCATGGAGCAGACGCTTGATGTGCTCAAGAAGCAGGGCGCCACGCTGGTCGATCCGGCCGACATAGAAACGTTCGGCAAGTTCGATGACACCGAGTTTCTCGTCCTGCTGTATGAGTTGAAGGCCGACCTGAATGCCTATCTGGCGCGGCTTTCGAGCACGCCCGTCCACACGCTGAAAGAAGTGATCGAGTTCAACGAGCGCAACCGCTCCACGGAGATGCGCTACTTCGGGCAGGATATTTTCCTGAAAGCGGAGGCGAAGGGTCCGCTGACGGACAAAGAGTATGTCGATGCGCTGGCAAAAAATCATCAGCTGGCGCGCGCCGAAGGGATCGACGCGCTGATGGACAAGCACAAACTCGACGCGATCATCGCGCCCACGGGTGGGCCCGCGTGGCTCACCGATCTGATCGATGGCGACCATGCGGCGGGAGGCAGTTCGAGCGCGGCCGCAGTGGCGGGCTATCCCAACATCAATGTGACGGCTGGCTTTGTTTCCGGATTGCCGGTGGGAGTCTCTTTCTTCGGACGCGCCTGGAGCGAGCCTACGCTGATCAAGATCGCATATGCGTTTGAGCAGGCTATGCATGCGCGGCGTGCGCCCAAGTTCCTTCTGAGCGTCAATCCGGTTTAGTTTGCCAGGTTGCCGGACTTAGCCGAACTTTGGTTGGGAACTTTTCGGGTCAGCCGGCGCGCGACAAATTCCTGAAACACGTTGCCGATGGCGGTTGCGCCGATTCCGATGGCCGCGTTTTCGACAGTCAGTCCGGCTCCGTCTCGGTCCTGCCTGGGATAATAAAGATTCGAAATGCCGCCCGCCGCCAGGCTTCCGAGGATATTCGAATAATTGGGCTGCCAGCGCCGGTTGTCGCCTTTGCAGATGAAAGCATTGGCGATTGCGTAACCAAAACGGAAGGCCTTGCTCCCGGTCCCTTTGTAGAAGTAACGCGGGTCCTGCCTCAGAACGGAGGGCAGTATGGCACCACCGATGAACGTGCCGACAATGGTATCGCCGTAGCCCGCGCCGAAGCGCTTGGCATATCCCTGCGCTCCCTGGCCGTAGCCCGCGAAATGATTCTGGGCCTGCTCCACTCCCGCCGCGCCGGATACGACCACCACGGTGAAGGGATCGATCACCGTCCGCCAGGCAAGCTTAAATTTCTCCCTGGCGGTAAGGGGAACTGCGTCGGGTATATAGGTGACATAGAAATTTGGAACAATGCCGAGCACGCGCTGCTTCTCTTCAATCTTGATCTGCTCTTCGGCCACCTCGACCTGAGTCAGGCCAACGTACACTTCGGTGCTCGCCTCGGCCATATTGAGCGCAATCAACCCGACCGTCTGGATCTCCCCCGGTTGCAGAGTTCCGGAGAATGTTTGGGGAGCAAAACCTGTCGCAGTGATCGTCAGTTGGAACGCGCCGGGAGGAATACTGGCGAAAGAGAATTGACCGTCGGAGCCGGATCGGGCTTCCCGTTGAGAACCTTTGTTTTCGCCCGTTAACTGCACTCGCGCGCTGGCGACTACCGCTCCGCTGGGATCAACGACTATCCCTTTGATAGTCCCAGGCAATTGTTGAGTTGGCTGCTGCTCGCTGGCCGGCGATCCGGGCGCGACTTTGGAAGTGGGCGCAGGCGAAGTGGTCTGCCCGCAGCAAAGCGAGATCCAACCCACACTCACAAACACGGGAATTACCAGCCGGGACTTCAATTGCAAAAACATGAATTCCCTTACTTTAACCTCTTTCATAAGTTCCATCCAAAACACAAAGGACCCGCGCCTGTCGCGTGGAAAGGGATACGGGCAGGAATCGGTAAACGACATATCATGGAGTTCGTTAGATTTCGAACATTCCCAAAAATTTCCTGGAACGCTTCTAAGCTTGGATGCACGATCAGCGCCGGGCTTCTACTTGACCTCCAGAAAACTGCTGATTCGAAAGCCGAGACGGATGAGACAGCGGAGAGCGGCTGCTTTACCATGGATTGCGAATGTCCTCCGATTCCGTCGTCATCGTCCGTACTGCCAGCAACGTCCGGGGCCTCGTCCGCATTCCGGGAGACAAATCTATTTCGCACCGCTATGCCATGCTCGCGGCAATTGCGCGCGGGACCAGCCGCTTTCACAATTTTTCGGCGGCCCGCGATTGCGCGAGCACGTTAGAATGCGTCGCCGAACTCGGCGCCGTGTGGCGCCGGACTGAAGATGGGGCTGTCGAAGTGACCGGCACCGGTGGACCGCTGACGGCGGCTACGCGGGCCCTGGATTGCGGCAACTCCGGTTCGACCATGCGGATGTTGAGCGGCATCCTCGCGGGCCAGCCGTTTACGAGCGAGTTGTTTGGGGACGAATCACTCTCCCGCCGCCCCATGGCCCGCATCATCAAGCCGCTGTCGGAAATGGGCGCGAAGATCGGTTCGTCGGATGGAGGGCGGCCTCCGCTAAAAATTCATGGCGGGCATCTTCACGCCATTCATTACAAGCCCGAAGTCGCGAGCGCGCAGGTGAAATCCTGTGTGCTGTTTGCGGGCTTGTTCGCGGACGGCGAGACGATTGTCGACGAGCCTATCAGGACTCGCGACCACGGAGAGCTGGCGCTGCAGGCCTTCGGAGTCGAAGTCGAGCGCCAGGGCTGCGCGTCGCACGTTCGCGGAGGCCAGCTACTCACCGCCATTGAGGCCCACGTTCCGGGCGATCTCTCCAGTGCAGCGTTTTTTCTGTGCGCGGCGGCTCTGTTTCCCGGCTCGCAGGTTTCGCTTCCCGGCATTCTCATGAATCCCACGCGCGCCCGGCTGCTCGACATCCTGGTGCAGATGGGACTCAGGGTTTCGGTCGCGCAGATCGAGCAGCATCATGGCGAACTGGTGGGCGCGATCGAAGCGCAGGGAGCAACCTGGAAAGGCGGCACCATTGTCGGGGCCGATACGGCCGTGCTGATTGACGAAATTCCCGTGCTCGCGGCCATTGCGCCTTACAGCGAAAATGGACTCGACGTGCGCGATGCCAAAGAACTGCGCGTCAAGGAATCCGATCGCATCGCGGCCGTGGCCACCAACCTGCGGAAGATGGGAGCCGAGATAGAGGAGCGACCCGATGGCCTGCGCGTTCCCGGCCGGCAGCGACTGCGCGGGGCCGAACTTGATTCTTTGGGGGATCATCGCATCGCGATGGCCTTTGCAGTGGCCGCGCTCCGGGCTGAGGGAGAGACTACGATTCAGGGCGCGGATGCCGCCGGCGTCTCCTATCCATCGTTCTTCAATGACCTGCGAACGCTGGCGGCCTGAGCAGCGTCACGAATCCAACCGGGAGTGGGGACCGGGGTCGTTTGAAGCCGAATGGCACTTTCCAACATCTATTACCTCGACTCATCTGCGGAGAAGGGGAAACTGCATGCCTACTTTGCCGACGCCCAGCGCTCTCGACGCCAACACCCAGATCTTTCCGACATTGACGGAGGCGCAAATCCGCCGCATCCGCCCGCACGGCAAAATTCGCAAAGTGGAACAGGGCGAGATTTTGTTTGAACCGAATGACCGGCAAGTCCCATTCTTCGTGATGATTTCCGGAGCCATGGAGATTGTGCAGCCTTATCTCGACGAAGAACGCCTTATTGTTAAACATGTTGCTGCCGGGGAATTTACGGGGGAGATGGCGATGATCTCCGGGGGAAACTGCCTGGTGCGGGGGCGTGTGACCGAGGCGGGCGAATTTCTCGAAGTGAGTCCGGAAGGGCTGCGCTCGCTGATCGCGAAAGACGCCGAATTGAGCGAGATTTTCATGCGGGCGTTCATTCTGAGGCGGGTAGCGCTGATCCGCGAAAACCTGGGCAACCTGATCCTGCTTGGCTCGCGGCACTCCGCCGATACTCTGCGCATCCGCGAATTTCTCAGCCGGAACGCGCATCCCTACCAGTACATCGACCTCGACACCGACAAAGATTCACAGATGCTGCTTGACCGTTTTCACGTCCAGGTGTCGGATATCCCGGTCGTCATCTGCAACAGTCGCGGAGCGGCGTTCCGCAATCCGAGTACTCAACAACTGGCGGATTGCCTGGGTTTCGGCGCCAATATCGATCACGCCCAGGTGCGCGACGTGATCATCGTGGGCGCCGGCCCCTCCGGCCTCGCGGCCGCTGTTTATGCGGCTTCGGAAGGGCTCGACGCGCTGGTCGTTGAAACCGAATCCCCCGGCGGCCAGGCCGGTTCCAGTTCGAAGATCGAGAATTATCTTGGATTTCCCACCGGTGTTTCGGGTCTGGAGTTGGCGAGCCGGGCGCTGGCGCAGGCGCAAAAATTCGGCGCGAAGATGATGGTGGGCCATGGCGTGGTGCAACTCGACTGCAGCAAGAGGCCCTACCGGCTCGTGCTTGACGACGGCAGCAAACTTTCCGCGCGCTCCATTATTATTTCGACCGGCGCCCAGTACAACAAACCGCAGATCGCGAATCTCCAGCAGTTCGAAGGGCGGGGGGTTTATTACGGCGCGACTTATATTGAGTCGCAGTTGTGCGAGGGCGAGGATGTCGCGGTGGTGGGCGGAGCGAACTCGGCCGGACAGGCGGCTGTTTATCTTGCGCAGACCGCGCGCAAGGTCTACATGCTGGTGCGGCGCGGGGGACTGGCGGAAACCATGTCGCGTTATCTGATCCAGCGCATCGCGGAAAATCCCGGCATCGAACTGCATTGCTACACCGAGATTGTCGGGATGGAAGGCGACGAGCAACTGCAACGCATCACCTGGCTCGACAAGGCAACCGGGGAAAAGTCCACGCGCGAAATCTGCCACGTCTTTGTCATGACCGGAGCGTCGCCGCGCACGAGCTGGCTGCAGGGATGCGTGGCGCTCGATAACAAGGGCTTCATCCTCACGGGCCGGGACATGGACGGGGTGAGCGGTACGACTTCGTCCCATCATTGGCCGCTGGCCCGGGCGCCCCAAATGCTGGAAACCAGTCTTCCCGCCGTGTTTGCAGTGGGCGACGTGCGCTCGGGAAATGTGAAGCGCGTGGCGTCGGCGGTAGGCGAAGGAGCGATCGCGGTGCATCTCGTGCACAACGCGCTGGCGGAGATCTAGCAGGTTGCTGAAAGTGTTTCGCGGGATCGGGCCGACCTCACCGGCTAAAGAGTTTGCTGAAAAAGTAGGAATTCGAGAGCCAGCGCCTAAAGGGGCATTGATTGCGAACGACTGGCGGTATCGCTAAAGCGATACCCTGATACGAAACCGAGTTTTTCAGCAGCCTGCTGGAAACCTGGCATTTTCTATTTCGCGCGGGCTCACGTAGACTGCCGCTAAGGATTTCGAAGCGAGGCCTCTACGTAATGGCGCGTTGTCAAT
>JBEKOW010000196.1:0-8928 GCA_049521375.1 Terriglobales bacterium
AACTGGCGCACTCTCTCACGCATGCCCCGGATTCCGACCCCGGAACCCTGGGCCTGAATCCGAGCGAGCTTGTCCGCCGGTATTCCCCGGCCCTCGTCCTGGACCTCGAGCGAGACGGTTTCTCCGTTGCGCGCCATGCGAATGAAAGCGGTTTTGCTGCCGCTATGGCGATGGATGTTGGTAAGACACTCCTGGACAAGGCGGAACATCGCCAACTCCATCTGGCGGGCCAATCGTCCGAAATCGTCCGGGACATCGAGACTGATGTGCAAGCCGCTTCTTTCTGACAGGCCCTCGATGTACCAGCGGAGCGCTTCCGGCAACCCGATTTCATCCAGCAAGGGGGGATGCAGCAAGTAGGAGGTGGTGCGGATTTCCCGGCTCAGATCCTGCACGAGCCGCTGGCAATCGTCCGCGGTCCGGGCAAACTCAGGCACACCTTGCGGAACTTCCCGCGCCAGTTGCGAAAGGCCCATACCAAGCGCGGTCAGGATCTGGCCGGCACTGTCATGGAGTTCACGCGCGATACGCCGGCGTTCTTCGTCCTGCGTCTGCAACAGGCGGCTGGAGAGATCGCGCAGCAGGTCGGATTGCAGGACAACTTCCGTATTGCGTTGTTCGAGCTCGCTGGTGCGCGCGCGCACTTCGGCATTGAGAGATTCGGCGAGCGCCCGGTATCTCTCCTCGGCTTGCTTCAACTCCGTGATGTCGACGCCGGTGGGGTGGAGGAAAATAACTTTGCCCTCATGGTCGACGATGGGGTAAAGCGCAAATTCAACGAGGCGTTCCGTCCCGTCGGCCCAGGAGTAGTGCAGGACCTCGCGATGCGGAATTCCCTGGGCGGCGAGAGGGGTGGCGGCGCGGATTTTTTCCTGCGACTTGGGGAAATCTCTCCACCACCCGCACTCCCAAAAGAGCCGCCCAAGCACATCTTTCGCCAGGAAACCGCAGGCTTCGAGACACAGTTTGTTGGCGTCGATCATGACGCCGTCGTTGGTCATGATACCGGCGAAGACAGTGGTCTGTTCGAATACGGCGCGGAATTTCGCATTGGCGGCAACAGCCTCGGCCGTGATCTGGCGCTCGCGATCCCCCGCTTTCTTGCGTTCCGTGATGTCGAGGGTCAGGCCGTCGAAGCTCCGGGGCCGGCCCTGCCGGTCATAAAATGTGCGGCCCAGGGCGCGCACCCATTTCTCACGCCCGTCGGGAGCAACGGTGCGGTATTCGACATCGTACGGAAGATCATGCTCATTGCTCTCGGCAATCGCTTGTCGAGTTCGTTCCCGGTCGTCCGGATGGATGCGTTCGTAAAACGTATCGATGGTCACGTCTGCATCCGGCGGCAGCCAGAAATGTTCTTTTACACGGTTGTCCCAGGTCAGTCTGTCGAACGGAAGATCGCAGAACCAAAAACCCACGTTGGCGGCATCGGCCACAAGATCAAAACGGCGGCGCTGTTGCCGCAGGATCTGTTCCGCCTGCATGCGTTCGGTAATGTCGAGCACGGTTCCCTGGATACAAACCGGCGACCCATCGGGATGGCGCTCCAGCTGGCCGGTGATTTCCACCCACCTCCACTCGCCATCCTTACGGCGGATACGGCCCTGTGTGACTAAACGAATACCGGTGTCGAGCGTGGCCGTCAGGGCACGGTTGAGCGTTGCCGCGTCCTCCGGATGAACGATGCTTTTCCGGAACTCAGTCTCGCTGAAAGCACCATCCTCGCGCGTGCGGCCGAAAATCTCGAACATGCGGTCGTTATCCCAGGTGGAGCGGTCGCCATTGGGATACCAGTGCCAGATGCCAAGTTGGGCCGCTTCGGTCGCCAACCGCAGGCGTTGCTCGGATTCGGCGATGGCTTCGCGGGCCATTACCTGGCGGGTGATGTCGCGGAAATAGCAAACGACCCCGTGGCCTCCCTCGGGCAGCGGGATTCGATTGATCTGCCACTCAAAGATCTCCCGGGCGTCGTTGCGGGAGCGATGAAGACCTTCGGGAACAAGGTAGGGTTCCCCGGTTTCGAGGGTGTGCCGAAACTGTTGGACAATTTGATCGGCGTAGGCTTTGGGACGAATGAGGTGAACGACTTCATCGAAGTCGCGGCCGTTGATGTCAGGGACATCTCCAAACGCTTTGAGGGCAGGTGGATTCATGGCTCGAATGCGGAAATTGTTGTCCACCAGGTAACAACCAAGGGGAGCCTGGTTGAAGAGGGTTTCGAACTGCTCGGTTCTGCGGCGCAAGGCTTCTTCGGATTCGCGGCGCACGCGCGCCATTTCGAGGTGCGTCTGAACGCGGGCCAGCAGTTCGCGGGCGCTGAAAGGCTTGATCAGATAATCGTCGGCGCCCTGCTCCATTCCTTCGACGCGCGATTCCTCGCCTGCGCGGGCGGAGAGCAGGATGATGGGAAGAGTGCGGGTCTGGGGATCGGATCGCAAGGTGTGAAGCAGGCCGAAGCCGTCGAGATTCGGCATCATCACGTCGGAGAGCAGGAGGACGGGAGTGCGCTCCCGCACCGCCGCCAAGGCCAGTTCTCCGTCGGGCACCGCCTTCACCTCATAGCGCTCCGCCAACAAGCGGACGAGATAGTGCCGCATGTCAGAGTTGTCATCGGCGACGAGAATATAAGGACGCTTGGTACCGGTGTCTCCGTTCAACATCGGCGGACAGGGGACGGGGAGCAGTTCGTCGGCGGGAAGAATCTCGACTTCCGTTTCGTCGCCGGCCTCGGGAAGCCAGCGCAGGGCCTCCTCGACATAAGGAGCGGCGCCCAGCGCGGTGGAAGCAAGCGAGCGGGTTCCACCGATTCTATCGGCCGGTAAATGAGCGCTTCCGAGGGGCAGGTTCACAATGAAGGTGCTGCCTTCTCCTGGCGTGCTCTCAGCTCGGACCGATCCGCCATGAAGCTTGACGAGTTCCAAAACCAGGGCGAGTCCGATTCCGCTGCCTTCGTGGGTGCGACTGCGGGTGTTTTCGATGCGATGGAAGCGATCGAAAAGGCGAGGGATTTCCTGAGCGGGGATGCCCACGCCGGTATCGCGAACCCGCAATTCAGCGCTCTTCTCCACCTGAGTCAACGTGACCGCGATTTTGCCTTCGAAGGTGAACTTGAAGGCGTTGGAAATCAGGTTCAGCACGATCTTTTCCCACATGCCGCGATCGACGAAAACCGGCTCGGCGAGTTTGGGGCAATCGATTTCGAGACTTAAGCAGGCTCGCTCGGTGGCGGAACGAAATACACTGGCCAGTTCGACGGTGAAGCCGGCAAGGTCGGTGGGCTGATAGATGGCTTGCATCCGTCCCGCTTCAATGCGCGAAAAATCCAGCAGAGTGTTTACCAGGCGGAGAAGCCGGGAACCGTTGCGGTTCACAAGTTCCAGTTGAGTCTTGGCGGCGGGAGTGAGATCGGTGTGGCTACGAGCCAACAACTCCTCGACCGGGCCCAGCATGAGCGTAAGAGGAGTACGGAACTCGTGGCTCACATTGCTGAAAAATGCAGTTTTAGCGCGATCAATTTCCGCCAAGGCTTCGAGGCGCTTCTTTTCTTCTTCCGACGAACGCGCATTCTGAATGGCGGTAGCGATTTGGCCGGCGACCAGTTCGTAAAACGTCCGGTATTCCGCGTCGAGTTTGCGCGCCGGGCTCACTCCCACCACCAAGACACCAGCCGCGCGTTCCTCAGGGCGTGTGCTAACGGAAAGGACCATTGCCTGGGAAAGCGGCTGCTGCGCGAGACCGAGCGGCAAGCCCTTCACATTCTTGACGGAGATCACTTGCGATTGGCGGCTCTTCAACACCTCCACCAGCGGCCAGACACAATGCTGGTCACTGTTATTTCTGCCGGCCAGAGCAACAGACTTAGGCGAGAGAACCTCGACATTCATGGGAATTCGGCAAACCTGCAAGAGATTTGCGCGACTGTTTTGTTCGTCAAGCAGATAGAGGAGGGCGAAAGGAATGTCGTCCGAATTCTGGCGGAGCGTGTCCATGGCGGAATCGCAGGCAGCCTCAACGGTCTTCTGCACCAGCGCGTGAGACAAATCGGAGAGCGTGCGGAGTCGCCGGGCGTTGACGACTTTAGGCGTAACTTCGGTCGAGGGGCAGAACAACCCCGCGACGACGCCGGATTCATCACGAATCGGACTGTAAGAAAACGAGTAGTAGGTTTCCTCGAGGAAATCTCCGCGGTTCATGAAGAGACGAATATCGTCGACGAAAGAAGCGCGGCCCTCCTGGAAAACCTTGTCGGCTAAGGGACCACAGATATCCCAGATTTCAGGCCACACTTCGGCTGCAGGCTTACCCATGGCCCACGGGTGCTTGGCCAAACTCAAAACCTGGATGTAGGCGTCGTTATAGAGAAAGGTCGCCGCGGGACCCCAGCCGATCCACATGGGATGTTGTGAATTAAGGATGAGATTGACCGAGGTTTTGAGGCTCTGGGGCCACAATTCAATCGGACCCAGCGGAGTGGTAGACCAGGCATGCTCGCGGATTAAATCGCCGAGTCGGCCGCCAGCCAGCCAATCCTGCGCAGACGAGGCTGGTCTGGCCACCGGGGCACGGTTTCGTTCCCGAGGGGCAAGAATTCTGGCAAGGGTGGGCAGCAGTTGCTGCGACAAATCGCTCTTGGCGACAAAGGCCGCGGCATCGACTTCCTGAGCCTGGCGGCGGGCGACGAGGGGGTCGTTCTGGCTGATGATGATGACCTTGCAGCCGGGTAGTTCGGACCTGAGGACGCGGGCTGCCTCGATGCCATTCATTCTGGGCATGGAGATGTCCATGAGCACGACATCGGGACGGAGAGCCTTGGCGGCTTCGATGGCCTCAACGCCATCCGAGGCTTCGCCGCAGATTTGCCAATCGGGACGCGAGGAAAGAAGGGTGCGAAGACCGCGTCTGACGACTGCGTGATCGTCGACGATGAGGATGTGGCCAGCCATCAACTCTCCCGTAAGGTAGGGGCAGCGCCTCCCAATCTTTCCCGCGCGAGTGCCGTCGAATCAGGTCACGAACATCGACTGCTGAACGCGCACACGCGTCCTACAGCTGCCTTCGAGGTCTCGATGGTAGCGGGGCACGCAAATTCGTCAAATACAGTGTTCACTGTAGGGCGCAGCTGTGTGGGTTGGCAGTCCACGCTTTTTGCTGACATGGGAGGGCCAGCCATCACGCAATCGACTCGGACCGATCAATTCGGCGGGGTCGATACGGGGGGTGGAGTGGCCGGAGCTTTCTTCGACCCTGGGGATGGCGCGGCTGGCAGGGGAAGATCCTTGGGCGCCAGGGTGTCGCACTTGGTGGGATGTTTGAAGAGCGCGGCATCGGGAGGCGCGAGACTCACATCCTTGTAGCGAATGATCTTGTCGTGTCCAAATGAGCTTATGAGCTGGACTTTGACGGGAAACCCTTGCAGGTCTTCGGCTTCCCAGAAACGCAGCTTCATGGCGCGGGGGCGGGGACCGGGGGCGGTGACGGTGACATCTTCGATGACGCACGTGTGTCCGTCGATGGTTTCCTTGCCGGAGGTGACGCGTTCGACCTTGCGGCCGTGGCCTCCCACGTCGAACGGAAAAACACGATACGCCGAATGACTGTCATGGAGACATCCCTTGGGTGCGACGCCGTAGGTGTCGCCCTTGACGAGGTCGGTGACGGCGTAGCTTCCTCCGACGTCGGTTCGCATGAGGTGGCCAAGGCGGTACACGTGCGATTCCTGGTCGTCGCCCGCGATGCTGCCAATCATGATGGCCGAGAAGTTCTGGATGGCGTCGAGGGGGTATTGCGAGCTGGCGGAGGAGGCGGTCGCGGCTGGCGTAGATTCCTTTGACGCCTTGGCGGGCGCGGCAGGCGCACTATCGTCCGCACTCTTCGCGGAGGCAACCGGCGCGCTGGCGGCCGCGTCCTTGGCGGTTTGCGCGAGCAGGACCGTTCCGAACAAACTTGCAAAAAATGTCAATGCAATCCTTGGAACCATTTCCGGTAACCTCCGCGATTCTCACGGGGCAGAAGCCCCTGCCCCAAACGTACATCACGATACAGAAAAAAGGCCATACCGAGAAGGCATGGCCTTGCAAGGATGTGAAAAGGTTCTACTTCCCGACTTTGGCCGGGCGGGAGATCAGTCCCGTGGCCGATCTCGGCGCCTTTTCCCCGTCCTTGCCGACGAGAGGCGACGGCGGAAGGTCATTCGTGAGATAACCATAGTCGTAGAGCACGACATAAAACGAGTCGTAGATGTTAAAGAGAGACTCCCATCCGTAGTGTGTTTTCGAAGCGGTGGTTTTCGTCACAAGTATAAACTGGGTCCCCGCATAACCGCCTGCCACGGCATCCTCCGCGTTGTCAGCCAGCATAACAATCGGGCCGGAAACGGGGAACATAAACCCAGCCGGTAACGTGGTGACGACGCCAATCAGAGTGCCGTCATCGATACCGCAAGCCTCCTGAACGTCGATTCCCGAGGCTAGCGAAGTCCCATACGAGAAATTCAAGTAGTCGCACAGAAAGTTGTCGTTGTTGTCCACCAGTCCGAGAGTGACCAGTCCCTCGCCAAAGGCGGCACTGCATCCCAACAAAACGAAAAGAGTGATTGGGACAAGACCTGTTAAACGCTTCATCGCTAATTTCTCCTTTCCCCTGGAAGGGGCTTCTTGGCCGGTTGCCTGGTGGAATGAGGTGAACGCCGGACCGGCTCCCGCGAATTTCATTTCCCTCATCCCCGATCGAGTGCAGCGGGCGGATCTAACCGGCCGTTACTTCATCAAGTCGGGATCGCGGTAGAGATTATCGAGCGAGATCCGCGAGGGCGCCCTCTTCTGGGAGGCTTTCTCGGTCTTCGCCAGCGGCAGAGTGTTTGTCAAATAGCCCCAGCTATCGAGGTACGCGTAAAAACCGTCGTAGGTGTTGATCAGAAGTTCCCAGCCGAAGTGCGGCGCGTGGATGTTATACGCCGTGGTGCCTGTGATCGAGATGGCCTGGTCACCGCTGAAGCAGTCGCAGGACGCATCAATGAGGGAATCGGCCATCACGTAGTATGTGCCGGCAAGCGGGAGTCGAGAGGGAGGGAAAGTGGCCTGGAGGCCGATCATCACTCCGTCAGGGGCGCCGCAGGCGCCTTGCGCATCGATGCCAGCCGCTATGGCGCCGTCAGTTCCGAACGACTCGTAGTCGCAATACAGGGTCTTCATGTCGCTGGACAGGAAACCGAGTTGGTACTGCGGGGAGAGTACGTAGAACTGCCCGAATGCATTGCTGCACGCAAGCAGACAAAAAGTGATTACCGCCAAAAGTGTTAAACGCTTCATCGCTAGTTGCTCCTTTCCCCGGTTGGGGGTTGCCTGGTGGCTTTAACAACTGAATGTTCAGGTTAAAAGTTGAGGGGCCCTACCTCTACAAGTTGACATTCCCTTTCCTTATCGCCCGATAAGGAACGCGACGGAGTTCGGCCCGAGATCTCCCCGGCGATAGGGAGATTTTTCTGGATTACGCCAAAAGTTGATCTGGTTGCGGCCCTGAGATGCCGCGTCCACAGCGGTGAATGATGCTACGGCGAGTTTGGCTTGTCAATAGCGTAGTCGATATTGTTGTGGGAAAAATTCGGGACAGCTCGTCCTGTAAATCGACTTGCTACCGAAATACGACGCAACGTGGTCCGCGTCGGGGTGAGAAAATAGTGGCTAGCCGGGCCCTGGGGCCGATGGCGTGCGCGGCAAAAGGCGCTGACGCGCGCATCCAGAATGCTGTGACCAAGGCGACGATGCAGGCCCCGAACCGCCGGTGACATCGGTAACTGGATTCTACGTCGTCCCGGTGGTGGAATTTCAGCAGAGAGCCCTACGGAGATGGCCGCAGCGCTCCCGCGGGTTCGGAGACAAGTTTTGAAGAAGACGAACAATTCAGGAAAGCGAGACATCCGATGAAACTAAGCACGGTGTGGCTACTGGTGGTGCTGGTGCTGGCCTGGAATGGTCACCCGATGACCGGAGCCTTCTTCGCATTCCCGTGGTTCTTTCACCGGCAGTGGGAGAAGACACTCTGGACGCGCGGACAAGGCAGTCAATCCCACAGTGATGCTTAAGCGCGAGCCGGCGCTCACCTCTCCACTGTTGTTTCCTGGGAAGCTTTGACGATGTGAACGGCATCTCGCGCTACCGTTGTCGACGCGGGTATTTGACGGAAGGCTCAAAAAAGTTCGGCGGCAGCGATATGCCCGCCGCTTTGAGTTTGTCCTCGAACCTCGGCCTGATGCCGGTGGCAGTGAATGTCCCGAGGATGCGGCCTTCGGGCGAAACTCCCTGCTTCTCAAAGACGAACACATCCTGCATGAGGACGACGTCGCCCTCCATTCCCGTGATTTCGGTAATGTGGGTTAAACGGCGGGTGCCATCGTTGAAGCGCGCGACCTGCAGGATCAGCGTCAACGCCGACACGATTTGTTTGCGGATGGCTCTTTCGGGCACATTCAGGTTGGCCATCTGAACCATGATTTCGAGACGGGCAATCGCATCGCGAACCGTCATGTCCGGTATTCATAGCCTGTAGCATGTCGAGCGTTTCTTCGCCGCGCACCTCGCCGACGATGATGCGATTGGGACGCATTCGTAAACTGTTGACGACCAGTTGCCGCTGCTTGACGGCACCTTTGCCATCGGCGTCGGCGGGGCGGCATTCGAGACGGACCACGTGCCGCTGTTTCAGGCGCAATTCAGCGGCGTCCTCAATGGTGACAATGCGCTCCTTCTCGGAGATATAGCCGGAGAGCACATTCAGCAGCGTCGTTTTCCCCGCACCCGTCCCGCCGGAAACCAGTATGTTCAAACGAGCTTTTACGGCGCCGCGGAGTAAATCCAGCATGGGCTGGGTCAGCGTCTGTGTGGCCAGTAGATCCTGCTCGGTGATCGGAACGTTCCCAAAACGCCGAATGGA
>JBEKOW010000197.1:0-9080 GCA_049521375.1 Terriglobales bacterium
AATCACGACCGTCCGCATCGCGGACTCCACGGACAAACCCCGCACGATGCTCGTGCCCGGTTCGTCCAAACCCTTACTTCAAACTTGGCCCCATGTGTCTAGTTCTGAGGGGTGCACTACAGTCACTTCTGAGTTGCTCGATTGCCTGGTTTACCCGAATCTGCCTTCATAACTCTGCTTCCGCCTAGAAGGGAACCCATTGAAACCTCGTTACGCTACCGATCTTTGGAGTGTTGTGAAGACTATGCCCGTACCCACCTTCATTTTCAAGGACGGGAAATCAGTCTTGAAAGAATCCGCGTTGAGTGTGTACCTGTACTTCTGCCTGCTGGCTAACAAACAACATTCAAACTGTGAAGTCACCGTGACCGTACCTGAACTTGAGAAGTGCACAGCATACGGACATGCCCAGGTCGAAAGAGCACTCAAACGACTTCGAACTAAGAAATTCATCGGACAGAGCGAAGTTAATATCCGAGGCAAGACCGGAAAATTTACTGGAAACGAGTACGTGATGACAAACCCTAACAGAGGCGGGAAATCCTTGTCCCAGCAAAGGTCTGAGGACAGGAGACGAGACACCGCACTCGGAGCGGCTGTCTACTATGAGAAGCAATCCTACTTCCATGTACCGGAGTGCCTCCCACAAATGCTCAGGCAATTGCAAGGGGCTCCACTGGCTGCGTACGTCGCGGCGTTACAACTGGCGAGCGTGCGGGGAGAAAGAGAGTTCGAGGTTGCTATGCAGGAATGGCGTAAGCTGGCGGGCATTGCGAGAAACGAGACGCTCGAAATGGCGACAGAAAAACTCCAAGACGAGCGAGTCCTTGACTCAATCAGATCGGAGAATAGGCGGCACATTAGAATCTACCTCAAGAATCCGATCACTGGCCACGACCTGGAGGACGACATTGTCTGGTCGGAATACGGTAAAGAGGCTTTGGAAGCGCGTGAGCGTTGGGACGGAGAGAGGCCTTACACTCGGGAGCAGCTACTCACATGGGCATCGTCCGTGTTTAAAGTGCCCGTCGTCCCAATCAACGACGGAGAACTGGCGACGTTCTGTAAGTGCGGAGGATACAAGAACCGCAAGTTTAAACCGACCCTCCGCATGAACGGGGACAAAGGTCGATATGGAGTCTACTACTGTGATCACTGTGAGGATGGCGGGACGCTGCTCGCACTCGTCGTAAAGCAGGGGCGTATGGGGATGCGCGAGGCACTTGGGAGATTAGAGGGCAAGAAAAGTTAATTTCGCGTGAGTTCTCGGGTGCTCCTTTTTGTACCCTCTGGCACGTTTTCCGGGCACTCACACTCATACCTGGGTAACTAGAGTACACAGTCTAGGAAACAGAAAGTCTTTACCTCATGAAAACTGTCTCTTTGACTCAGGGCTTCGTGGCACTTGTGGACGATGCCGATTACGACCGGGTGTCTGCTCATAAGTGGAGTGCGACCAGAGTGCAGACCAACGTGTACGGTGTTCGGAAGGTGCGGACACCCACAGGCCGGACCACGTCACAACTCTTGCACCGCTTCATCCTCGGTGTGACCGCCCCAGAGATTGACATTGACCACAAAGATCACAACGGTCTGAATTGTCAGCGCTCCAACCTGCGTAAATGTGTGCGCGGCGAGAACGATGGGAACCGTAGGAAGACGGGAGGTAGTTCTCAATACAAGGGTGTCTCGTGGTCGAACGGAAAAGGCAAGTGGAGAGCCTGTATCACAATCGGAAAGTCCATCCACCTCGGTTACTTCATTGATGAAGCAGAGGCGGCACATGCGTACGACGAAGCAGCACGGACCCGTTTCGGAATCTTCGCAAATTGCAACTTTCCCTTGCAGGAATAGCGCACCTGCCTTAGACTTTTAGTACGGGTCGGACGTGGCCTAAGTTGTTGAAAAGTCGGGGCGTAGCGCAGCCTGGTAGCGCACCTGCCTTGGGCGCAGGGGGTCCGCGGTTCAAATCCGCGCGCCCCGACCAACAGTTTCTGAATCCAACCCCTGAAATAAGGATGAAGGATTACAAACGTCACCTGCGCGCAAGAAATTTCTCCGCGCCAGAACGATGCCGGATCGGACAGCATTGCCTTAAGCGGGCGATGGCGCTTCCTGCCCGCCGCATCTGCACTCCGTGCCCTACCTAGGTCGACCGAAAAACAAGACGTAGCCGTCTGGATCGTAGATCTCGAACCCGCGGAGGCCGTCGCGAGTATCCTTAAGCGGCGCGCCGAATGCTGCACCACGATCGGCAAATTCGGCGGCCAGCGCATCGGGGTCTGGCACATATACGAAGGCATCCCACCTCATCGAGGGATTGCGCTGCGGGTTCGGCATGGGTGCCGTGTCTTTATCGGACTTGACGAAGATCTGCGCTCCGTCACGGCCGACGATGGCGAAAAAAGGATTTCGATCCGGCTGCCGGAATCTTGCCTCAAAGCCGAGCTTGTCGCGGTAAAAAGCGATGGTTTGGTCGACGTTGCTGACGATGAAGAACGGCGAAATCGCCGGCGTCGTTGGTCGTGTCATAGGCAGAGCCTCTTCGCATGCTATTCCTTAATAGTACAGATCTGCATTTACATCCATTCGCCGGAGACGGCAACCAGAATTTAACCCACTTGGCGCAATTTGAGCCCAACTGGGATCAGAATGGAAATCAGTTTCGCACTTTCGGCGAATCAACGAATGTGTGTATCATCGTGCCGTCTTTGAACAGAACGAAAATTGCTGCTGATCTCTTAGGGGGCGTGCGTTAGAAACGATTTTGCGCAAGAACTCGGTTCGCGTCCCGGAGAATCCTTATTTTTCTCGGTTACTGCGCGCTCCCAGCCGGTTTCAGCACCGCGGTATTGCGCTCGTCGCTCGCAATCGCCCGATAGAACGTCTTTAGCTGGTCAATCTGGTTTACAGGAACGCTAAGTTCCTTGATCTCCATGGTGCGCTCGTAGTGCAGCGAGTGTCCTTTCGCCTCGGTCTTGCTGTGATAGCTTCCGAAGCTGTACTCGACATCGGTGGCCGGCGGCAATTCGTCGACCTCGTATCCCGGGGGCAGCGCGATTTCAAAACTATCACTGTCGCGCGAAGGCCCCTCGAATTCGAAGGGAAACTTGCGCGGCTCTTTGGTCTCCAGCACTCCGCTGGTCTTGACCCCGAGCACACGCGGCCGCACCAGCAGAAGATTACCCGCCGTCTTTGCGTAATTATCGGATTGAAAAGCATAGACGAAGCCGAAGGGCCGATCGGTCTCCTCGAAATTGACGAGGCTCGCTTTCGTAAGCTGAAAGCTGGAGAGCGATCCCGCCAACAGAGTTTCAATCGGCTTGATCCGATCGGCATTGTTCGTCAATGAGTGCAAGTGCCACCGTTCGGACGCGGCCCGGTCTCCGAGACGCACTTCCTCCACATCCCCTTTCAGCATTCCGCTCGCGGCCAGCGCCAGCTTACCGGTGCGCTGGATGCTGTTCATCGCAGACGGCTGCTGCGGCAACTTCACTAATTCGCCGCCGTCTGAAGTTACCAGCAGCCCGTAGTTTGCCTGCAGGTTGCCTTGGAGCTGTCCAAAAGGCGTCTCATCGTTGGTGGGATCAAAAAACAGGGTGCGCCCGAGTTTGGGATGCTGGATCACGGCGACCAGCGAGGGATCCTTTACGTCATCCGGCAACTTGATCGCCAGAATGACATGATTGAATGCGTTGTGCGCCGGCATCTCGCTGGTGACCGACCCTCGTCTGGTGTTAATCACGACCTGGTAGGAGTCGACCCCGATCTGGTGAAGCATCGTCCGCAGGAGAGTGGCTTTGTCCTTGCAATCGCCGTACTTGTGGGTAAAGACGTCGGGAGCGGCATGCGGCTGCCAGCCACCAATGCCGAGTTCGATGCCCACATAGCGGATGTCATGCTGCACGAAGAGTGCGATGGCCTGCATCCTGGCGAGCACGCTCGGCTTTCCAGCTGTAAGACGGTTGACCTCCTGTTGGATCGCGGCGCTCGCCTCCATTTGCCCGCTTAGAAGACCTCCGTACCAGGTCCCCATGCCCTGCCAGTCCAGAAATTCTTTTTTCTGCGACGTTCCGCCGGAAGGAAAGAATGAAACGACCATCTGGCCCGCCACGCCGCGCCACGGCGGCATGTCCGGTTCGTGCCGGATTCCGCTCACGTCGTGCACAGCCCATTGCAGCACATTGCCGCTCGTCTCATCGGGCTTGACCTCAGGATGCGAAAGCCACGAGGCTTTGAAAACCCAGCCCGGAGGTATCTGCAATGAGTAATGGCTCTCCCGGACGGGATCGGTTTCCTGGAAAAACCAGGTGTCCTGCAACCAGAACGGGCGCTCTTCCACTTCATATTCGTAGCCAACCACATTTCCGGGATCGGACGCGGGAATCTGCAGCACTCTGAACTTTAAATCGGAGATCAGTTCGCCTCCTTCAATGGGCGCCGTCCGCTCCACGGCATCCTTGTCCTTAACCTCGTAGTCCTTGCCCTGCGCCGGAATGCACCAACCGCGCAGATTCATGATCTTCTTGTCCCGCCCCAGATCGACCCACACCGTGCCACGGCTGCGTCCCTCGGGCCGCAGTACCTTGTAAGCTTCGCGGACATGCCTCCGGATTTTGTCGGCCGACAGCACAGTCACATTCGTCTCGGAGTACAGCAATACGGCTTCGGTCTTCTCGTTATAGGAAGGCAATGGAGCGCCCACGAGCGCGTGCATCCATGCGGGAGCGTCGCCGCTCGCCTCGGCTCCCGGCACGACCGCAATCCCCGCGCCAGCAAGCAGGAGGAACAGCAGCGGCAAACGGCGTCCGATTGTGCTGCGAATGGCTAACTCAATTGCTCGCATGGATCTCTCCCGGCTGTAGAACGACCTGCTCACCATCGCCACTTCTCACGAACTGAAAGAAAGCCCGCAAAGTGCCGTAGTTCTTCACTTCCAGCAGCAGGACATCGACGTTCAGCATCCGCCGCAGCCGGACCGCTCCAGCGTTCTGGTCCACGTTGAGCGTGTAAGCAACCGCCTTCAGATCCTTATTTTGAGCGGGCGGCGTACTGCTCACTCGCCAGCCGGAAGGAAGTTCGACTGTCACGTCATCTACTTTCTGGTACGGATACTCGAAATAAATCGGCTGCACCCGGTTGCTGTGCTCGAAGGTGCCCTTTTCCGCGACGGTAAAAATGGCAGCTGGGAGCATTACTCTTCGCCCCGCACTGGCCGCCCAGCTTGGAATCTTCACGTCGAACTCCGCCACCAGCGGGGTTTCCGAGCCACTCCAGTCCGGTTTGCTGGTTAGTTCCACCTCCGAGGCCGCCGGGATCTGCCCTTTGATCCGTTCCTCCAGGTATTTTTTGCGCTCAACGTCGTCCGCGTGGCGCACCTCGCGCCGGTGATACATGGCTTCCAGGCCGGTGTAGGTCAGTGTCAATTTGCCATCGAGATCGCCCTCTTCCGAGAGTTTCAGTTTTCCCGTGCGTTCGATTCGCGACTCGGAAGCTTGCGGCAACGCGGTCCTGATCCAGGTTCCGCCATCCTTATCCAGACGCAGCCCAGCGACGTTCGTCTCCGACCATTCCAGCATGCCGAAGGGCGTGAAGGCTCCTCCGGGATCGAAATAAATATCTTTTCCATTGAGCTTGACCAGCACGACGTTGGCGTTCAATTTATGGCTCTCCAGCGTGACCGGGCTGAAAAAATACTGCGCCCGGCTCGAAACCCAGCATCCGTAGGCTTCAAAACCCGCCGCTCGCGCCAACCCCAGAAACAACCAGGTCAACTGAACACCGTCGCCATATCCCCGCTTCCAGACTTCCTCCACGTTTTCCGCAGGCTTTTCTTTCTCGCGCTTTTGCTCCTGCTCGGTCTTCCGCAGTTCGTAGGTGGTGTTGCGCAACTGCTGCACCCGATCGTAGATCTTGCGCAATTTAACATCCTGCGGATCATTGGCCGAGACAATCTGCGCTACCGCCTGTTCCATGGCGCCCCGCTTACCGACAAAGCTCTCCAGCAGCGCATTTCGTTTCTTACCTACATCCTTCCAGAACTTCGTCGGATCCATCTCGGAAAATCCTTCCTGATAGATGAAATCCACCCGCGATCGCAGTTCTTCCGGCGGAGGCATGTGGTCCTCGGTCTGGAAGGCCGGGATGTTCGCCGCCTCCATCCGCACGATGTGGTCGGGCCCTTCTTTCGGAGGCACGGTTCCCGCCGGCAGTGTGTTCCAACTCCAGCGCATTGAATAGTTCATCGCGCCATAGGCTTCGGCCCGGTAAGGCTTGAGCGAGAATTGCGCTCGCCTTGTGAACATGTCCTCGCTCAGCACCCAATGCGACTCAAACAGCAGATGCTCGTGAAAATCGATGGTGTACGAATACTCGAGAATGCTTCCCACCTCAACCTCGGGCAGAGTGAAAGTTTTGGCTAGAATTTTCACCCCTCGCCCCTTGACCAGTTCCTTATCGAACGCCTGCCCGCCAAAGTCCACAATCGAACCGTCCCGCCGGATGGTGCGCGCGTGCACCTGCACAATGTCGTCCAACCCCTTGCGATACCCGAGTTCGACGTTGGCATACTTTCGCCCCTCTTCCGTCAGAATCTTGATGCGCACGTAGTTGTCTTCGTGGGGCGTGTGAATGTTGTCGTCCCGGTCGACCTCGCGGAACAAAATAATGGCTGGCGCTCCGGGAGCCAGGGGTTCGCTCTTCAGATTGAGTTCTTCGGGTGTAGCCGGCTGGAATGCCACCCCCGCTCTGGCATGCTGTGTTGCCAGCATACAGATCGCAAGCCCAACCATCACACACGGATTGAACCGGTACATAGTGATCTCCCAGGCAGAAGCATCCGGCGTAAAGGCGAGGGCTGGATGTCCGATGCCAAACAAAAGGTGTTAATAAAGGCGAGGGGCTGCAGGAAGGAACCGTAAAATCCGAGGGGACTCGCGGCGCTCTCCGCGGCGACAACAACCCGGCCTCCCCCGAATTCCAGCCCCCTCGAGCCAGAACCCGGTCCATGTAGACGCATGAGTATAGCCGCATCATGCCGTATGTCCAAGGGCAAAAATCACAAGTCTTCTGGGGGCCGGTGAAATGCGAAGCCTTTTCAAACGACGCGCAAATCAGGGCTTTAGTGAAGACGAGATTCGGGCGGGAAAACGCGCTCTACCGCGCGCGCTGTTACTTGGAAAAGACGAGTTTCCCGAAAGCGGCGGGCACGTGAAAATCAGGTTGGGGTGTACCGGTCGGCTGCCACGCCGAATAGAAACGAGGCTCACGCGGCCCCTCGACACGGTAAAAATTTGCCCGCCAAACCGCTGCTGGATCGAACTCGGGCGTGAGCGCTATCATCGGGATCGCCATTTCCGCAGTCCATGTGCGTTGACCGCCGTCCAGCCACACTGACCGTGAGAGCCCGCTCTTAAGTTCGTTGCGGCCCTCGGGCAGAACCTCGCGGGGAGCGATCGCAAGGTCGATCCACATTCCGTTCGGGCTGACCTGAAATTCCTTGTAATAGCGGGGATGCGTCGAGTCCGGTTGCAGAAAAGCCTCCGCCACATCGCGATCCCAAAGGCGATCGCGCCGCCCGTTAGCATCGGAATCTTCGAACACCCACAACTCGCGATAGCGGCAGGCAAAGCGCAGATAAAGGGTGGCGTCTGTCCAGAGCAGACGCACTTCCGTCTGCCGCGCAGCATCCGCATTCTCTCCCTGCCAGTCCGCACAAAAAGTCGCGGGCGCAGCCTGGGTCCACTCCGGAGCCGCATGCCGCGCGTCCAGCTTGAGTTCCCGCGCAATGCGGGCCGCCACAATCGTGTCGCCGCGTAATTCTGAGTTTGACCGCAACATTCGGATAGTCCGCGAGCCGCAACTGTCCTAATGTTATCCCCATGGCAACCAATGCGATACTTCCAGAGAAAGACAGCAGCGAAGGAACCTTGAAATCAACCATGAAATCCGCCTCCGCCAACTTGATCGCGCCAAAGCTGGATGACACCCGCCGCTGGCAAGCAGTACTCGATCGCGACGGCACGCTGGACGGCAAATTTGTGTTCGCGGTCTCGAGCACCGGCGTTTTCTGCCGGCCCTCGTGTCCCGCCCGGCGACCGCGCCGCGAGAACGTCCGCTTTTTCGGACACGCGCAAGCCGCCGAACAAGCTGGCTTCCGTGCCTGTTTGCGATGCCGTCCCAAGGCCGTGGATGGCAATCCCCAATCGGCGCTGGTTCGCGCCATCTGCCGTTACATCGAGCAGCATATCGAAGACCGCGTTACGCTGAGCGTACTCGCCAAAGAGTTCCGCCGGAGCGCGTTTCATCTCCAGCGCACTTTCAGATCCGTGCTGGGCGTGACTCCCAAGGCCTACATCGACGCCTGCCGCCTCCGCCAGGTCAAGCAGAACCTGCAGGCCGGACACGATGTAACCACCGCGCTCTATGCCGCCGGGTACGGGTCCAGCAGCCGCCTTTACGAGCGCCGCCACCGATAAAGGAATTTGCGCGATCCAGTTCGCCGATTCCGAGCAGCAGTTGCAGCAAGGCCTGATGCGCGAGTTCCCGTTCGCGGTTCGCCGCCGCGACGACTCGGCATTAGCGCAATGGAAGACAAGCCTGACACGCCTGATCGAAGGGCAAGATGCAAACGCGTCGCTGCCACTCGACATTCGCGCAACTGCTTTTCAACGCCGCGTGTGGGAAGCCCTGCAGGGCATCCCGCGCGGAGAAACACGCTCCTACGGCCGATCCCCTGCCATCGCGTCATCCGCGAAGATGGAGCCCTGGGTGGCTATCGCTGGGGCATCGGAAGAAAAGAACGACTGCTTGCCTTGGAAAAATACGAGCAATTGGGAGTGATGAAACAATAGAAGCTCAGAGCCGGTTTCAAAAAGTGCGGGAGTTTTTGGGGGGCCAGAGGTGCCACCCGGAGCCGCTGTCGACGCGGCTTTACTCCATGGTCACTGGTTCTTCGTGCGCGAATAATTCTTCATGTACTCGGGGAAGTCTTTTTCGCAGCGGTCGTCGCGGACTGGCTTACCTACTGCAGTTTCAAGCGGAATTACACCGGCCCAGGTCGGGAAGGAATAGTCGTCTTC
>JBEKOW010000198.1:0-16586 GCA_049521375.1 Terriglobales bacterium
ACGGCCTGCTCGCGGCTCGATCCGGTGCCGAAGTTGAACTGGCTCACAATCACGTCGCCCGCCCGCGTCCGAGCGGAAAACTGCGGATCATAATTTTCCATCACCACTTTCGCCATCATCTCCGGCGTCATATCGTCGCGATACGTGTAGTCCTTGCCATAGATTGCATCGGTGTTGACGTTGTCGTGCGGCATAAACACCAGCCGCCCCGTAACACGTTGCGGAAAACCGGCCAGAATTTCGACCTTCTCCGCCGAACCCGAAGCGGCTGCCAGTTCCGTATAACGCCGTTCCAGACCTCGCGTGGCGCAGTCGCGTGTAGCCTTTGATTCCGACGATTCTGGACCGCAAATATACCCCGCCAGCGCCGAGGCCGCCACGACTGCGGGGCTAGCCAGATAACACTTCGCATCCCGCGATCCCATGCGGCCTTTGAAATTTCGATTGGTGGCGGAAATCCCAACCTCGCCCGCTTCCAGCAATCCCACGCCCAGCCCGATGCACGGCCCGCATCCCGGAGGTAGCGGGTTCGCCCCCGCGTCCATCAAAGTTTTCCAGACGCCGCGCTTCTCTGCTTCTTCCTGCACCCACTTGCTCGCCGCGCCCAAATAGAACTTCACGCTCGCTGCCACCTTCCTGCCCTTCAGCACGGCCGCCGCAGCCTCAAGATCCTCAATCCGCGAATTGACGCACGAAACCAGATACGCCTTCTGAATCCCAACTTTCTTCGCCTCGATCTCCCTTAGCGACTGCATCGCCTGCACGGTATCCGGTCCGGACACATGTGGCGTAACCGAAGCGAGGTCGAGTACGATCCGCGCCGCATACGCAGCATCGGCATCCGGCACAGGTGGGTTCGCTTCCCAGCCCTCGATGTCTTTTTCTGAGAAACGCTCGCTTCCCAGAGCCTGCAATCGCTGATGGACGCCGCGCATGTAAGCGATCGTCGTCGCGTCTACGGGGAACCATCCCACCAGAGGACCCCACTCGGTCGTCATATTCGAGATGGAAAGCCGGGCATCCATCGAGAGCGACGCGACCCCGCGCCCCGTAAATTCAACCGCCGCGTTCAGGCACTCATCGTGGTTATAGAGTCCACAGAGCGTGATGATGACGTCCTTGCCGGTCGCCCCTGCCGGCAGCTTTCCCTCGAGCACCACCTGAATCGAGCGCGGAATCTGCCACCAGAATTCCCCCGTCGCCCAGACCGCAGCCGCGTCGGTACGCACAATGGGCGTGCCAATCGCGCCCAGCGCGCCATACATATTCGAATGCGAGTCTGACGCAACCACAAACGATCCGGGAACGACATATCCGCGCTCGACCATGATCTGGTGGCCGATCCCCGATCCCGCCGGATAAAAATCCACCCCATGTTCCCTGGCAAAGGCCTCGATCGCACGATATTTCTTCTGGTTCGCTTCGTCCTGGTTCTGGATGTCGTGATCCAGCGCGAACACCATCTGTCGCGAATCCTCCAACCTCTTCGCGCCGATCCCCTTGAACTTGCTCATCACCGCCGAGGTGTTGTCGTGTGTCATGCAGCGATGCGGGCGAATCGACAGGAAATCCCCGGCACGCAGAGCTCGCGTCGGGCCCTCCGCCATGTGCGACTGCGCGATCTTTTCAACTACGGTCTGAGCCATCGATACACCTCTACTCTGTCATCCTGAGCGGAGCAAAACGATCCGCGAAGCGGTCGTTCTGCGGAGTCGAAGAGCCTGCCCCGAGCGAAGCCGAGGGGACCCCTGCCTCTCTTCATGACCTTGGCCTTTCGTCACGCTTCATTTCGAAACTCAAATACATCATCTGCCCAACGTGATGATGCAGGTGCGTGGCGCACTGCAGCACCATCTCGAATCGTGTCCTGGCGTCCGCGTTTGTTCCCGAATACGCAGTCGCCCAGTCTTCCGCCGACTGGCTGTGAATCGCCTTCACAACCATCGCTACCGCCTCGTCGAACTTCTTCATGACTTCTTCTTTCGACGGACGCGCCGCCTCCGCGAACTCTCGCGGACGATCCCGCACATAGCCCGTTCCCGCAATCTGCGCGCCGATGTAGTAATTCAGATTGCCCGTCAGATGCAGCACGAGATTTCCAAAACTGTTTCCAAACGGAAACGGCTTGGCCCAGAACTGCTCCACGCTCAAAGGCGTCGCCAACTCGCGGACCACTCCCGCCAACTTCGTATACCGCGCTGCCAGGCTCGATACAACGGTCTCGTTCAGATCGATCATTCTTTACTCCTGATAACTCTTTGGCGTCCTTGTAGCGTCGGTGCACTCCGTGGTTATCGCTTTTTGCCTCTGACTTTTGCCCGCGTCGTTCTGGAGCGTCCGGCTGTCCTCTGTACGTCCGCCTTCATCAGCGCCATGAGCTTCGAAACCGACCCGATCCTCTCCAGATTCCATACTGCATCCACCAGCTTCTTCTGCGCCTTCTCCGAAAGCACGCCCTCGGCCAGCGCCCGGAATTTCTCCTCAATCTCCGCGTCACTCAGCGGATTTCGCGGGTCGCCCTTTGGATAGTCCAGTTGCTTCGAGAATGTCCTGCCGTCTTTCGTCGTAATATTCACGGCCACGCGCTGCAGCGCCGGAAATACTTTTTCGATCTCCGGATCCGCCACCACCTCCACCTTCTTCAACTGCGCCCGGATCGTCGGATCCATGATCTTGTCCATCTCGAACTGCGCGGGCGTCACCTGCCGGTCCACCAGCGCGGCAGCGATTACATAGGGCAGTGAATGGTCCGCCGTCTCTTTCGTATGCGGATCGTACTTGCTGGGATCGGAAAGAATATCCGCCGCCCGAGCCAGCGAGCGAACCTGAATCTTCTCCACTTCGTCCGGATGCAGATCGTTTTCTTTCACTAGATCGAGCACCGCCGAAATCGGCGCATGGGTCAATGCCTCCGTCGGAAAGAACTTCATCCCGCACTGCGTGATCCGCCAGGAATCGCCAAGGCCATCGGTCAGCAGGTTCAGTTTCCAGACCGGCCCGAAACAATGCGCCAGCCCTTCTTTGCCGTCGATCACGTGTTCCGGACCGCTGTATCCCTTTTCGGCGAGAAGCGCCGCCAGCACGCCACTCTGCGTCGCCATCGGATCGACCGTGTTCTTCATCATCGTCAGCTTGCCCGCAGTCACTGCGCCCATCGTGCAATGCCGCGACGCCGAAATCCCGATTGCATGCTGAATCTGCTCCCATGTCAGGTGGAGCGCGCGCCCCGCCACAATGGGAGACGCGAACGCCGTAAGCGTGGCATGATGCCATCCGCGCTCCCGAATCCCCGGGAAGGCCGCTTCGCACAACCGCATCTCGAACTCGTGCCCCAGCACGAATCCGACAATCAGTTCCTTTCCGTCGCTCTTCGCCCGCTCGCAGCAGGCCATTCCCGCCGGAAAAATATCCGACGGATGCGACGGATCCTGCTTCCAGTAAATGTCGTTGTAATCCATGCATCGGATCATCAGCGCATTCGCCAGCGACGCCGACACCGGATCGATCCGTTCCCCCGTACCAATAACCGTCGCAGGCCCGCGCCCTGCAATCTCGCGCAGAACTTTCAGCGCAATGACCACGTCGTGCTGCCGGTATCCCCCCAGCGCGCATCCGGCAGAATCCAGCAAAAACCGCTTAGCCTGGTACACGGCCTCTTGAGAAAGCTGCTCGTACTGCAAACCAGCAGCCCAGCGCGCCATCTTCGAGGTGATCGTTGCTTTGCCGATTGCTTCTGCTGTAGCCAAGAAGGTATCTCCTATGATTTCTTCTTATTTCAAATCGCCTAGCGACTCTGCTCTAAGAACTGAGAACCGGGAACTGGGAACTATTTCACCTTCACATTCTTCGGATTCTTAAACGGCAAGTACGCCATGAAATCCGCGTGGTGCACGATGTACGCCTCGGTCGTGCGCTTTACCAAGTCTCCTTCAGCCGCGTGCGCCGCGATGATGTGACACACTGCGTCGGGAACGCCGCATTCGAGCGCCAGCGCAACTCCTGTGAACGGATGCCGCAGCGCCTCTCCACGCTCGCTCTGCCGGCTCTTTCCATCTGGACCAATCTCGTACTCCAGCAACTTGCCCACGTCCGCGAGGATCGCGCCGGCGATCACCACGTCAACATCAACCGGCAACGCGCGACCCATAAATGAAGTCATTGCCTTGGCGCTGTCGCGGGCAATATGCGCCACGCAGCGTTTGTGCTCCATGAACGTAATCGGGCAATTCGGAACCAGCAGCGTGAACGGAATCTGATTCAAATCGTCCGGCTTTAGCGGACTGCGTTCCAGCGCCTTGATCCACGTCTGCGTCACCTGCTCGCGCAGCTTCACATCGCTGATCCACTGAATCTCTGGCCACAGACGTTCCACAGCCTCCCGCATTCGAGGACCTCCAAAGAAGCTCGGATGAAGACCCAATAGCTTAACGGAGCAGGCGTCGAGGCGTCGAGGAAGCACCGCACTCGCAGGTGTGATTTGGGAAGCCGTCGAACACCAGGAAGATGAGCCCGGCCACTCCTCCGCGGCAACCATCGAGAGGATAGAGGTATTCTGCCCATCCCAACGAGGGTTTACAAATCTCTTCATAACTTCTGTTACGGTAGGGGGTTAAATCGAGTAGACATCAGTTCTCGATCGGCAAGGTTCGTTTTCGAGCCGCAATTTTCAGGCTTTACACCGAGCGGATGTCGATTTCTATTCTCGTCGTAGAGGAGTTCAACCTAATGAAGGCCAAGTTTGTACTTTCTTTGCTTGCACTGTGCGTTTGCATTATCCCGGCGAGCGACTATGCGTTCGGACAGAAGCTCTACCCCGTACAAGGCCCACAGGCAGCGCAGACACCCCAGCCCGTATTTGCCGGCCAGATCAGGCGCCCCATGTTCTCCGCGGGACCTGTGTTTTTATTACTGAAATCTTGGACCGTCGCCAATGGAGAGGTACTCCAGGGGAAGCCAAAGACGGTGAAGGCATCCTCAGTGACCAAACCACCGGAAGCCGGGGCAATCGTTCTTCCGCAGCCCAATCTTGCTTTTGCCTGGGATGCAGTCTACGGCGAGGGATTTTTCGTCGCGCACGTTCTGGGTAAGAAATTCGGGCAGGGAGTGTTTACTGGAAATCAGGGAACAGTTCTGCAGGTAGAGTCGCTGGACGGGAAAAACGGTGTGGCAGTCGACAATAAGGGCAACACGTACAAAATGGTCTGGTAGCGGCTTGGGCTCGGCAAAGGCTGAGCTTCGGGGTCATACGATAGTCCAGCCTTCGTCCCCAACTTGCGGTTCAGTCTCTGCGGGCCCCCGCTCACTTCGCCGCTACTCCCGCGCCTACCTGCTCGATCGGCATCAACTCCACCGCGCAGGCCGAACTCGCGCAACTCACCCTCCCGCGCCGCACAATCTTGATCGACGACGCATCCGGAAAGCGCACAGGAAAATCCTTCTCCCGCATCTGCTCTCCCGCGGCCCGCAAACTCTCGTCGCCATCCACGAACTCCGCCCGCTCCGGACGCGGCGAACCATCAAACACGAGGTTGAATTGCGCCGATGCCGTTTTGCTGGTGATCGCGCCCAGCTTCACCGTGCGCGATTGCGCCAGTTCCACGGTCGCGTCCGTTACGTCCCTCTGAACCGGGTTCGGCTGCGCGCCACCAGTTTGTCTGGCACCTGCATCCGCTTCCAGTTTTCCAAGCCGCTCCCGCGAGTCCGCGGCATCCGCGCCCCCGGCCGCTACCGCCAGCGCGTACAAGTGCCTCGCCTTCTCGCGCTGGCCCTGTTTCTCCAGCACCTGCCCCAACCGGTTCGCAACCGTGCCCGACTGACTGAGCATCCACGCGGAATTCAGAAACTGCATCGCTGCCAGATTTTCTCCGCGCAAGGATTTCGCCCACCCCAATCGCGCCCAGGCCAGCGCCACCAGTCGCATCGCCGAAAATGCCGAAGGCCCAAGCCGGTCTAACTCTCCCGAATCAAATTGTCCGCCGATGTCGTACAGCACTTGCTGCGCATCGCTCTCGGTCTGCGCCGGATCGATATCGCTTTTCAGCGCCGCCGCAAAAATGTCCGGTCCCGAACTCGCGCCCGCGCTGCCCGTCAATCCCGCCATCAACTCCTGCGCCTTCGCGGTCTCGCCCAGCTTGGCGTACAGCTGCGCCAGTGCCAGTTTCAACTCCGGGTCCGGTGGAGGAATCGCCGCCGCCGCTTCCAGTTCCGTCCGCGCATCCGCGTCCTTTCCCTGTCGCGCCAGCAGCAATCCAAGATTCTTATGCCCATCCTTCTTAAAAGGAGCCATCTCAATCTGCTTGCGATAGGCTGCAATCGCCTCGTCGGTCTTTCCCGCCTGCTCCAACTGCAACCCAAGTTCGCCGGTCGCACCTTCATGATTCGGATCCACTTCGATCTGCTTGCGGAGCGCGCCAATCGCATTCGCGTGATCGTTCGCGGCAGCATAGGCCAGCCCCAGCGCGTACCACCCATCTTTCATGCCCGGATTCGCCAGACCTGCATCCCCATCCGCCGCGCGCTTCAGCAAGTCAATCGCCCTGCTGTAGTCCTTGGCGTCAAACGCCTTCACGCCTGCTTTTTCCAACTCCGACGGCGTCCCTTCCATCTTCGCGCTTGCCTTATCGCCTTCATTTACGGATGGCGCGAGAATCGTGCACGAGAGCAACTGATCGTCGTTGCTGCGCGTCACGTTCCAGAATTTGGCCGCCGGCAACTCATTCACCTTCACGATCAACTTGCGCTCGCCCAGCAACAGTCTTTTATCGAAAGAATAGGTCGATGAATACTCGCCGTAGTCCCGCGTCATCTTCACCGCAAGCGGCGTATGCACGGTATAGTTTGCCGGAAATTCCAGCCGTACCTTGTAATCCATTTCGCCCGCCGGACCAATATCGATCGGCTCCATGCTCTTGCTCGAGGCGTGCACCGCGGGCACCCCCAGCGGCGGAATCGGCCGGAAATCCACGCTCGCCGCCGGTACCACGAAATACCTGTCCTGGCGGACGTGATACTTCAGATGGAACGGTTTCGACGTATCCTCGATCGGGTCCACCTCCACGTTGTCGATGTCCCTCCACGTTGTCGATGTCTCCCGGAAAACCCCAGCTCGCCGAGAGCATCTTCGTAAAATCGCTCCATCGCGCCTGCGGCACGCTTCGGAAACCCGCGCGCATTGGCCAATCGCGATCCCCTTGCGCTGTGAATTCCACCGTGGCATCCAGCGCTCCATACTCGCTGAACTTCCCCTCCACCACAAAGCGCATGAATGTACTGATCGGCGAATCCGACGGCGTTCGCTGCAACCCGCCCTCCGCGCCCTCGGCCGCCACGACGGCCTGCTTGTTGCGCAACTGATAAAGCAGAAGCCCGTACGGCGTCACTTCCTGCGTAGCATCCAGCCACGTGAACTTTTGTCCCACCCGGGCCAGTGTCATCACGTGATCGAACTGCGCCGGCGAGGGCTCGTCTTCGTCCAGTTTGCGCGCGCTGTCAATCAGCACCGGATAACTCTGGATCCCTACCACCTTGAGCATCGCCGCCAGCAGTGTGTGCTTATCCTTGCAATCACCGTATCCGTCCTGCAGAATTTCCGCCGCCGCGTGCGGCTGGTATCGTCCGACGCCCAGCGAAATGCTCACGTACCGGATATCGAGAGCCACAAAGTTATAGAGCCGCCGCGCCTTCTCCTCCGGAGTCGTCGCTCCCTTCGTCAGGTCCTCCGCCTGTTTCCGAACCGTGTCATCGACCGTCATGCGCTCGCCTTGCAGCTCCGCATACCAGCGCGCGATCTGCTTCCAATCCGTGAATGTCGTCAGTTGGACATCCGGGCCAGTCGCCTCATCCGCATCCTCATCTTTGTATCGATCTCTCTCCGGCTCAATTCCTTTCACTACCCACGTATAGATCCGGCGATCCCCGTGCTCCTGAATCTCCGGCGTATGCGCGGGCGTTTTGAGCTTGATTTCCCGGCCCTTGGGAACATCGACCTCGAGCCGATCCTCGGTGACGACGATCCCCTTAGGAAAAGTGTGGACATACCAGAAATTGTCCCCGGCCAGCGGCGTAGTGGTGCGCGTCACCGTCCGGTATTCGAGCGTGTCTCCGGGGCGCAGCGCTGCCACCGAAATATGACGCTCCCGGAAATCTGTGTACATCGGTGCTTCCTTCACCACCTCGGGGGCGAAATCCTGCGCCGTTGAATCCGGCGTGACCACGACCTGGCCGTCCGGCTTCCGCACACGCACATATTCCACATCCAGCTTCTCCGTGGCCGAAGAGTAGCCAAACACGAGTTGTCCGAACTCCTTGACGCCCGCTTCGCTCTGAATCACTATCGACGCTTCGGCCTCCTCCACGCTCGTACCGTCATTTTCGAAGCGCGCCCGATTAAAGATGCGCTCAAAGACGGCAGCCTCTTCTGCGTGATTTGTTTTCTTCGGAGCCGGCGCCTGGGCTAAACCCTCGATGCCTGCCAGGCACACGAGTACAAGGCCGATTGCAATCCGCGACCTACAATTCGTCATATGGAGTTTCTTATACCTTGAGGTTCTTTTACGCTGCGGCCGAAGTAAAATCAAACCAGCGGGGGTGGTCTTGACCAGAATCGTTGCGCTTCTTGTAGTCCTGATTGGTGCGTCCGGCCTTCTGGCGGCGCAGCCCTCGCTCACCATCATCACCTCATCGCTGCCTGAAATCTCGACCGGCATGGAACTCCACTTCCTTCTTCGCGCCAGCGGCGGCGTCCCGCCCTACGTCTGGAGCGTCGCCAACGGCGATCTTCCGGAAGGCCTCAACCTCACCCCGGAAGGCTGCATCTGTGGACGCCCCACCAAGCGCGGCTCTTTCTCCTTCACCTTGAAGGTTGAAGACTCCGGCCATCCCGCGCATTCCGTCACCAGAAATTTCGAGGGCGCCGTCAGCGAATCCTTGCTGCTCGACTGGCTCGAAACCCCCAAAGTCTCGGACAACCGCATCGACGGCTCCGTCCAGGTCTCCAACGGATCAAAAGAAACCTTCGATCTCACCGTCGTCATCGTTGCCGTCGCGGTTGCAGACCACCGCGCCACGGCCATCGGATACCAGCGCTTCGAACTTAAGCCGGGCGACTCCAACGTGCCCATTCCATTCGGGAACGTGATGGCTCATGGCGACTATGTCATTCACGTCGATGCCATCGCGGAGATCCCGAAGAGTGGCAGCATCCTCCGCCAGCGCCTCCAGACCGAGCACCCGCTGCAGGTGGTTGTTGGTCCGTAAACTGATGCCCAACCCCAAAGTACCGAAGTCATTTGTTCTCCCTGTGCTATCCTTATTATCTTGAGGAAAGTTGAGGGCAAAGGTTCCGGTGGCCTCGCCCAGGCTTTTAGTCTTGAAACCGGATACATTGGATGGAGCTTTTCCTAAATCTTTGCTGGTTGGCTTTGTTGCTGCCCGCGTACACGCTGTGGCGGCAACGGGCTTCGTCTAATCGCTCGGCACGGACCTCTTCCCTGTTCATCTGCACGCTCGTTTGTGTTCTCGTTCTGCTTTTTCCCGTGATCTCCGCCAGTGACGATCTTCATGCCGTCGGACAGGTAATGGAAGAGTCCAAACGCACTCTCCGTCACGGTGGCTTCTGCAATTGCAGCACCCATTCGATCAATTCTTCCGAGCTGGCTTTGGTCGCGCAGGCCGCTCCGAAAGTCGCCTTCGAGAAGGTTGGCAACGTTGCATCGTTTGCCTCTCAGTCCTTCGCCCCGGTCTTCGCTTCCGCTCCCACCGGACGCGCTCCTCCTGCCCAGCCGTCAATCTCTCTTTAGCCTCAGTCAAAAGCTTTGTTAGTCCTGCGATTTTTTGCAGGCTGGGCGCGCATTGGATGATTCCCTTATTCGATACGCACGGAGTACAGGATGTTCCGGTTCCACTATTTCATTATCGTGTTCTCGCTCCTCTGTGCTGGCCCGTTCGCCTCGGCCCAGCAAGCCCTCACCTGGGATGAGGTCCGCCAGCGCTTCGAACAGAACAATCCCACGCTGCTCGCGGACAAGCTGAGCGTCGACGAATCCCGTGCCCAGGAGATCACGGCCTTCTTGCGGCCCAACCCCAGCCTGTCCTTGCTCGTGGATGGCACCCAGGTCGCTCCCAATAATGGTGTCTGGCAGCCCTTTGCCGGCACCTTTGAATCTCCCAGCATCAGTTATCTCCATGAACGTCGCCACAAACGCGAGCTCCGCCTGGAGAGCGCAAAGAAAGGCACCCTGGTGGCCGAATCCCAGTATGCCGACCAGGAAAGAAGTTTGCTTTTCACTCTGCGCAGCGCCTTCGTCTCTGCCCTGCAAGCCAAGTCCGTCCTCCAACTGGCGAAAGATAACCTCGATTATTACGACCATGTGCTCAAAGTGAGCCGCGACCGCTTTAGCGCCGGCGACATCGCGCAAATCGATCTCGACCGCCTGGAACTGGGCCGCGTTCAATACGAATCCGACCTGCAAACCGCCGACGTCAATTTGCGGACTGCAAAAATTCAGCTCCTAACCCTGCTCAACGACCGCGCTCCCCTCGAGCAATTCGATGTGACCGGTCCCTACGACTTCACCGATAAACTCCTGCCCCGCGAAGAATTCCGCAAGATTGCCATGGATACTCGGCCCGACTTGAAAGCAGCCATCGAAGCCGTGGATAAAGCACAGACCGATCACAAACTCGCCGTCGCCGATGGCTCCACTGATCCGACTTTCGCCGGCTGGTGGACGCACAACTCATCTACCAACAACCCCTTTGCCAAAGACACTGTGGGCGTGAGCGTCAGCATTCCGCTGCGCATTTTCGACCGCAACCAGGGTGAAAAGCTGCGGACCCACCTCGATATCACCCGCAATGAAAAATTGCGCGACGCCGCCGAAGCCCAGGTGCTCAGCGACGTGGATTCCTCGTACGCCACCGTGGATAGCACGCTGAACCTGCTTCGTCCCTACAAAGCCAAATACCTGCAGCAGTCGGTGCGCGTGCGCGACACAATTTTATTTTCCTATCAACACGGCGGAGCCTCCCTGCTCGACTTCCTCAACGCGGAGAGCGAATACCGGAGCGTCCAGTTGAATTACGTAAATCTGGTGGGCTCGTATTTAACGGCCGCCGCCCAACTCAACGAAGCCGTAGGCCGGGAAGTGATCCAATGAAAACAAGATCGGTAGTAATCCCGAGGGTGCCCCATCCTGACGTCCTGAGGGTGCCCCACCCCAACGTCGCGCCCTTTGCGACGTTAGGGTGGAAGTCTCCCCTCCGTGTCTCATCCTCGCGGCAAGAGTGGGCGTCCACGCCGGCCGGCAAACGAGCCGTTCGCGCCTTCGTAGCAGCCCTGGCGCTGTCTCTCTCCGTGCTGCTCGCCGGTTGCAGCCACAAGGACGACCCCAAGGCCGAAGCGCCGCCCAAGGCCACCGTCGAGGCCGATCTCGACGCCAACAATTTCAAGGTCGATCATCCCGACCAGTTCCCGCTGGCAACCGCCGTCGAATACAAGGCTGTCCCCGCGCTGAATGTGACGGGAACAGTCCAGCCTGACATTGCGCGCGCCGTGCCTGTTATTTCTCTGGCCGCCGGACGCGTTGTCGAAGTTAGAGCCAAACTCGGCGACGTCGTGAAAAAAGGCCAACTGCTCTTGCGGGTCCAGAGCAACGACGTAACCGGCGCCTATCAAAATTATCTGAAAGCGGTTAACGATGAACGACTGGCGCGCCAGCAACTCGAGCGCGCCCAGATCCTATACGAGAAAGGGGCCGTCGCCCAGAGTGCGCTCGAGCAGGCCCAGGCCGCCGAAGCCGATGCCAAGGTTGATCTCAATGCTGCGAACGAACAGTTGCGCCTGCTCGGCGTCGACAAAGACCATCCCTCCGCCATCGTCGATGTCGTCGCTCCCATCTCTGGAGTCATCACCGACCAGCAGGTCACAAACGCCGCCGGCGTCCAGGGCCTTTCCGGTCCCAATCCGTTTACCATCTCCGATCTTTCCTTTGTGTGGATCCTCTGCGACGTTTACGAAAACGATCTTGACGCCGTGCACGTCGGCGAAACCGCGGATATTCGTCTGAACGCCTTTCCCGGCAAGGTTTTCAAGGGACGGATCGATAACATCATGCCGGTGCTCGATCCCGCCCTCCGCACCACCAAAGTTCGCCTCGAAGTCGCCAACCCGGGATTGATGCGCGTCGGTATGTTCGTGACCGCGACCTTCTTCGGCAAACAGCCGGAAGCACACGCCTCCATCCCCGCCGCTGCGATTTTGCACCTGCATGATCGGGAGTGGGTCTACGCTCCCATCGGTTCCGGCCATTTCAAGCGTCTCGAAGTAAACGCCGGAGCCATGCTTCCAGGCAACATGCAGGAAATCGTCTCCGGCCTCAAGCCCGGCGACCAGGTCGTCTCCAACGCGCTTCCGCTGCAGAACACGGTGGAGCAATGATTCCACGGAGCCATCGATGATTCGCCGCGTCGTTGATTTCGCCCTCAACAACCGCCTCCTGGTCGTGGCCCTGACGCTGATCCTTTTCGCCTGGGGAATCGTCTCCTTCAAGCGCTTGCCCATCGAGGCTTATCCAGACGTCGCCGACAATTACGTCGAAATCATCACCCAGTGGCCCGGAATCTCCGCCGAGCAAATCGAGCAGCAGGTCACCATTCCGCTTGAAACCGTCATGAACGGCATCCCGCAGACTGTTCACCTGCGTTCCTTCTCGCTCTTCGGCCTCTCCGACATAAAACTCATCTTTGATGATGAATCCGATAACGCATGGAACCGTGAACGCGTCCTGGAGCGCCTCAGCCAGGTCACGCTCCCGCCCGGCGTCAACCCGCAAATGGGCACCGACTGGAGCCCGGTCGGCCAGATTTATTTCTTTACGCTCCACAGCACCAATCCCAAGTACGACGCCATGGAACTCAAGTCCCTCGAAGACTGGGTCGTGGAAAAAAACTTCAAAGCCGTCCCCGATGTTGTCGACGTCTCCAGCTTCGGCGGTCCCACTCGCGAATACCAGGTGCGCGTCGACCCCAACAAACTCGTTGCTTACGGCCTGAGTCTGGCTCAAGTCGAACAACAGCTCACCAACAACAACGCCAACGCCGGTGGCAGCTTCATCCAGGAAGGCTTGCAGCAGATTAACGTGCGCTCGGTAGGATTGGTCGAACATGTCAAGGACATTGAAGATACCGTCATCCTGACCAAGAACGGCACCCCGATTCGCGTCAAAGACATTGCCGTCGTTTCCCAAGGTCCAAAAATCCGGCTCGGCCAGTTTTCCCGCGCGTGCACGGCTTGCCCGTACGGGCCCAATGGCGCAATCGAGCGCGACGACGGCAAGATCGTCGACAACGACGACGTCGTCTCCGGCATCGTCCTCTTGCGCAAGGACGCCCCCGCTGACGCGGCCCTCGTCGGCATTCATGAAAAAGTCAAAGAGCTCAACGAACATATCCTCCCCCCCGGCGTAAAAATTGTCCCCTTCATTGATCGCAGCACTCTTGTTCATTTCACATCGCACACTGTCCTCCACAACCTCACCGAAGGCATGATCCTGGTCTCGATCATCCTCTTCCTGTTTCTCGGCAACGTCCGGGGAGCGCTGATCGTCGCCGCGACCATCCCATTCTCTTTGCTGTTTGCATCCATCTGTCTGGACCTGCGGCACATCCCCGCCAACCTGCTCTCCCTCGGCGCGCTCGACTTTGGCATGGTCGTGGACGGCGCGGTCGTGATGATCGAAAACATTGTTCGCCACCTGGGCCACGCCGATGGAGTCAAAACCCCGACCGAGCGCATCAGCGAAGCCTCGCATGAAGTGCAGCGACCCGTTTTCTACGCCATCGCCATTATCATCACCGCTTACCTGCCCATTTTCACGTTGCAACGCGTGGAAGGCCGTTTGTTTCATCCCATGGCCTGGACCGTCGCCTTCGCGCTTCTGGGCGCTCTCTTGTTCTCCATCGTGATCGCTCCCGTCCTGGCCAGCTTTGCCTTCGCCAAGGGAGCGAAAGAATGGCACAACCCCGTTTTGCACTTTGTCATCTCGCGCTATCGCATGGCGGTTCGCGCCGCTATCCGTCACCGCTACATCACTGTAGGCTCGTGTCTGTTCGTCGTGCTTATGGGAAATTTCCTGGCTTTCGGCGGCCTCATCGGTTCCGAGTTTCTGCCTCATCTCGATGAAGGCGCGCTCTGGGTCCGCGGCACTCTTGCCCCCAGCACCGGCCCGGATGAGGGAATCCGCGTCGCCAACCAGGCCCGCATCGTGCTCTGCTCGTTTCCCGAAGTTCCGCAATGCACCAGCCAGGTCGGCCGTCCCGACGACGGAACCGACACGACCGGCTTTTTCAACACCGAGTACTTCGTTGACCTCAAGCCCAAGGAAGAATGGCGCCCGGTTTTCCACGAGAACAAGGACGAACTCATCGCCGCCATGCAGCGCGAGCTGGACAAAATCCCCGGCGTCGTCTGGGGATTCTCTCAGCCCATCGAAGACAACATGGAGGAGGCGGTCAGCGGCGTCAAAGGCGAACTCGCGACCAAGATCTATGGCGACGATCTCAAACTTCTCGAAAACACGGCCGATCAGATCGTCGATGTCATGCGCCGCATCAACGGCGTGGAAGACCTCGGCGTCTTCCGTGTGCTGGGCCAGCCCAACCTCAACGTCACAGTAGATCGCGCCGCCGCCGCCCGCTACCAGATCAATGTCGCCGACGTCCAGGATGCTGTCCAGACGGCCGTCGGAGGCAATGCGCTCACGCAAGTCCTTCAGGGCGAGGCGCGATACGACCTGACCTTGCGCTACCTTCCTCAATACCGCAGCACGCAGGAGGCAATCGAAAGCATCCGCCTCCTGTCGCCCTCCGGGGAGCGCGTATCCCTGGCCCAGCTCTGCCACATTCAGGTGGCCGATGGTGGATCTGAGATTTATCGCGAAGGCAACCGTCGCTATATTGCGATCAAGTACAGTGTTCGCGGCCGCGACCTCGGCAGCACGGTCGAAGAGGCCATGAAAAAAGTCGGCGAGCAAGTCAAGCTTCCCGCCGGGTACACCCTCGATTGGGAGGGAGAATACAAGAGCCAGAAACGCGCCAACGCGCGCCTGCTGATCGTTCTCCCCATCACGATTTTCATTATCTTCATCATTCTTTACACCATGTTCAAGTCCTTCAAATGGGCGCTGCTGATTATGGTGAACATTGCCGTCGCGCCCGTAGGCGGTCTGATCGCGCTCTTCATCACGGGCACGCACTTCAGCGTCTCCTCGGGCGTAGGCTTCCTTGCCCTGTTCGGTGTCTGCGTGCAAACCGGAGTCATCATGCTGGAATACATCAATCAGCTTCGCGTGCGCCGCTTCTCCGTTGAAGACGCCGCCGTCGAAGGAGCCGTGCTCCGCTTGCGCCCCATCATGATGACAATGCTCGTAGCGCTTCCGACGTTGTATGTCTGGATCGCCCGCGACACGGATGTTCTGCCTGCCGCCGAAGGCTCCTTCGACGAGGGAGAGCACATCGATTAGAACCGGCTTTAGGCTTTAGGTTCCGGTTCCAGCTTAGAACGGCACACCTAGGTTACAGATGGCGCAATAGCGAGGAACTCGAAAAACGAATGGATCAGAAGATTCGGGAAGGACTTGCCTTGCAGCATGAATCGCGGTCGAGAGCCGAAAGCCGAGAGCCCAAAAATTAAGAGTCCCGAGGTAATGTTGAACTCATTCCTCTCGGCCAGTAGCTCGCGTTTAGACCCTTGCTGACCTCTCTCGAAAGGCTCTCTTGCGAGTATTCCTTCCGGCGATCCTGCTCGGGCTCCGGGCTCACCGCCAACCGGATAAATCAGTCCAACGCCTCGGGACTCTATCTTGCCTTCGACAAGAGCTCCTGTTCTCCTCGACCAGCGCTTTGCTATAGACCCTTGCTCGCCCTCCCCAACTTACCTCGCGGTTGTCAGGGTGACTACGCTTGAGCCCCGGACGCTGCACCAACCGGAAAAACTTCAGAACGTGTCAAAGAACGATTATGGTTTTACTACTTTCATTTTTTTCGTCAATGAAATTAGTCCACTTTTAACTCGTCATTTATCAATCGGGTGCAGCACGTTCACAGCCGGATGTAGCAAGAATTGTGCATTCGCGACAATCGCTCTCGCAGACCTTCGCTGCAATGCGGTATTTTCCCCGGTTTCACATATTCCAGACTCTTTACTCGAAAAGATCATACCCATTCCCGCTGTGCAAATCCCAGTTCCGTCCGCATGAATCGTGGCGAGCGTAAGACCGCTGATACCATACTGACGTGCCTCCGTTGCTGGATGTCTGGAACCTGACCATAGAATTCCCCACTGCGGCGCGAACACTCCTGCCTGCGTCCGCTGCTTCCATCCCCAACGCCTCACCCCAAGGACCCAGAACTGTCGCGGCTGTGCGCAACCTGACATTCTCTGTCAATCCAGGCGAAGTCTTGGGATTAGTCGGCGAATCCGGGTCAGGCAAATCCATCACCTCGCTGGCCATCATGGGCCTGCTTCCTCCCGTAGCAAGAGTGACCGGCAACATTAGCTTCCAGAGTGGCGACGCCCAGCCCGCCAATCT
>JBEKOW010000199.1:0-8419 GCA_049521375.1 Terriglobales bacterium
GTATTCCTCGATTGTGATCATTGGCTGGAACTGTTTGCCGAAATCGATGAGGAAGGTCAGCGCCTGCGGGTAGACGATGCGGTAGCCGAAATATCCTCCGGCCATGAACAAGCCGACGCTCGAAGCCATGAAGGGCATCACGTAGCGCTTTTCGTTACGGTAGAGTCCGGGCGCGATGAAAAGCCAGAGCTGGTAGAGCACAAAGGGCGAGCTGACGAAGAGACCCGCGACGCCCGCAACTTTCAGATAGAGGTTGAAGGGATCGACAGGATTGAGATAGACGAGCTTTTCCGGCAGACCGTATTTGTGCAGGACATCGACGATCGGACGCTGCATGATGCCGACCAGGCGCGAGGCAGCGAACCAGCAGCCGAAAAATCCGATGGCGACCGCGATGATGGAATAGACGATGCGCTTGCGGAGCTCCTCAAGATGGTCGAGGAAGCCCATGGTCTGCATCGGCTCTTTGGTGGATTCGGTCACGGGAGACGAGATGGCCGCTTCAGGCATCGGCCGCAACTTTCGGCGCGGGAGACGAGGCCAGCCCAGTTTCTATCGCGGCGGCCTCTTGCGCGGGCGGGGGAGCGTTCTCGGGCGCGACCGCTGCATGTTCGACTTCCACCGCAGATGCGCTGGTAGTTTCTGCCGCCTTCTCTTCGGCGTTTTCAAGTTGTTCGGGGGGCGGAGGATTAAAAATCCGGCTGGCGAGCGATCCGAGGGGCGCCTGACTGGGGGGGAGGATCTGGGGCTTGGTCCCGTATTCCGCGGCGTTGATTTCGGATTCGATCTGCGATCGGAATTCGTTCGAGGCGCGGCGGAACTCGTTCATCAAGCGCCCGATCTGGCGTCCGATCTCAGGCAGTTTTTTGGGGCCGAATAGAATCAGCGCCAGGAAAAACAGGAAGATCATCTCGCCGGAGAACCCGAAATTCATATGGCTATCATAATGCGCCCGGGCGCGGGATGACTACCACGGTCTCGATTTTCAGTTTCTCACCACATTCATTTTCTCACCACAGAGTCATGGAGACACGGAGAAACCAAATTCTTAAGGAAAACCTTCCGCTTGCTTTGTTTCTAAACGACGCGTCTGGCAGGATTTTGGTTCTCACGAAACACTTTTGAAGCCTGAGGGTTGGAGCGGACCGCAGCGGGAGGCGGAGGCTGAATTCAAGAAAAGTGGGGGGGTACCCCCCTACCTCAAAATGAGTTAAGTAATTGATAATAATATAGTTAAATCCAAAGTATCCAAAACATTGGACTTAGCCTAGAATCTCTCCGTTTGGCGTGCACTTGCGGGGTGGGGAGTGGGGCCATGAGTTGTCAAATAGCGAGGAAAAAATTGCGACCGTAAAAGGCTTCGTCTCTGGAGACGGGAGCCGTTTTCGACGGCTTACGGTCGAGCAATCTTCTCATCGACGGCGGCCTAAGTCTGTGATGAACGTACGAAAACAATGTGATGAAAAAGGTTGAGGAGGCAGAGGATTTTCGGGAGACCGACGGTGATGTTTCATTTCTCAAACTGCGCCAGCACAGGCGAAACTCCGCAGCCTTCGCGAGATTAGAAGCCTCCGGAATAAGCGTCCCCTTTTTACGAGCCGACTCACGGCCTCGGCGCCCGGAAGGTGTAGCCGATCGAGAACCCGTACCGCAGCGCGTGTCCCGAACTGAACTCCGTATTGTTGTTGATCAGATAGAATCTGCCTTCGGGACGGATAAAGAGCCGTCGCCACGCATAGAGCTTGATGCCGCCACCGACGTCCCCCATGGGGTGCGTGCTGTTGGCGTAGCACTTCGAACTGGTGCAGAATTGCGTCTGAAAGCGCGTATTCAGCACGCCGCCGCCGCCCTCCACTTCGAGAGCAATCCGTTTGCGCAATGGCGTCACCCAGATGGCGTTTCCATCGAAAAACATCGGGCGGAAAGGGATGTTCAGGAAATTCTGCGCGTAGGTTCCAGTGTCTTCGCGCACGGCCGCTTCGACCTCGACGCCGATTTTTTTTCTGAAGAACAGGTAGTCCACGCTGCCGGTCGCGTAAGCCGCGCCGCCCAATGACTGGGGCTGGTGATCGCCGGTAGCTGTGCTGCCTGCCGGAGCGAAAATGGATCCTCCGCCAACCGCGGCGTCAATTTGCTGGGCGTGGGAAGTGTTGGAGAAAGCGGCCATGGCCGCGCAGATGAAAAGCATTAGTAGGGCAAGGCGTTGCATCGGTATCACTATCAATTCAAACCATCCAAACTTGTCATTTTCCCCAACGGAATTCGTTGGAGTGGGGCGGAAGCCATCCATGAGAGGGTAAATCGAGTAGCCGATATTCAGCAAACTGGTCGGACGTCTGAAGATCGAAAAGTGTCAGAGAGGAAAACACGGACTCTCCCCGCTCATCCAGGAATCATCCTCGCCATGATAAACGCACGCGCAGAACATTTGGAGGATTTTGCGGGAGACCCGCCGGGATGGGAGCGAGTCCCATCCCGTTGCGGAGACGCAATGGAAAACTAGCGGAACGTGTAGCCGATGGACAGCCCGTAACGCAGAAGGTGATTCGAGCTGTAATCCGTGTTGTTGTTGACCAGATAAAAGCGCGCTTCCGGACGAATAAAGAAGTTGTGGGTGGGATAGAGCTTAATGCCCCCGCCGAGATCCACGTCAAAGTGGTTGCTGGACTGGTAATTGGTACAAGAGTAATACCCGCAACTGGTGCCCGTATAGAAACGTGTGCTGAGCGAACCGACGCCACCCACCAATTCGGCAGAGACGTGGTTTACGAGCTTTGGTGCATAGACGGCGTTGAAGTCATAAAACAGGGGACGGTAATTAAAGCCCTGCTGCGCATAATTGTCGGCCTGTGACGCTCTCCAGAAGACTTCGGCGCCGACGCCGATGTTGTGATAGAAGAGCACGTCTCCACTGAAGCCAGGATAAGCGCCGCTTGGCAGCGATACGGGTGCGTGATTGGTGTCGCTAATAGTGATGTTGCCGATTCCAGGCGCGTCCATGGTGCTGATGCCAAAGGCAAGGTCCACCTTCTGCGCTTGCGCGACGTTCGAGACGCTGGCCAGGAGCGCGCAGGCGAAAAACGAGAATAGAGCGGTACGCAATGTCGGTTTCAAGAAAGCCTCCGAAAATGTGTTTTTAGATTTTGGGTAGTTAGATGCACGACAACAGGCCTGCGCTGCGGATCGAACTATTCTTTACAAGACTTTACGGGGAATTGTGACCTTCAAGAAGCTATGAAATTCTGGAGAATCCACCGGTTCGCGCCCTTCCATCTAAGTCACTGAATCGCCGACAGTTAGTAGGCTAAAAGGATGCGGAGGTCCCGGAGATTATTGCCAGTGGGTCCGGTTACTACGGCATCGCCGACGGACGCGAACAACGGATAAGCATTGAAGCCTGCGAGAGCGGCGCGCACGACTTCGGACCCTCCTGCGCGGGCAAGGCTGGTGCCGTCGACAATCGCTCCCGCAGCCGGACTATTGCCGTCGATGCCATCGGTCCCGGCGCTCAAAATAGTAATGTTGTCTCCCGCGATCTTCTCGGCGCAGGCGAGCGCGAACTGCTGGTTGCGTCCGCCCGTCCCTCCATTGCGCACTGTCACCGTCACTTCGCCGCCGGACAGCAGACATGCGCGCTCTCTCTGGCTGCGGAGTTGGCGAACGCGGCCTACCAGGTAGTCGGCGGCTTTCTGGTAGTCCCAATCGTCACAGGAGTTGTCGACTTCGATCGCGAACCCGGCGCGAGTGGCGGCAGCGGCGGCTTCATCGAGAGCCAGTTTGTTGGAGAGCACCGTCCACCAGCGCGCGCGAACGAAAGCGGGATCGTCGGACTTTGGCGTTTCGTCGAGAGCGTGACGGCGGAACAGATCTGCGACGGAATCTGGAAACTGCTCGACCAGATTGTACTGCGCGGCAATTCGCTCGCAATCATGGATCGACGTGGAATCGGGCATGGTTGGCCCCGAGGCGAGCGCATCGGGCGTGTCATCGGGCACGTCGGAGACGAGGATGGAGACCTGCTGCGCGGGATACGCGGCCTGGGCCATGCGTCCGCCCTTGACGGCCGAGACGTGCTTGCGGATCGCGTTGATTTCCGCAATCGGCGCCCCGGAATGGACCAGCTTCTGGTAGGTCATGACCAGATCGGGGAGTGAAATTTCGTCGTCAATCGGCTTTTCGACGATGGACGAACCTCCGCCAGAAATCATGAAAATCGCGAGCGAAGCGGAGTCAAGCGAGTCGAGCGATTTGAGAATGGCCTGGGCGGCATGAATGGATTCCGCGGTGGGGGTGGGGTGTCCTCCGTGAAAATAGCGGAAGCCGTGGATCTGGTTCGTTTCCTCTACGGAGGAACCGACGATCCCCCCCAGCCGGCTGCCGACCTGGCTTTCCAGAGCTGCGGCCATCGTATGTGCGGCTTTTCCGATAGAGACAACGAAAACGCGGTTGTAAGAGTCGAGATCGTAGAGGTCTTCCCGGATCCGCAATATCGCGCGTTCGCAATGCACGTGGCGGGAGAAGGCGCTGGAAATGGAAGCGTTCCGGAGCGCCTCGGAGAATATCTCGCGGGCTGTATCGCGCATGCCGCGACGTTGCTGATCGCGTTCGGGAGGCAGATCGGGCATCCGAACGATTATAGAGAACCCACCATACGCGCCATTGGATGGGCGGTAGCGGGTCTAACCCGCGGTGGCGTAACGAATCTCCGTCGCCGCAACGACCTGGTCTCTTAAATTACAAACCACCGACTACAACCTCCCTCACCCATGCTTCGACCGTCTCCCGCATCTCCCGCAGGCGGCCTTCGAAAAAATGATCGCCGGCTTCGATACGAACCAGTTTCTTTGGCTCGGCAAAGGTGCCGACCAGCGCCTCGAGTTTTCCGGGCGGCGCAAACTGATCGCGCGACCCGCTGACAAAAAGCTTGGGCGTGAGACAGGCGCGCAGGAATTCAAAATCGTACACGCGGGCCTCTCCCGAGTCGGAAGGCACAGGCACGGCTGGCAAGCCGAGGGCGATCAGCGCCCGCACCCGTTCATCGTTGTAGGTGGCTCGCAAACCGACGGCGGCCCCGAAGGAAAATCCGGCAAAGATCAGTGGAAGAGGAAATTCGCTCTCGAGCCAGTCAAGCGCTACCCGGACATCCTCGACTTCGCCGTTGCCATGCGCGTGCTCACCCTCGCTCAGTCCGGTGCCGCGAAAGTTGAAGCGCAGCACAGGAAATCCGAAGCTGTTGAGAGCTTTCATGGCGTGGAAGACGACTTTGTTGTGAAGAGTGCCGCCATAAAGCGGGTGAGGATGGCATACGAGCGCTGCGTGTGTCGCCGTCGCAGAGCCCGCATTGAGCAGCGCTTCCAGACGCCCAGCGTGGCCTTCGAGAAATAACGAGCGGATCGTAGCGTTTTCGGAAAGCACGAAATCCAGCTTACTCCATCGGCCTCGGCGCCCGCGACGTGACCGGAACCTGGATTCGGTCTGGGAAAGGGGGTAGACGGGGACTGGTAAGCTTTAGGACATGGATCTTTTCGCACTGACGCGACGGTTGGTTGATATCGAATCCACAACACCGCATGAGGGACCGGTGGGCGACTTCCTCTGCGCGGAGCTCACACGACGCGGCTTCGACGCCCGTAAGATGCCTGTCGAAGGCGACCGCAACAATGTGTTGGCGACTTGGTCAGAGCAACCGCGGCCCGAGATCGTTTTTTCCACGCACCTGGATACCGTGCCGCCGTTCATTCCTTCCTCCGAAGATGCGACGCGGATCTACGGCCGGGGATCGTGCGATGCCAAGGGCATCATCGCAGCCCAGGTCATGGCGGCCGAGAGGCTGCGCGGGGAGGGCGTTTTCGCCGGCCTGCTATTTCTGGTGGGCGAGGAGCGGGACTCGGTCGGTGCACTGGAAGCCAACCGGCATCCGATCGGCGCCCGTTTCATGATCAACGGCGAGCCCACGGATAATCGTCTGGCGCTCGCCAGCAAGGGATCGCTGCACGTGGTGCTGACGGCTCGCGGCAAGATGGCGCACTCCGCGTATCCGGAGTTGGGCGAGTCTGCGATCGACAAGCTGGTCGAGGCACTGCACCGCCTGCACGAGATGAAGTTGCCACAGGACGACGATGTGGGACCGTGCACAAAAAACGTCGGGATCATTGAAGGAGGGCGCGCCCGGAATATTATTCCCGACTTTGCGCGCGCCGAACTTTTCTACCGGTTGGTAGGGCCGGGCGAAGACCTCCGCCGGCAAATTGTCCAGGCGGTTGGCGATCTGGCGGAGGTGGAGTTTACCCGCGAGGCTCCATTCATGCGCATGCATACGCTCGACGGCCTGCCCACCATGGTCGCCGCTTTTACCACGGATGTGCCGTCGCTGACGAACTGGGGCAAACCGCTGCTGGCAGGTCCGGGCTCCATCCACGTCGCTCACACCGAGGGCGAGTTTATCGAGAAGAAGCAACTCGAAGAAGCCGTGGAATTATATTGCGGGCTTGCGAAACGGCTTTCGCGCGAAGTCTGACGCTCCGTTAGCCGCCGAACTGGCGCAAGTGGTGATCCAGATGTTTGTACATTCCCCGGCTCCACTCCTGGGGAGTGAGTTCGCCGAAGAATGGATGTGGATGCCGGGTGCATCGCGGCTCGCCGCCTTCGTGAAACTGCCGCAGCTTCTGTTTGAGGAGCTCCTGCTCGCGGAGAAAATCCCGTGCATCGGACACGACCAGGGCTTTATCAGTCGGACTATTCCGCGAGAACGGCTTGTCGTTGATGTAGATGGGCCTGGCGAGCGCGCCAAACAATCTCCCGATCAATACGCGGGGCGGATTGAGGCGCCCCGATGCCATGTCCAAGCCTGCAGAACAATGGGCCAGCATCTGGACTATGTTCATTTTGCCCCACTGCCGAGTCGACTCTGGCCGAAGCCTGTCGATACGAGAGATCAGTTCCTCGACTGCTTCTCGCTGGAAGAGGTTTTGCGCTTGTGCGATCCCATTTGTTTGCATGACGACCCGGCCGAAATGGAAACAAATCTTACCCCAGCCACTGCAATATGTCGATAATGGCGGGTTTCTAAATAGAAAGAAGGGCTCGAAACAAGCCCTCCCTGGATGTTCGATTAGGAGCCTTACCGGTTTTGTCTCTCGGCAGCTGGCATCTTCTTCGGTACCTGCTGTTTTTCCTCCGCATTGGTGGCAAACAACATGAAGTGGTCAAAGGTTTGCCTCCGGTAATACCGATGCTTATTCAATTCGAAAAACAGATCGACATTCTGGGGCAGCCAAAGGTCGATGTTCTTCTTCTGGAAATGGACCGGCCCGTATTCGGCGATCTGATGCTGGACGGCGAGCACTGGAAGCGATTTGGACAGTTCAGACTCGATGCGCACAATCTGAAAGCTGTCAGCCGTAATCCATGCTCGTCCCTTCAAATTGATCGGATAGGTATTACCCCCTACGACCAGATCGGCAAGCCGGCTGGGCTTGTCATCGCGCTGGCGGAAGTGCATAAGCCAGGTTGCATGTCCGTGCCAATCGCCGAGTCCCTCGCACGTAATCTCATAATTTTCCCGCATGCTGGGATGGAAGATCAGCGCCAGACTTACAAAACCCGTGGTGACGATCCGGTCTGGAAGATCCGGGATTCCATACCGATCATTGCGGTACTCATCGATCTGCAGATAACCCGGAATTGCTTCCGTAATCGAAGCGGCGTAGTCGTACTTGCGATTGACCTTGGTGAGTGGAGTTCCCGTCGGGTCAAGCTGCTCGTGCAGCATGTCCTCGGTGGCGGCAAATTGCGAGATGCTGTCTACCAACTGTTTCACACGTGCGCCCGACATCTCCATAAGCTGGTCGTAGGGGCAGGCCACGCCCGCGGCAACCGAGGGCTTCACGTCATCGACTCCCGGAGGTCCCCAGGCGCTGGGCGGCAGCGACGGCTCGGAGGCGGCGAGCGCCAGATCGGAGGTTGCCAGGGAATTGCCGGCTCCAGTGGGATTGGCATCGCGGGCCTCGATCTGGGCGATAAGACTTTTTACCTGGGGCACCACGGGATTGGAAGAATTCGTCTGTATAAATCCGTTTAAAGACTGGAGGGCTTCTTTATCGCGGCCCACATTGGCTAGGGCTTGCCCGAGAACCAACTGCGCGGCGCTTCCCGCGCCTTTGCCCTTTTCGATCGCAAGTTCAGCCTGGTCACGCGCCTTGTCGTATTCCTTTTGTTTGAGGTACACATCGGCAAGAAGGTTATGCGACATCCAGGCGTCGGTGTCGTCTGCGACGGCCTGCTCGAGCGACTTGCGCGCCTCATCGTAATGCTGCCGCTGCAACTGCAGCCGCCCCAGCAAGGTGAGCGTCTGATTTCGGCGTGGATCCAGCGTGGCAGACTTCGCCAGGAACGTTTGCGCCTTGTCGAGATCTCTGAG
>JBEKOW010000200.1:0-8367 GCA_049521375.1 Terriglobales bacterium
CAAAATTAAGTCTCTGAGGAGCAACTATGGCAACCACACTGCATCCCGCCACCGGCGAAACCACCAAGCAACTCATCAACTACCGCACCGATGCTGGCGTCGCCGTGATCGAAATGAACGATCCGCCCGCCAATACCTATACCTATGAGATGAATCGCCAGCTTGATGAGGCGATCCTCAAGGCGCGGATGGATAACGACGTCCACGTAATCCTGCTCACCGGCGTCGGCGATAAGTTCTTCTCTGCCGGAGCAAATATCAAAATGCTCGCCTCGGTCGACCCGACGTTTAAATATTATTTCTGCTTGCACGCCAACGAAACGCTTCTGCGTCTCGAGCACACACCCAAGCTCGTGATCGCCGCCATCAACGGCCATTGCGTCGGCGGAGGCCTTGAAATCGCGATGGCCGCCGACATCCGCATCGCCCGCAAGGATGCCGGAAAGATCGGATTGCCTGAAGTGAATCTTGGAGTTCTTCCCGGCACCGGTGGCACGCAGCGCCTCTCGCGCATGGTCGGCAAAAGCAAAGCCATCGAACTGATGGTCACGGGCAACACCTTCTCGTTCGAAGAAGCAAAAGAACTCGGGATCATCAACGACATTTTCGATCGCGACGGCTTCATGGAAAACATCATGGAGTACGCCCGCCAGTTCACGCCGCCCAACAAAGCCGCCAAGGCCGTGGGCCGCATCAAACGCGCCGTGCAGACGGGCTGGGAGATTCCGATGGAGTCCGCGCTGGCCGTCGAGCGAGAAAACCAGCAGATACTGTTCCAGAGCGAAGACGCCAAAGAAGGCCTGGCCGCGTACGTAGAAAAGCGCCCAGCGGAATTCAAAGCAAAATAGCTCGATGCGCGCGAGGGACGGCTGCCCCGGCTGTCTCGGCAGCTGAGAGCGGTGTTTTAACGCGCAGAGTGCGGTTCAGGATGGGGATGGATTTTCTCGGCGCACTCGGCGTCTCGGCGGTGAAAGGATTTTGACTTATGCCAGGAAAAGTACCGAAGATCGGAAACTTCAGCGAGTGGGAAGGATTATTCAACGAGTGGCGCAAGGAGGTTGGCGTTAATAAAGAAGACGTCGAGGCCTTCCACTTCGACACGCTTTATGGCGCCATCGAAACTGACGATATCCAGTTCGGCTCGTATAAAGGCCGCCGCAAGTGGGAGAACCTGCGCCAGGTGCCCACGCAGCAAATGCGCGACGCCCTAATGAATATGATCGTCTACCAGGGCGACACCGAATTTGCCAGCGTCGAGCAGCAGCGCAATCTGTTTGAGACCGCGCCCACCGACTGGGATCGCCGCGCCCTGACCCGCGTCATGATCGAAGAGATGCGCCACGGCTGGCAGATGTGCGCCCTGCTCATCGACTTCTTCGGCTCTTCGGGGAAAGTCGAGGCGCAGAAGATGCTGGAACGTCGCGCCTTCGAAAACGCCCGGCTACTGGGCACTTTCAACGTGGATGTCGACAACTGGCTCGACTTCTTTACCTACACCGATTTCGTCGATCGCGATGGAAAGTTTCAGCTTCAGATGCTGAAGTATTCGTCATTCGCGCCGCTCGGACGTTCGACCTCATACATGCTGCGCGAGGAGGCTTTCCATATGGGCACCGGCAATGACGGCTTGCGCCGCGTGGTCGAGGCCGGAGTCATTCCGCAACTGCTGCTGCAGAAGTATCTCAACAAATGGATTTCGAGCTCCTACGATCTTTTCGGCACAGACCATTCTTCGTCGGCGCACTGGGCGTATGTCTGGGGGATCAAGGGCCGCTACGATGAACCGCAGAATGACAAGACGGCTGACCTCGACGACCTCAACGATTACAATCGCCATCTCTACCGGCAGGAAGTGTCTGGTCTTATCGAGCGGCTGAACACGTTTCTCCGGCCCGGAGAGAAAAAGTTTTATACGCCGGATATCAAGTTCAACCGCAGCATCGGACGCTGGGCAGGGAAGCCATTCCACGCCGAGACCGGCGAGGCGCTCGACGAGCGGGCGTACCGGGGGCATGTTGCCGACTGCCTTCCGAGCGCTCAGGACAAGGCGCTTCTTCTCGACATCATCCGGAACGAGAAGAAGTGGATCAAAGAGAAGGAACGGGCACGCGACCCGTTCGCCACGATCGGGGAGCCGCGCAAGTCGGCAATTAACTTATGAGGGCCGCATGCAGGTGAATACTACAGAGCATGGTCAGATCGAGATGGGACTCGGGGTCGAACTTCGTCCCCCGGTGTGCAAGATTCGGCTGGCGAACCCTCCCCTGAATGTCATCGACATCCCAATGATGCGGGAGTTACGGCGGGCGCTCAGCGACATTGAGGCACGGCCGGATATCTCCGTCGTTCTCTTCGAGGGTGATGCGCGTGCATTCTCCGCCGGGGTCGATATCAAGGCACACGTCCCTGAGCAGGTGCATGAGATGCTCACCAGCTTCCACTCGGTGATCCGGGCGATCGTGGGATCGCGCAAGGTGACGATCGCTGCGGTGCTCGGGGCATGCCTGGGCGGAGGGGCGGAGTTGGCCGCAGTTTGCGACATGGTTTACACCGCACGCGACGCAACTTGGGGATTCCCGGAGATCAAGCTGGGATGTTATCCGCCGGTCGCGGCGGTCGCGCTTCCGGCTTTGATTGGCCAGAAATGCGCCAGCGAACTGATACTGACGGGGCGCCAGATCAGCGGAGACGAAGCGGTCGCCATGGGCCTTGCCAACCGCTCGGCGCGCGGCGAGGAACTTGACGGCCTTGTTCAAGAAACACTAGCGGAACTCGCCAACCTCAGCCCCGCGGCGCTCGCGCATGCCAAGAAAGCGATCTATTCCTGGGACGCGATCCACTTCGACAAGGGGCTGGCGCGGGCGGAGAAAATTTATTTTGAAGAACTGATCTCGACGGCAGACGCGCGCGAGGGTATCATTGCTTTCCTTGAAAAAAGACCGCCGAAATGGACAGGCAAATAGAAGTTCCCGCCAAGACAGTGGAACCGAAGCCGCCCTATAGCTCCGGTCACCTGATGTGCCGCACTCCTCTGTGGGGAATTGCAGGGGTTCTGGCTTGTGCTTACTTTACCTGGGTGTCATTCAGCCGCGTGCTGCGCAATGAGCTGGAATGGCCGCATGATCCGTGGACGGCGGCCACGTACATGGTATGGGTCGTCCTGCTGATCGCCCTCGCCGTAGATACGCAGTGTTTACGCGAGCGGCTGTTCTTCGGATTGCTGGTAATCAATTTTCTGATCGGTTTTGGCATGACGCTGTGGCGCAACATCGAACTCGCGGATGTGCGCACGGCGCGGATTGCGACGGGCGTGCTCTGGGGGCTCGCGGGGCTCTTGAGCCTGACGACGCTGCGACGAGCCAGGTCATAGGTCTGAGGGATTCATGATCCTCATAGGGAGTTTGCGGAGTTTATGGTCGCAGGCGGAGGCGTGGATACGAATTCGATGGACTTTGAGATTTCAGCAGGACAGGTGAAGGCGCTGCAGAAGAGCGGCGAAACATTCATGCTCCTCGATGTGCGCGAGCCATGGGAGTTTGAGACGGCGCGGATCGAAGGCGCGAAGAATATTCCGATGGGCGATGTTCCGACCCGGGCTCAACAAGAGCTCGACCCGGATGAGCACATCGTTGTCATTTGTCATCACGGCGTGCGCTCGCTGACCGTGACCAACTGGTTGCGACAGCAGGGATTCGAAAAAGTGCAGTCGATGCGCGGCGGCGTGGATGGCTGGGCGCGCACAGTCGATCCGAAAGTGCCGCTGTATTGAGCTGCGAGATTCGAGTGCGAGCAGATCCTCCCAAGTGCTTTCACAAATCGGCATTACCCGGGTTTTGGCATTCGGCTGCGATTGCCGACCGGTCTCAATTGCTCCAAGCTCGCGCCTCATGGCTTGCAGCTATTCAAAAGACATGCGAGTTCCCTAGAGACCTTCTTTGATTACCGATTGCCACGTCCATATCGAGCCTTACGAACTGTTCAAGCCGGCTGCGCTTGAACTGATGAAGAAGAAACGTCATAACTTTGAGGAGATCGAATCCTATAGCCGGTCGCCCGCGGCTTTCCTCAGGTATCTTGACCATTGTGGAGTCGATCGAGCCGCGCTGATCAATTACGTTGCGCCCGAGGTGATCGGCTTCGGCCCCGAAGTCAATCAGTTTGTCGCCGATTATGTGAAAGAGAATCCGAAGCGGCTGATTGCCTGTGGCAGCGTGCATCCGCGGCACACGAAAAACATTCTCGCCGACGTGGAACACATTCTGCGGCTCGGCATTCGCATGATCAAGATTCATCCGCCGCATCAACTGCTTTATCCCAATGACTATCTTCATGGCGTCAATGAGCTCGAAATTATCTATCGCGCCGCGGAGGCGAACGGGATTCCCGTCATGTTTCATACGGGGACTTCGGTATTTCCGGGAGCGCGCAACAAATATGGCGATCCGATCTATGTGGACGATGTGGCCGTCGATTTTCCGAAGCTGAAAATTCTTCTGGCGCATGGCGGGCGGCCGCTGTGGATGGAGACGGCATTTTTTCTGCTCCGGCGGCATCCCAACATGTATCTCGATATCAGCGGCATTCCTCCGAAGAAGCTGCTGGAATATTTTCCGCGTCTTTCCGAAACCGCGCACAAGACTCTGTTTGGGACTGATTGGCCGGGCCCGGGAGTTCCCGATATCAAGCAGAATGTTGACGACTTTCGCGCCCTTGCGATCCCGGAAACTATGCGCGAACAGATTTTTTCCCGGACCGCTGCTTCGATTTGGCCAGAGTAGCGAGGGCAGAGGTTCGAGGTCATTTGCAGAGGTTAAAGCTTCTCCGCACGGCGTCCCGAGGTAGGGCGCACGGAACGGGTGCCAAACTGGGGCGTGCGGATGTTCTCCTACATCTGCATTCGAACGCGCGGTGGTTTGCGCGGGCGCGGCACCCGCCTTACTGCCGGGAAGGGGCCCGCGCGATTTTCACTTCTTGGCTTGAAACAGGCCTATGGTGTTGCCTTCGGGGTCGGCGAACCAGGCAAAAGTTCCGGTCGGAATCGGGACCGGTGGGACCAGCAACTTGCCGCCCAGTTCGGTTGCCTTGTCCAGGTAAGCCTGTACGTTCTCAACTCCTACATAGAAAATGGTGTATTTGTGAGGCTCGTGACCGAGGGAGGTGATGTGGCCTCCAATGCCGCCGCCCGCCTGGATCATCGCCGCCGGGCCCATCGGCGACATCTGCCAGTCAAAGAGTTTGCTAAAGAATTCGCTGGTTTTGGCGAGATCGCGGCAGCCGATTTCGAAGTGGCAGATGGGGTTGGGCATGAGCCTCCTTTTCGAAGTCGGAAATCATAGCATGGGAATGCATGTTGACAGATGCCAAACCGCGGATGCCGCGTGGCATGTCGGGCTTTGTTTGCGGTATAAGAGTAGGGTTGGGTTGCCGCGTCTGTTAAGGTTGTGGCGAGAGGATTCAGTCGTCTGACTGAATCCGGAAGGTCGAATCAAGTTCTGCTTGCGAGCGAGGAATCATGGCTAGCGTTACGGGTCTGCATGCGCCGAAGGGGCTGGAAGGGGTGGTCGCGACCACCTCGGGCATTTGTTACATCGACGGGGATCGGGGAGTGCTTGCCTATCGCGGGTACGATATCCACGAACTGGCCGACCACTCCACCTTTGAGGAGGTCTGCTACCTGTTGTGGTTCGGGCGGCTACCAAACGCCGAAGAATTGAAGCAGCTCAAGTGGCGGATGGCGGAAGAGCGCAAGTTGGACGCGTCCATTATTTACCGGCTGCAACTGGTGCCCAAGCACGTACCCGCGATGGATATGCTGCGTACGCTGACTTCCACACTTTCCTACTACGATCCCGAAAACACGCGCAACGATCACGACGCAAACGTGAACAAAGCGATCCGGCTGACCTCGCAGATTTCCATGCTGGTGGCGAATTACGATCGCATCCGCAAGGGCAAACCGCTGGTCGAACCCGACCGCTCGCTATCGCATGCGGCGAATTTTCTGCTGATGCTCAATGGCGATGCGCCTTCGAAGACGGCCGAGCGCGCGCTCGACATCGCACTGATTTTGCATGCCGATCATGAGCTCAATGCCTCGACATTTGCGGCGCGTGTGGTGGCGGCGACCCTGTCCGATATGCATTCGGCGATTACGGCGGCGATCGGGGCGCTGAAAGGGCCGCTGCACGGCGGCGCGAACGAGGCTGTGTTCAAGATCCTAATGGAAATTGACGGTTCGGGAGCGGACCCGGTGGACTATGTGAAGGGCCTGCTGGCGCAAAAGAAGAAAATGCCGGGCTTCGGTCATCGCGTTTATCACACGGAGGACCCGCGGGCGACGCACTTGCGGCAGATGTCGCGCGATCTGGGAGTGTCAAGCGGGAGTCCCAAGTGGTTCGAGTATTCCGACAAGATCGAACAGTTTGTCAAGGCCGAGAAGAAGCTTAACGCGAATGTGGATTTCTATTCAGCCTCGACTTATCACACGCTGGGGATCGCGGTTGATCTGTTTACGCCGATCTTCGCCGTGTCGCGCGTGAGCGGGTGGACCGCGCACGTTATCGAACAGTTGGATGACAATCGGCTGATCCGGCCGCGGGCAGATTATATTGGCCCTGAGTATCCGCAGAAGTACGTGAAGGTCGAGAAGCGCTAGCAGTGTGTGCGACGGGGCTGTGCCCTGTCTATGGGGTGCGCAGTCCCGCAGCTATCTAGCCGTTTCGGGAGTATGGCTCCTTGAACTCCGCGGCATCTTGGCGTCCGCCGCGGAGATGCCTCTCTGCTCAGAATGACAAATCCCCTTGAAGTTCGAAAATTTGATGGGTCGCCGGCAACCACGGCGGCTGGCCATAGGTCGCGGTGGACGGGCGATGTCGCGATCCTGATTTACGTCGCCGCGGCCACGGTGATCGTACATCTCGCCACCGGTGGCCAATACGGGTTTCATCGCGACGAACTTGCTACCCTCGAAGATGCGCGCCATATGGCTTGGGGATTTGTGGCGTACCCGCCGATCACTCCTTTCTTCGGACGCCTGTCGCTGATTTTGTTCGGGACTTCGTTGACGGGATTTCGCTTTTTCGCTTCCCTGGCGGAAGCCGTGGCGGTAGTCCTTACAGGGCTGATGGCCCGCGAATTGGGCGGTGGGCGCGGAGCGCAGTTGGTTGCAGCAGCGGCGGCGGTTCCATTTTGCTTGGCAGCCGGTGCAGTAATGCAATACATCTCGTTCGATTACCTGTGCTGGGTGCTGGCGGCGTATTTTGTGGTCCGGCTGCTGAAGACAGAAGACCCGCGCTGGTGGCTGGCAATCGGAACTACGCTCGGGCTCGGCATGATGACGAAATACACCATGGGATTTTTCGTCATCGGAATTGTGGTGGGGGTGGTGGCGACGAATGCGCGCCGCTATCTGGCGAGCAAGTGGTTGTGGCTGGGAGTGGCGTTGTCGATTGCCGTTTTCGCTCCGAATCTGGTCTGGCAGGCGCAGCGGCATTTCGTGTCCCTGGAGTTCTTAAAAGACATACACGAGCGCGATATCGAGTGGGGACGGACCACGGGTTTTCTGCCCAATCAGATCCGAATTACGCTCTTCGCTTTTCCCTTGTGGCTGGCCGGGCTTTACTTCTATTTCATGGCTCCGGCGGGACGGCGCTTTCGCATGCTGGGCTGGATGTATGTTGTGCCGCTGGTGCTGTTCGTGGCAGCGAAAGGCCGCGAATATTACCTGGCGCCAGCCTATCCCATGCTGTACGCGGCGGGCTCAGTATGGGGAGAACAGTGGCTGAGGCGGCTGAGGCATTCGTGGGCCGTGGCGGCGCGCAGTGTAGTGTGGATTGCACTGGCGGCGAACATCGCGATCGTCAGCGCGTTCATGCTTCCGCTTGCGCCGATCAAGTCTTCGTGGTGGAAGCGCGCGGCGAGGGTGCAGGGGGACTTCCGCGAAGAGGTGGGTTGGCCGGAACTGACCGAGACGGTGGCGCGGATCCGTGATTCGTTGCCGGAGAAAGAACGGGCGCGGGTGGGCGTGCTCGCCGGAAATTATGGCGAGGCGGGCGCGATTGACCTCTATGGGCCGTCATATGGGTTGCCGCAGGCAATCAGCGGGATCAACTCGTTCTGGGAGCGGGGATATGGCGATCCGCCGGCCGAGACGTTGATCGTGCTTGGTTTTTCGCGCGGGTTTCTGGAGCGCAAGTTTTCCTCGTGCGAACTGGCGGGGCACACCTGGAACACTTACAACATCGAGAACGAGGAGACGCGCGATCATCCCGATATTTATGTGTGCCGGGGAATGCGGCAGAGCTGGCCGGAGTTCTGGAAGGATTTCCAGTATTACGGGTGAAGATTTGCGGTCATGCTGAGCGAAGG
>JBEKOW010000201.1:0-8332 GCA_049521375.1 Terriglobales bacterium
TCGTTCGTGATCTGCACCCCGATCTCGTAGCTGCCGTGCCTGATCGTTTCGACACATTTCTTTTCGTAGTCGGAGGCGGGCGCCGGCTTCAGCCATTGCAGTTTTTCCGCCAGGGTTGGTATCGGCATAGTTCCTGCTTTCCTACTCCAGAATTCCCAGCCCGTGCTCGTCGATCGAAAAGCGTAGCGGCTCGGGAACGACCAATGTTGTGTATTCGCCTTCGACCACCGCTGGCCCCGAGAGCATGTTGCCGGGCCGCAGTTTCTCGAAGGAGTAAATCGGAGTCTCCTGAAAATCTTTTCTTGCCGGCCAGTAGACTGCGCGCGAACCCTTAGACGCGGCTCCGGGACTGTGCCCCTCCAGCGCCAACTTTGGCAGCGTCGCCTTGATCGTCGGCACGATGGCTTTCAGCACGAACGTGTCGAGAAATATTCCGCCGTCGGGATTCACCACGAAGGGACTGAACGCCTCGCTGAACTCTTTGTTGAAGGCGTCGCAGATGGCCGTCACATCTTCGACCTCATGGATAAAGAGACGCGGCGAGAGCGTCCGTTTCACGTGAAACTGGCCCCCGTAGAGCATGTCCAGTTCGAGCACGAAGCTCGCATCGTTGGGGTCGAGACCTTCGCCTGCCAGATCGGCCTTCGCGCTATCGATCAGTTGGCTGACCGCTCCGTTGAAGCTGTCGAACTCCTTCGTGATCTCATGGCTTCCCGGCTCCATGAGCGTCAGCTTCTTCGAGTGTTCATACACGTGCATGATGTCCATGGTGGACGAGCCCCACGCGCAGAAGACCGGCGAGAAGGGAAAGATGACCGCCCTCGGAATATCGGCGCGGAAGCCTTCGACATGCGTGGGCCCCGCTCCACCCGCGGCAAAAAGAATAAACTCCTCCGGACTGTAGCCCCGCAGGTGAACTTCTTTCATGATGGCCGATGACATGTTTTCATCGACGATTTTGCGAATAATCACGGCCGCTTCCTCCACGCTAAGGCCGAGCGGCTTGGCAATCTTGTCGCGCACCGATTGCACCGATTTTTCTTTATTCAGCGCGAGCCTTCCGCCGTAGTAATACGCGGGATTGATATATCCCAGGACAACATCCGCATCCGTGACGGTCGGTTCCGTTCCTCCGCGGTTGAAGCACACCGGCCCCGGCATGGACCCCGCGCTGCGCGGACCAACCTGCAACTGGCTGTTGAGCAATTTGTTCAACCACGCGATCGATCCCCCGCCCGCTCCGATCGACAGCGTCTTGATCATGGTGATGCCGACCATCCAGCGATCGATGATGGGGCGAAAATCGTAGCTGCGGACACTGTCCTTTACCACCAGCCCCACATCGAAACTTGTGCCTCCCATGTCGGCCATCACCACGTTCTGCACGCCCAGCAGCTTGGCCACATGGTGCGCGCCCATCAATCCGCTCACCGGGCCGCTGTTAAATGTGCGGCTGGCCGCCGTCTTGAAGACCTCCGCGATGCCCCCGGAACTTTGGATCATCGACAACGAACGCTTATATCCGCGGTCGCGCAGTTTGTCCCAGCAGGTCGACAACTCGATTTGCATGGAGCGCTGCAGATAAGCGTCGAGAATCGCAGCCATCGTCCGCTCGTACTCGCCCAGTTTGCCCGAGACCTGGCCCGCCAGCACCACAGGCATGTAGCCGATGTGAAATTCCTGGTATTCGCTGCGGATAATTTCCTTCACCTTGCGCTCGTGAATGGGATTCAGAAATCCCCACAGCAGCGAAACCACAAACGCCCGCGCCCCCCGGCTCACCAGGTACCGGACTTTCTCCCGCACATCGTTCTCGTCCAGCGGTCGGATCACGTTTCCGCCCGAGTCGACGCGCTCCTTGACGCCCACGATCATCTCGCGCGGAATCAACGGGTGCGGTTTTGTCTGAACGCTCAGGTTGCGCCGTTCCTGCACCCGCGTGCCGTCAATCCATTGTGCTCCGCGGCCCAGCAGCGTCGTATCCTCGTGTCCCTCCGTGGTAATCAGGCCGAGTCGAGGCCCCTTGCGCTCCAGCAGGCGATTCAGCGCGATAGTCGTGGAATAGCGAAGCATATCCACGGCCGGCAACAACTTCTCCATCGACATGCCCAGCGACAGGGCTCCTTCCTCGATCACATTGGAGAAGCAGACCGACAGATCGTAGGGCGTCGTCGGAACTTTGCGAATCACGGTCCGGCCCTCGTAAGTCAGAACCATATCGGTGAACGTGCCGCCGACATCGATGTCGATGGAATTCATGAGGCTGCCTCAATTCGCCGGTTCTTCAAAATCAGTTCACCGTTATCCAGCCGCTTCTTCAGCGTGTCAAGATCGATCTCGATGTCGTGCGTGATCGGATGTCCCGGCGGCAGGTATTCGGTTTCCAATTGCGTTCCGCAGCCCGGACAGTAAAACTCCACGATGCGCACCCAGAGCGGATCGGGCGCAAAACTGAAATTACCCTCCACGATCGGCGGGTGAACTTCCCGCGGGTCGCGGGCATAGAGCAGGCAACCCTTCCGGTAACTTTCACGGGCAGAACCCAGAACTCGTCCGCAGCGCTCGCAGAGCCATTGTTCTCCGTCCAGGTCGAGGTCGAGATACTCCGTAATGCGAAGGCGGCGGTTGCTGTCGGCCATGGCGCTAGTCTCTCCTGCTCTTTAATCTTGTGTATTCGATGTCGCGTTAACCGGTTCTTGACAACAATGCGTTGCCGTAGCCGTCGATTTCGGCGCTCCACTCCGGAAGCACAAAATATGTGCTGTTGGCGGACTCCAGAATCGCGCAGCCGCGCAAGGCATTGCCCGGCATCAAAGACTCCCAGCGGTATAGGTTCGCCAGTTGCTTGCTGCCGTCGTGCGCGACCATGCGCATTCCAAGGTACGCGGCGCTGCAATCGCCTGATCCCGCCCGTTTCTTTTCCAAAGCGGGTTTGGCGATTGCTTTCCTGATTCGCATACGCACCAGATCGATGGCGACATCTTCGGACGGCAGGGGCGAATTGATGGATCGCTGGAATTCGGCGAAGTTCGCAAAACGAGTATGACTCGACTTAGTCGTCAGGGCAGCGCCATCCTTGCAGGAAACTTCCAGTTCCACCAGACTCTCCGCGCCTTCGGGTGAAATCCCTTCGCCCAGCAGATCGCGGTTCCCTTGCTCCCACATTTCTTCCATCAATTGGTTGAGCGCACCGAAGTCCGTGTTCTCGGCCAAATCAAGATGGAAGGATCGCTCGTACACATGAGAGATGTCCGAAACCGAGGATCCAAAGGCACTGAACACCGGACCCAAATCAAACAGATAGACACTCCGAATTCCGGCCCGCTCCGCGACTCCACTGGCGAACAGGCCGCCATTGCCTCCATACGCGAACAGCACGTGATCGGACAAATCCTCTCCCAGTTCGCGGCTGGCCCTGGCAATCATTTCCGCGACCATATTGAATGCGGCCTCGATGATTTCTCCACACGCCTGCTCCACCGTAATAGAGCGGGAGCGAGCCACCTGACTGGCGATCGCTTCCCGGGCGGCATCCTGGTCCAGGGGTTTGGTCCCCCCGAGGAAGTTCACCGGATCAATCAACCCGGCTGCGACAAACGCATCCGTCAGTGTCGCTTTGTCTCCCCCCAGCCCGTAACATGCCGGCCCGGGAAACGAGCCCATGCTTTCCGGGCCCAGCCGCACCCGGTCGCCATCGAGGGAAACGATGCTGCCGCCCCCCAATGCAATCGATCGCAGATACGGCAGTGTGACTCGCACCGGGATTCCAAACAGATCGCTCTGCTGGATGTAGACCGGTTTCGCGTCGCGGATGACGCCAAGTTTCGCCGTAGTGCCGCCGACGTCCATGGCCAGCACCTTCTTCTGCCCGTAAACCTTCGCCAGATAGGCAGCGCCGTAAATGCCCAACACCGGGCCCGATTCGAGCGTATCGATGGCGCGCGTCTTGGAAACGCCAGCCACTCCGCCATTGATATGGCTAATGAGGAAGGCGCGCGAATAGCCTTGCGTATAGCGCAACTCATCTTCTGCCTTGAATAGAGTCGCCGCCAGTGCGCTGTGAATATAGGCATTGATGACCGCATTGTACGTACGCGTGGAGTCGTCGGTATTGGGGCAGACATCGCTTCCTGTCAGCACCGGCACCGATCCCAGATAGTGATCGGGATATTGCTCGTCGATGATGCGCTTCAGACGGGCTTCGGGCGCCGGGTCCTGGAATGCGCCTTTGAGGCTGATGCAAATACGGCGGACGCCGCTCTCCAGCAGCGAGCGCACCGCTCCCAGAATGGCCGGGTCGTGCATCCCATCGATGCCGATTACGTTCTTGGGATCGACCAGCCGCTTCAAAATCGGGTTAGGTTGCTGCGCGCTATACAAGTCTTTTTCATGCCCGCTGCTGACCAGCAGTCCGAGCTTCGGCCCGCGTAGTTCCGCCAGCACATTGGAAGTAAGTGTTGTAGACCAGCGCAGCAGGTCGACTTTCTCCAGAAAACTGCCGAGATCCGGAAAGCCCAGTTGCGCGCCCCCTTGCGACAAGCAGTCAAACAGGCACACCGTCAAATCATGCGGAGTGGAATCCACCTTCGTGCATACTGATCTCTCGCCGTCGCTGAAAAGTCCGTCGGTCAAGGTACCGCCTACGTCGATGTCAACGATATACACGGACCTGCCCCCCTCTGCCCGAATCCTGTGCTTGGTTGTGGTAAAGATGCTTTACCAGTTGACCCTTCATCTCATAGCGCGGCAACGTGCCGGCAGGTACGAGTTCCACGTTCGCGGCCACGGATAAAACGGCGCGAATCTTTCGCTCGATTTCGCTTTTCAAATCGGCTTCAGCAGCTGGGGCTGCGCTCGACTCCGTCAGGATCGTAAGGGGTGGTTCCACGCGAGGCCCGGGCTTTTCCAGCAAAATCTGAATCTCGCCCGTGGTTCGGGGATAAAAACCGGAGACCACCTCGCGCAGTGAAGAAGGGAAAACATTAACCCCCAGTAGGATCAGCATGTCATCGGTTCGGCCAATGCAGCGAATCCGAAAGCCGGTTCTCCCGCAGGCGCAGGAGGTGCCAAGCACCTGCACCCGGTCGCGGGTGCGAAAGCGGAGCAGCGGCACGCATTCGCGCTGCAAGCTGGTGTAGACCAACTCCCCCTCGACGCCCGTTTCAATCGGAAGGGCCTCGCCGGTTTCGGGATCAATGATCTCAGTCAGCACAAAATCGGGCCCGTTGTGATGCATGCCCGCCTGCTCCGGGCATTCGCTGAAAATAATCGGAGCCATGTCGGCGTTGCCCAGACCTTCGGTGACGCGCGCTCCGAAATCCTCTTGCAACTTCTTACGCACGGACGGAATGCCGGCGCCCGGTTCGGCCCCGCAGAACATCTTCTTCAGGCCCAGGGTGTTCGGCTCCATTCCGGCTTCCCGCACGTATTTTGCAAAATAGGAGCCGTAGGATGGAGTGCAGTGCATCGCATTGACGCCCAGCCTGGGAATCATGTTCAGCGCCCTCTCGGATGCACCCGTTCCCAGCGGAACAAAAACCGCCCCAATCGATTCCATGGCATCTTTCGACGCCATTCCCGCGACAAACATCGTCAAACCCGTCGCGTGAAGCACCACGTCTGTTTCCCGGCAGCCCTGGGTGTAAAACGACCTGGCGGTGAGTCGAGCCCACATCCGGGCATCGCGGCGCGTGACCCCGACGAAGCTCGGTTCGCCGGTGGTGCCCGTAGAACTGTGGACCCGCACCACTTTGTGCCAGTCAGTCGCGATGTGGAGGCCCAAAGGCGGATGGGACGTCTGGCTTTCCCGCAACTCCTCCTTCGTCGTCAAGGGGAACCGCGCCAGATCGCGCAAACTCTGGCAGTCTTTGCGACGCAACGCCGCAGTGCGGAATTTTTCCTGGTAAAAGAGCGATCGCGCAAACAGGTAATCCAATTGCCGTGCCAGCTCCACTTCCTGCCGCTGGCGAACCTGTCGTGGACTCGCTGTCTCGATTTCGCGATCAAAGTAGTCGTGATGCTTCATCGCACCCAACACCGCGTCTGAATTGGATGAGTCTCACTACCCACAATCGGTGACAGAGTCTATCGAACGTACGTTCTAAAAGGCAAGTGCCTTCTCAGCGATTTATTTCTCTTTTAAATCCATAGGGTTATAAGAATTCCTAAAAAAACTGCATTCCCGCTATCGATAAGCTCGCCGAAGTCTTGGGGTGCAGACTTGCTAGGCTCCGTTTACGGACAAGTAGCAATTGGGGGCCTCTGCACCTTTGAAATCACGCCGGGCCTCCCTCCTTGCGTCCGCTAGCTTACACCTGCCGACAGTCTTATGGATGGCTCCTCTATGGCGATTACATCATTGCCGCGCCAACCCGTGATTTCGGAGGGTTCGTCTGCTAACGCTCACGGTCAACCCGCCGCGCCGCCGAAGGGAAGTTGATGCCCAAGCGACTGCTCTTTGTCGATGACGAGGCGATGATCCGAAACGGTTTGCGCCGCGCCCTCCATGGAATGCGGAATGAGCAGGATATGCGCATTCGTTTCGCCTGGCAGGATTGCTGAAACCGGACTGCCAAATCCGGCCCCCGAGAAAAAGGGAAGATCTTCTCAGGTGGTGGCGGGAGTTCTGTTCTCTCGGGTGCGGTTTGAGATGAGAAAATCGTGAATTGGCGTGCTTTTCGCGAGGATTTCAACGAAAGACGGCGACAGTTCGCATGAGCGCAGACTGTGTGGCGGAGAGAGAGGGATTCGAACCCTCGATACAGGTGTTAGCCCGTATAACGGTTTAGCAAACCGCCGCCTTCAGCCTCTCGGCCATCTCTCCGACGTGTTGAACGTTAGTTTACCACGATCGGATGGACGGGCTCGCACTTCGTCTCAGGCACCAGAGTCGCACGCAACTGCCCTCACTTCGGTTCGTTTTGAATTGGCCCTCTCTCGTTGGGCGCTCCTTGGGGGAAATCCTTATTGAGCTGTTATCTCTCCAGCGCGCCGCGGTCCCAGCGACTCGAGTTGGCAGCTGCTTCGTAGGTGGTTTGGCAGAAATCCAGAATTGCGGCCGTGGGCGACTCGGCCTTCCTCACGTCTTCATACATCAGCAGGAACTCCCCCACCCTAGCGTCATAGTGGGCGGCACCTGGCCGGACTTGCGCTTCCTTGAATCCCTGTGGCTCTGGCGCTACGTAGGAGTAAAACGCGGCTTCTTTTACGTCGCCACTGCCGGGCCAGAAACCCACACTGCTTACTTCATGGGAATACGCTTCTCGAGTTATGGCATCCGCGCCGGGGCGTTCCGGAGCTGGGCGGCCCGAGAACCGGCTGACGGCGAGATCGAAGCTTCCCCAGAAGAAATGGACGGGACTGCACTTGCCGATGAACCCTGATCTGAATTGATGGAATACGGCGTCGACCGAAAGCAGAATCCGCCAGAATTTCTCGACCGAAAGGCGGTCGTAGGAGCAGTGCACGCGATCCTGGTCGAAGGGGATCGGATCCGGAATTTCTACCGGCACGGGCCAGATTTTGACCTGGAGCCCGGCGGACTGAAGCATCGCCATGACTTCTTCGTAGAACTCGGCCACTGAGACAGCCCTCAGCGGGATTGCTTTCAATATGCCGCTGGCCGTTACCAACACAAGCCGGTGCCCGATGAAGTCGAACCGGAGTTCAAACGCGGTGTTTTCATACGGGATTCTGGATGTGGTCAGACCTCTTGCCGATACGTACAAGGGAACGTTCCACCAATGGTTGACGAGCGGCGTCAAATGCAGCCGGACCTTGCCGACGATCTGCGTCCACATATGCAGCGTGGCGCAGGTGTCGTGCCATGAGTCCAGCGCCAGAGCGGGCCAGCATTCGGGTTGATCGGCGATACGAGTGGACATTTTACGGATTTTCGATTTGTTCGGGTCGCAACTTGCTTAAACTGTGAAATTCGGTGACATCGACGACTTTTAAACTAAATTGCGTCTCTCAATTCGGATCCCGGTCGCGCGTTGTTGCCGCGATCACGCTGTGAATTTCGGCGATGTATCCTCCTGGAAATTCGACGATGGCGGTTTTTCGATCCCGTGCCATAAAGGGCGCTGACAGAACTCTCACTCCCGCTAACTTCGCCTTTTGCAGCGTCGCGACCAGGTCCTGTACCTGATAGCCGGTGGTCTCATAACCGAAAGGATAGGGCAGATGCCCGTCGGTGACCAGTACCAGCATATTGCCGAACAATGAAGTGACGCTTATACGACGGTAGGTTTCACCGGGGCGTCCGATTTCCCCGGCGTCAGCGTGCTTGTCGTCCACGACAACCTTACCGTGTGCGAATCTCAGGAAGTCA
>JBEKOW010000202.1:0-8281 GCA_049521375.1 Terriglobales bacterium
GCGATTTTGTCGGCGGCATGGCGGTCGCGCGCGCCGATTCGGCGCAGGTCCTCGCGCGGCATACAGTCGAGCCCGTAGATCGGTGCCGAGTTGTCACGAGCGGCGTTCAGCAACTCGGAAAATGGAGACCAGTCGTAACCCCAATCGAGATCGAAGCGGATGCGTTCGCGAAGTTCGGCCTCGTCAATTTCGCGGCGCGACCATTCGTCGAGGATGTGCTGGTCGCGGGAAAAGATGGTCTCGACTCCAAGCACGAGAGGACGGCGATGCAGCGCGGGATCGCGGAGCAGCGAGGCGAGGTAGCGCTGGGAATTCGGAAGCGCGTGGTAGTCGCCGAGCAGCACGACTCCAGCGGCGGCAATTTCGTCGCGCACCTGGTCGGTCGTGAGAACGCGCTGGTAGGAACGGTAGGCATCGCGGAAGTCGCGCACGTATTTGCGTCCGCCGGAGGAATCGTTGGCGCGGATTTCGCGTTCCACGCTGGCAATGGCGTGGCGTTGAGCTACGCTGCGCCGCGATCGTAAGATGCCAGTCGTTGCCATTTGCGAGATGCGCCTCTACGAAACCATTTGTCGCCAGCCGCTTGACTTGCGTTGGATGCGTCCCTATGCTCAAAACGTTTCGACCCGAGCAGGGCGTTCTTACCTTAGGGAGCACCAACTTTGACTGTATTGCCGCCGGAAAACCTCACGATCGCCACCACCGGCGCCAGTGGATCGTTGTTTCTCAAACAGTTCCTGCTCAGCGTCGAACGCGACGAGCGCGTAAAGACGGGCAACTTCATCGCTTCCGACAGCGGCCTGCGCGTCCTGGCCGAGGAACTCGGCATTCAGGGCCGCGCTGAGCTTCTACGTCAACTTATCGGTACTTCGTCGTCTAAAATTGAGACTCAGTCGAACAACGACGTCGGTGCGAATGTGGCCAGCGGTTCGTATCCGTCGGACGCGATGGTCGTGATCCCGTGCAGCATGGGAACGCTGGCCCGGATCGCCAACGGCATTGCGTCCCACCTGATTGAGCGGGCGGCCGACGTGATGCTGAAGGAACGGAGGCCGCTGGTGCTCTGCGTACGAGAAACGCCGCTGAATCGGATTCACCTCCGCAACATGTCGCTGGCCGCAGAGGCCGGGGCGACAATTTTCCCGCTGATCCCAACCTTCTATAACCATCCCTCGAGCGCCGAAGAAATGGCGCAGGAGTTCGCCAACCGCGTGCTCGCCCATATCGGTCTTCCCCAGGCAAATGCCTACCAGTGGAAGGGCTAACGGCACGTTCTCAGTTCCCAGGAGTTCACTGGGAACCGGAAACTGAGAGCTTTCTTTTGGGGATCTCTGACTTTGGGAAAAGCCATCCTGCTTTGCAGGCGTCCTTTTAGTGTAGGGAAGGCGGCGCGCACGAAGGTAGGTATCATGCGGGCATGTCCGGGGAGAAACAGGAAACCTAAGGTCGTTGGGCGGACGATACTCCATCCAGCTTTTGCAGTTCGGCGGCCGCTGTCGTGTTCTCGGGATGCTGGGCGATCTCAGTCTTGAATTCGGCGGCGGCGCGGGCGCGCTCTCCGGCGGCCTCGAAGATCAGGCCGAGGACGAAGTGGTATCCGCGGTTGTGGGGACCGCGGACGATGGCCTGGCTGGCATTTTCGGCCGCTTCGGAAAGCTTCTTCAACTCGAGTTGAGTCAGGGCCAGGTAAATATATTGGTCGGAGTCGGCGGGGTTGATGCGGATGGCACGCTGCAGATAGCGCTCCGCCGCGGGAAATTGCGCCGTTTTGTAATAGGCGAATCCGAGGTTGTAGGTGGAACGCCAAAAGTCAGGATTGCTCTTGAGAACCTCAAGATAGAGCGGGATGGCGCGCTCGGGCTCGTTCGCTTTCAGGAGGGCGCTGGCGAGATTGTCGCGGACGGTCAGATTGGCGGGCGCGAATTCGAGTCCGCAAGTGTAGAGCAGGATGTCGCTTGCCCAGGGCATTTGCTGGGTTATGGTCAGCGCGGCGAAAGCGACTCCGATAGTGGCGACGAATACGGCCGGAAGTATTGTGCGTTGCTTCTCGGGCAGGCGTTGCGCGAGTTCGCGGATGAGGAGCGCAATCAAGAGCGCGAATCCGACTGAGGACAGGTAGAGATAGCGGTCGTGAACGATGTCGCCGACGGTGAGCGAATGTAGGTCGAGAACGGGTAACAAGGGAACGACGATGAGTACGAGCGCGAAGCGGGCGGCTTCTCGAGAGCGCGCGTTAGAATTTCGGCCAATAAAAATCAGAATAAAGGTGACGGCGGCCGCGACGATCAGGAGGAAAGCGAGCGGTGACAGGACCGCGCTTGCGCTGAAATGGGACACATAATCGAGCGAGTAGAATTCGCTCAGCCGCAGTGGCAGGATGAGGTGGCGGGCGTAAAACCAGAGAACGGCGGGCCAGGTAAGAACGACCTGGGTCCAGCCGATTGGAATTGTCGGATGCGACCAGCCGCCTAGGGCGCCATAGCGCGCGAGGGCATAGAGCAGAACCAGGAGCAGATAGGGCGCGGACTGTTGGAGAGCTACGGTGAGGCGCCGGGCGAGCTTCGCACGCGGTTCGTGGTCGCGCTCGAAGATCAGCACGAATGCGAAGATTAGCAGCGGCAGCACGATGGCGGTTTCTTTCGACAACAGAGCGAGCGCGAACAATGCGAGCGACATGGCCTTGAAAGCAGGCGCTGGCCGCGAGCCGCGAGCCGCAAGCAGACCAAAGCCGCCCTTTTCACCATATGATTGCTCCTGGCTCGTAGCTCGTGGCTCGTGGCGCTCCGCCTCCGGCACTGCGCGCGATGTGCGCGAACTGAGAAATGCCGAAAAGCTCCCGAGCAGAAAGCACGCCATCAGGGGATCGCTGACGCCGGAGATCCAGGCTACGTTTTCGACGTGCGCGGGGTGCAGCCCGAAAATGAGCGCTGTTAGAAATGCTGTGAGGCGATCGCCAGAGAGTTGTTGTGCGACGCGAAACACCAGCCAGGTGGCGAGGACGTGGCAGGCAATATTGGTCATGTGCCATCCGGCAGCTTTGGTTCCGAAGAGCGCATAGTTCAACTTGAGCCACAAGAGAAAAAGAGGACGGTAGTAGTTTCCAGTGGTATTGGGGTAGATCGCGGCCCAGACGTGCGACGTAAAGTACTGCGGCACGAAGCGCCAGCTATGGATCGCCGGATTGTTGAGGATCTGCGGGACGTCGTCGTAGACGAATCCGAAAGAGAGGGTTGCGACGTAGACGAGCGCGGTAATGCTGCAAACCAGCACCTCCATGACGCCGGGCCGAAAGAACGAATTCGATGTGGGGGGATGAGTTAGCTGGGCGCGGTTCATATTATGTTTTGAAGTTCTGCCGGTTGGGACGATTCACCTTCGTGATGCCCCCCCAGGACTGGTACCAGGCGACGATCCAGGGAACGAGCAATGAAAATGCCAGGCGAGCGGCGAGCGTCCGAATCCGCGCTTTGCGGACTGCCTTGCGAAGATCGCTCCAGTCCAGCCGGAATGCGAAATAGATTTCTAGCGCCACGACGCACAGCAAAGGAATTGGCGAATAAATCAGCACGACCAGCGCGGCAATCCAGGCCACGCAACGAATGACGTTTCTCCAGAGGCGCGCGGAACGGCCTCCCAAAACACCATCGGTTAGCGAATAGCTGATCATCTGGCGCACGGCCGAGCGGAAAGTATGGCGCGGCTGGTACGAGGCTTTGGCGCCCTCAGGGAAAGCGGGCGTGACCAACTCGCGCACCTTGGCATCGAAGGCCGTGTCTTCGCCAAGAAAAACAGTTTCGGGAAATCCTCCGACGCGTTGCCAAAGCTCCTTGCGAAAGGCCATGGAACGGGCCGTACAGGACTTGGTCGAAGCTTCAGGATTCAGTTTCACCCCGAAAAAAGGAGCCGATGCGATATCCCAGATGGTGGACGTTGCCGGATCGATGTAGGAGCCGCCGACGGAGTATTCGATGGGCTGGCCGGTATGAGGTCCGGAATCGCTATTCAGGATCGGAGCCGTGAGCCGGGCGAGCCACTCGGGATGATACGTGCAGCCGCAATCGGCGCACGCCACCACTTCCGATGTTGCGGCGGCGATGCCGACGTTACGGCCGCGGGCGATCGGTCCGGGGGAGTTCTTCAGGCTGCAACTGGGGTCGCGGATCGGAACCAGGTTCGGATGCTGAGCGCGGGCCGACTCCAGGCGCTCCCATGTTCCGTCGGTGGAACCGCCATCCACGATGATCACTTCGGCGGGAGGCAGGGTCTGGGCGGATAAGGTTGCAACCAGCGAGTCAATATCCTCGCGCTCATTTAATACAGTGGCGGCCACGCTCACGGCGGGTCTTTTCGGTTCCATATTGCTGGAGACCAGTTTACCTGCGAAGAGCATGTTCTCCGTTATCAGTCTCAGTCGCACCAGGTCGCGAAGTCCGCAAATTGAGAGCTGAGAGGCGAAAAGCGACACAAGATCCGGGATTTTGTGTACTTGACGTTAATTCCTCCGGTACATGCCGTTCGTGCCGTTGACCTGGAAATGGGTTTTGGGCTAATGTGGGCCTACACCGGAAAGGAGGTGGTCGGATGACAAGTTCAGAAAGTGGTTGTTGTAGCAATTCCAGACCAGGTGAGGTGGCTGAGTCTTAGGGCGGTTGCTCTAAGCGGAGTTCTCGATGAACCCTTTGGTCGGGGGAAATCGGGAACATCTCTCGCACACAATCCGTGAATATGGGCTGAATCCGCCGGGCATAGATGGACGACGTGACCGGCACCGGAACGAGCGAGGGGCCACGAGAGTGACCACCTCAGTCAATCCCAAACAGTCCACCGGGCGGCCCGCAGGCTGCAAAGCTTGCGGGCTGTTCTCTTTTTACAGTGCAGGCGCGGCTGCGCAGTTCTCCTACTTCTCCACCAAGCCTTCATGTAGCCTCTCAACGAACCCATTGCGATCGCGACGCTGTTCTGGGCGGACCACCCTGATCTCGATCGACCTGCGCGCCTGGGGGTGAGTTCTATTCGATCTGGCTAATCCATCCTGAGGCTACTTTCCACAACGGAAGGCGTGGTACGATTCGGAAACGTTTGGGATGGCCTACCGGGAGCAGTGGGGAAGCAGTCGGGGTAAAGAGACCTCCCCGCAACAGAAAAATCCAAAAAAGCGAGCACTTTTAAACCAATGAGGAACCAGCAATGAAGATGGCAGGTCGTTTTGTTTTTTTCGCGGTCTTAGTCGCGGGATGGGCGGTTTTGACGCCGGGCATGGCGAGCGCGCAGGCCGGCAAATGTTCGAACGCGATCACGTCGTGCGGCTGCACGATTGCGGCGGAGGGCAGTTACGTGGTGGAAGGTCCGCTGTCGGCGGCGCAGGGGTTAACGGGGAAACAGGGCTGCATCGACATTTCCGCGTCGAATATCACGCTCGATGTGTACTACCAAATCACGGGGCCGAACTTCAACGGCGATTGCGCCTACACTCCGCTGCCTGCACCGAACGGCAAAACGCCCAAGGTGAAATCGGGCGGGGCCGCCTATACGGGTGTCGGGATCCACGTGCTGCCCGGTTCGAAAAATGCAGCGATCACCTTTAGCGAGGAGTATGGGATCTGCGGATGGAACTACGGGGCGGAGAGTGAAGGCAGCAATGCGAGTTGGAACCTGATTCCCGCCTATTACAACAACGTGGGAATGCTGTTCCTGAATGCCACTGGCAGCAGTTGCACCTCCTGTTTGTTCGAGGGAAATATCACAGGGCTCGAGATTGCCGGGGGCTCGCAAAACACGATTGCGGGCGGTTACTCCTTGGGAAACGAGCAATATGGATATTGGCTGAATGGCACGCAGGAGAACACGATCAGCTACAACAACCTGTACGTGAATGGAATCGCCGGGCTCTACCTGGGGTGCTCGAGCAAGGGGAACGTGAACCCCGCGATCCCGTGCAGCGTGGCGACGAGCGAGAACGAAGTGACCCAGACCATCCTGATCGAGAACGGCAAGTACGGGATCGCGACGGAAAAGGGAGGGATCGGGAACCGGTACCTTGACAACCAATCGGGCTACGCTGGGAAGTACGACTTCATCGATGGCAATGGCAACTGCGTTTACAACGAATACCTGGACAACACCTATAACACGAAGCTGCCCAAGTGCATTCAGTAAAAGCCGCATCGCGGCGCGAAGGCGGCACCGTCCAGCGGAAAAGAATGGAAGCCGAACCGATACGAGGAGAAGGAAGATGAAGATCGCAGTAAGCCGTTTTATTGTTCCAGCCATGATGATCGCGATGCTGATTGTGGGAAGCGCCGGGGTTGCCGGCGCGCAGTCGCCGAAGTGCAGCAATTCAATAACGTCGTGTGGATGCACGATTGGCGCACCGGGTGACTACACGGTTGACGCTACGCTGAGCGCCGCGCAGGGATTGACCTCGAAGGGGGGTTGCATCGACATCGAGGGCGAGAACGTGAATCTCGATGTGTATGAGAAAATCGTGGGTCCGGGAAGCGACGCCGGTTGCGATTCCGATCAGCCCAAACGCAATGCGGGAGTGGGAATCCATGTGCTGAGCACGGCGAAGAATACATCGATCAATTTTTTCAATGTTTCCACCTACCTACCGGCGGCTTGCGGGTGGAACATCGGGCTGGAGAGCGAAGGCAGCGACGCGGGCTGGAATCAAGCGGTAGGGAACTACAACAACATCGGGATGTTGTTTAAGAACGCCACCCATAGCAATTGCGTGGCATGTGATTTTCAGAACAACGTGACGGGCGTGGAGATCGCGGGCGGATCGGGAAACACGGTCGCCGGGGGAGCGTCAGTGAGCAACAGCCAATATGGAATCTGGCTGAATGGGACGACGGGCAACACGGTGAGCGAAGCTTTTCCGGACCGAAACAACCTGGCCGGCATCTATCTGGGGTGCTCGACGAAGGGAGATGTAACACCGGCGATTCCGTGCACGATCACCGCGACCACGGGCAACGTGCTGGCGAATAATTATTCGGAAAATGGGAACAAGAAATATGGGATCGCGGTGGAGAAGGGCAGCATCGGGAACGAGTTCCTCGAAAATGAGTCCTTCTTAAATCGCAAGTACGACTTCATCGACGGAAACGGCAACTGCGTCTATAACCTCTATTCGAACGACTACTACAATACCAAGTCGCCGCGGTGTATCCAGTAACATGGGAAAGATTCGGCGCGGCCCTGCCTGACAGCGCCGGAACAATCGACAGTAGCGGCTGCGGCTGGCGCGGCCTGAGAAAAATACGGCGCGATTGGCCGCATGAGTGAGGATCGTGCGCCGGGAAAGCGGTTTATTCGCGTTCGGCGGGCGCAAAGAAGACCAGGACCTCGAGTTCTTCCTGAATATCGTAGAAGCGATGCTCCAGGTCCGCCTCGACAAAAATTATGGAGCCGGCGCGAATCTCAGCATGATCGGAACCGATCTGCATGCGGGCGCGGCCGCGGACGACATAGTAGAGTTCGTCCTCGTGATGCGGTGTTTGCGGATCGCTGGCGCCTTTCGACAGAACATAAACGCCTGCGCTCATCGCCGAAACTCGCAGAAATTCGAAGTAAAGCTTGCCTGCTTCAACCTGGGAGCGTGCGAGATCGTCGATGTGGAAGAAATGAGTCATAAGAAGCAGCCACTAGCCATGAGCCGCTAGCCACGAACTACCCCGCCGCAGACGACCTGGGAGTCAGCATTTGCCTCGGATTCCGGGGCTGGGCACTGACCTCTCGATTACCCGATCGCTCCCCGGAAAAAAATTTCGGTGAATTGATAAACAATGGCGTCGCCGTTGAGCGTTCCGGCAGGCTTATACCACTGATAAATCCAGTTGATCATGCCGACCAGAGCAAAGGCTGCGGCACGCGGCGTGACCGTTGAAGTGGAGTTCCGCTGGCGCTGGACATCGGCGATCATGTTCTCGACGAAATGCACGTAATCCTTCTTGCGGCCGTTGATCTTGCGGCGCGATCCTGGGGGCAGAGGATGGTTTTCGTGCAGCATGACGGTGATCTCGCGGTCCTGCTCGCTCAGTACGACACCGATGTGCAGACGAATCAGGGTGCGCAGACGCTCTTCGGGATCCTCGACGCGGCGCGCAACATTGATGACCCTTTCTTCGGTAATGTCCATGGCGTGCGACATGATGTGGAACAGGATTTCGTCTTTCGACTGAAAGTGATGATAGAGGCCGCCTTTGGACAACTTGAGCGCGGCCGCCACATCGTTCATCGAAGTAGCGTCATATCCCTGTTGCTGAAACAGACGAGC
>JBEKOW010000203.1:0-8136 GCA_049521375.1 Terriglobales bacterium
TGCTCAGGGCGGGTCCGCTCGACTGCCGGCGAGCCGCCGGCTCTACTTTCCTCGGTGCTACTTTCATTTGCGCTCTGGTCCAGTTGCTCGGCATAGGTGCCGGCCAGCATGGCTTGCCCGTCTTTGATCAACTGTTGAAAGCTTTTCAGCGCCGCTAACGCGCGGGCGGGCAGCAACTGACGCCTTATCGTTTCGCCGACAGCTCCCCACAGCGACAATCCGGTTTCGAGTGCGAGGCGTTCCATGGTGTCAATGGTCGTCTTGCCGATGCCGCGCACCGGAGTGTTGATCACGCGCAGCAACGAGATTGAGTCGTCGGGATTGAGAACGACTTTCAGGTACGAGATCAAATCCTTGATCTCGGCGCGCTCGTAGAACGAGAAGCCGCCCACGACGTGGTATTTGAGCTGGTAGCGGCGCATCGCCTCTTCAAACAGGCGCGACTGCGAGTTCGTGCGGTAGAGCACGGCGGCGCGGGCTGTCTCGCCATTCTCGGCGGAGTGGCGGACGTATTTGCTGATCGTGTCGGCCGCGAACAGCGCTTCGTTTTCGCCATCGGGAGCTTCGTAGTATCCGATCTTGGCTCCCCCCTGGCGCGAGGTCCAGAGGGTCTTGCCTTTACGCCGTACGTTATTGGCGACCACCGCCGACGCCGCTCCGAGAATGTTTTGCGTGGAGCGGTAGTTCTGCTCGAGGCGGACGATCTTGGCCTCGGGAAAGTCGCGCTCGAACTCCAGAATGTTGCGGATGTCGGCTCCGCGCCACGAGTAGATCGACTGGTCCTCGTCGCCGACCGCGCAGACGTTATGCCGGTCGCCCGCCAGCAGCCGCATCAGTTCATATTGCGGACGATTCGTGTCCTGATACTCATCAACCAGCAGATACTGAAAACGCCGGTTGTAGTACTCGCGGACGGCACCCACCGACTTGAGCAGGCGCGCGGCTTCGAGCAGCAGGTCGTCGAAGTCCATGGCGTTGGCTTTGAGAAGTTCCTTGCGATACTGCTCGAAGATGTGCGCGATCTTTTCGGTCTTGGGATCGGCCGACTGCAGGTAAATCTCCTGCGGATCGAGCATGTGATTCTTGGCCCACGAGATTCGGGACAGCACCATTCGCGGCGTGAGTTGCTTGTCGTCGAGGCCCAGGCGCCGCATGATGCCCTTGATCACCTGCTGCTGGTCGCTCTCGTCGTAGATGACAAAATTCTTGGTCAGGCCAATTGCCGGCTGTCCCGGCACCGTCGAGGGAATCCGCAAAGCCTCAACATCGCGCCGCAACACGCGCACGCAAAATGAATGGAACGTCGAGATGACGGGCTTGGCAATGCTCAGGCCGCCGACAAGTTTTTCGACGCGCTCGGCCATTTCGGCGGCGGCCTTGTTGGTAAAGGTCATGGCGAGGATCGCCTCGGGCATGACGCCCATCTTCTCGATGAGGTAGGCGATGCGAAAGGTGATGACGCGGGTCTTCCCACTGCCCGCGCCGGCGAGGATCAGCACCGGGCCCTCGGTAGTTTCGACGGCCTCGCGTTGTTGTGGGTTTAACTCGTCCAGAAACGACAAAAGGAGTGGCTCCGCGGTGCGAATGATTAGATTTTACAGGAAGGGTGCGGTGGTCCGTCTGGAGCGGAAATTCCTTGGCGGCTTAGAGTTCTACCAAGTAAACCAACGCGCGGATATTGTCGATCTTAGCTTATTGTGTATTGGAGGAAGTCACGCTGTGAACACTTTGAGCGATCAGGAAGATCAGCCGGATAACGATGCTGACGCGTGGTCTCGTCCACGCGGGGCACTGAAGGAGGTTTTCGCCGAACTGGGAGGAGGCGAGGCTTATCTCCGAGCTGAGCGGGACCAGTTTTACGGTGACGAGGAAGGCAAATGAGCCGCGTGTGAGACAGCATGCTGTCGATTTATTGGCCTGGGATCATCCCCGGTACTCAAAGCACCATAAGATGCCTCTCGGACCCAATAATAAAGCCTCTCCCCCATGCAGCCAGGAACTAAAGGCTGCACAAACTCTCCCATCACACCGCTGCTATAATTAAGAATTGCGCTCATGAAGAAAAGCACACTAGCAGCTCCCGGGGCTGAAGCGGCCCTCGAAACATCCGCTTCGCGCCGCATCCGCTCCACTACCGTGCTGTCAGTCCGACGCGACGGTAAGGTCGTTATGGCTGGAGACGGACAGGTCACGCTGGGCGAGTCGGTCATCAAGCACGGGGCGAAGAAGATTCGCCGGCTTTATCAGGACAAAATTCTGGCCGGATTTGCCGGCTCGACCGCCGATGCCTTTACCCTTTTCAGCCGCTTCGAGGCGAAGCTGGAGCAGTACCACGGCAATGTTGGACGCTCGGCCGTCGAGCTGGCGAAAGACTGGCGGACTGACAAGTTTCTGCGGCATCTGGAAGCGCTTTTGCTGGTCACTGACAAGGAGCAGACTTTTTTGCTTAGCGGGCAAGGCGATGTGATCGAACCCGACAGCGGGATCGCCGCCATCGGCTCGGGAGGCCCGTTTGCCCAGGCGGCCGCGCAGGCCCTTGCCGACCACACCCAGCTCTCGGCGCGCGAAATTGCCGAAGAAGCAATGAAGATTGCGGGCCGGATGTGCATCTATACAAATGACAAGGTGACGATCGAGGAATTGTAGGAAGAGGTCAATGGTCGTTGGTCGATAGTCGTTCGCAATTTCCGAGCGATTGTGAAGTTTCCTAACGACCAGCGACGAACGACCAACGACGCATTTATGGCTATCTATTTACCCGGAACCGCCGAAGAAGAGCAGGTCACGCTGGACGAGTTGACGCCACGCGAAATCGTGGCCGAACTCGACAAGTACGTTGTCGGCCAAAGCGCCGCCAAGCGCGCCGTCGCGATCGCACTGCGCAATCGCATGCGCCGCCAGAAGCTGGCACCTGAACTCGCTGAAGAAGTCATCCCCAAGAACATCATCATGATCGGGCCCACGGGCGTCGGCAAAACTGAAATCGCCCGCCGGTTGGCCAAACTCGCGAACTCGCCGTTCCTTAAAGTCGAGGCTTCGAAGTTTACCGAGGTCGGCTATGTGGGGCGCGATGTGGAATCGATGATCCGCGACCTGGTGGAGATTGCGATTGAGATGATCCGCGAGGAGCGCCTCGAAGACGTTGCCGACAAGGCCGAGTTGAACGCTGAGGAGCGCTTGCTCGATATTCTGTTGCCACCGAGCACGCCGCGGACATCCGAGCCACCAGCGGCATCGGGCGGAGTCGTCATCGACGGGAGCACCGGCCTTGCCGAATCCTCCAGCCGCACGCGCGAAAAACTGCGCCAGCAACTGCGCGAAGGCAAACTCGACGACCGCACCGTGGAAATCGAAACCCGGGAGCGCAATTTTCCGTCGTTTGAAATCATCTCCAACCAGGGCGTCGAGGAGATGGACGTCAACATCAAGGACATGCTGCCCAACATCTTCGGCCAGCGCACCAAGAAGCGGAAGATGAAGGTCAACGAGGCGTTCGAGTATCTGATTCAGGAAGAAGAGCAGCGCCTGATTGACATGGAGCAGGTCACGCGCACGGCCATCGACCGGGTGGAAAACTCGGGCATTATTTTTCTGGACGAGATCGACAAGATCGCGGGCCGTGAAAGCGGCCATGGGCCGGACGTTTCACGCGAAGGCGTGCAGCGCGACATTCTGCCGATCGTCGAAGGCACGACCGTCAACACGCGTTACGGGATGGTGCGGACGGATCACATCTTGTTCGTCGCGGCTGGCGCGTTCCACGTCTCCAAGCCGAGCGACCTGATTCCGGAACTGCAGGGACGTTTCCCGATCCGCGTCGAGTTGCAATCGCTGACCATGGAAGACTTCATCCGCATTCTGACCGAGCCAAAGTCGTCGCTCACCAAGCAATACACGGCTTTGCTTGAAACGGAAGGAGTGAAGCTGGAGTTCACGCCCGATGCGCTCGATGAAATTGCGCGCTTCGCGTTCCGCGTGAACGAAGGAACTGAGAACATCGGGGCGCGGCGTTTGCATACGATTATGGAGCGGGTGCTGGACGAGATCAGCTTCGATGCTCCCGAAAGAAAAGGGCAGGAGTTCAAGATCGACGCCGCCTACGTGCAGAAGATGCTGAGCGAGATCGTCAAGGATCAGGATCTATCGAGATATATTCTTTAGGGAGCGCTGACCTCCGGGACGCACCGTCCTGGTTGTGACCTGGTAACGAACCGAGGGGATACTTGGGAGTCGGCAGTTCTTGGCCTGTGTTCGGTCCGGCTTCACCGAGGGCGGGGCGCCGACGCTACCTTCGCGGACTGGAATCTGGGCGGGACTTCGTGGAAAACAGGGATCGGGAGAACGTAGGGGTCCTTCGACTCCGCCAGAGCCTCACTTTGTGAGGCTCTGACTGCGGTCAGGATGACTTCGTCAAAAGGTGCGACAGCCTGCTAATGGGCGGTGCCTGTCAGGGCTACGGTGCTTTGTCCGGCGGCCACATTGTCGGTGACGGTCAACGTCCCGCTGCGGGATCCCTTGACCGTGGGCGCGAACGTCACTGAGATCGTGCAACTTGTCGCCGGCGCCAGCACCGCGGGGCAGCTATTGATCTGGGAGAACGCCCCCGAATTTGCGCCCGTTACGGCGATGCCTCCGATGTTGAGAGGGGTCTGACCGTTGTTGCTCAGCTGCACCGGCAGGGTCGTGCTGCTGTTGACAGGCTGCGTTCCGAAGCTCAGCGGGGATGGGGTGAAGTCCGCCACCGGGTCGATCACGTATGCACTGAGGCTGACCTCTTGCGGGCTGCCGGGCGTGTTATCGGCGATGTTGAGGGTCGCGGTCTGCAAGCCTAATGCATTAGCCATGAATGTGACCGCAATCGTGCAACTGTTGCCGGTCTTCAGCGGCGAGCCGCAATGGCTGACCGCCTTGTAGGCAGTTGCAGTCGCCGTGCCCGGAGTGACGCTTGCGCCGCTGATCGTCACCGTGGTCTTGGTCATGTTCGTTAGCGTTACCGAGAGGGTCTGCGATCCATTGAGATAGGCGGTTCCAAAATTCAGAGTCGCGGGCGAGATGGTGAGTCCCGCGACGTTGAGCGTGAAGTTCTGCGTGGCGGTGGTCACCACGTTGGTCGCGGTCAGAACGAGTGGGAAGGTTCCACCGGCGCTTGGAGTTCCGGCAAGCGTAGCCGTACCGTTGTGATTGTCGGTGAAGGTGACGCCGGGAGGCAGGCTACCGGCGTCCGCGATGCCGGGGGGCGGGAATCCCGTCGTGGTTACCGTAAACGAGTTCGGCTCGCCATAGGCGAAGGTCGCACTGCTCGCGCTGGTGATCGCGGGCGCCTGCCGTAAAACAATCGTGAAAGCCTGGGTCGCGGCTGGCGGCGCTCCGTTGTTCGCGGTGAAGCTGATGCTGAAGTTGCCGCCGACGAAGACCAGCGGAGTTCCATACAGGGTGCCCGTCCCGTTGCCGTTGTCGACGAACACGAGTCCGTTGGGCAAAGCGCCCGCCTCTTTGATGCTGGGAGCGGGAGCTCCGGTGGTGGTGACGGTGAACGAACCAGCCACGCCGACGGTGAAGACGGCGGTGCTCGCGCTGGTAATCGCCGGAGGTATCGGCAGGCCGGTGCCTTTCAGCGATATGGTTTGCGTGATGGAGGGACTGGCATTGAGAGCGTTGTCAGTGAATACGGCCGTACTGCTAAGCGGGCCGACGCTCTGCGGCGCAAAGCTGACGCTGAGATTACAGGCCGTTCCCGGGGCGAGCGGGGCGAGCGAGAATCCGCTGCCGCAGTCGGCGGGCATGCCCGAACCCGCGACCTGAACGAAGTTTGGTCCGGTAACGACCAGGCCGGGAGCGATCGCGCTGAGCGGCTGGTTGCCGATGTTTTGCACGGTGAGCGATTGCGGGCTGTCGCTGCTGGTCTGGCCTATCTGCGTACTGGCAAAGCTCAGCGAGGGCGGCTGCGAGCGATTGAACTCCACCAGCTGGTTGAGGCCATTCTCGACCACGAAGACATCGCCCGCTCCATCGACCGCTATTCCGGTCGGGGCATCCAAATTGCTCGCGACCAGGAATGTCTGGGTGCCGTAGGCGCCATTGCCGAGGGGCGAAAGCTCGGTCGCATAGCCATTGTTGTCGTCGGTGGCGAAGACGTCGCCGGCCGCGTCCACCGCCAGGCCGGCCGGGACTTGAAAGGTACCCGACAGGAATGGCAGCGTCGTCTGGACGCCACCGGGCGTAATCTCCACGATCTCGCCGCCGACCAGCGGGGCGTTCTGCGCGACGAAGAGGTCGCCGGCAGGATCCACAGCGACTTCGGAAGGATAAGCTCCGGTACCCACGGGGGCCTGGGGAGCATACGCGCCGTTGCCGAGGTACGGAAGCTTCAGTAACCGGCTGTTGCCGAAATCCGCGATGAATACATTGCCCACTCCATCGACCGCCAGACCCCGCGGGTTTTTCAGTCCGCTGGCGGGCAATGTGGTCTGGGTCCCATAAGTACCGCTGCCCAGGTAAGGAACCTCAAACACCGAGTCAGCTATTAGATCTGAAATGAAGACATTGCCTGCGCCATCCACGGCTACGCCGAAGGGGGCAATGAGGCCCGCGGCCGGCACTACCGTCTGGCAGGCGCTGCTCGTGCAGCCGGCGGGAATCTCTACTACGCGGCTGTTGCCGGAATCCACGATGAACAGATCGCCGGCGGCATCCACCGCTGCTCCGCGCGGGGCACTCAGGCCCAAGCCTGCGACGTTGACAGCCAGCGTGCTCGGGACGCCCGAGGCAAAGGCAATCGCCGGTCCCTCGCCGATGTTGTAGATCAGGGCAGTCGTTAGGATGTTTCCATTGTTATCCACCAGTTCGACGACGCCCTTGCGCAATCCGGGGGCAGCCGGAGCAAAGGTTACCGTGACGGTGCAGGGATTGCCCTGGGTCATGGTGCCGGTGCAGGTTGTGCTGGCGAGCGTGAAATCCAGATTGGGCGCGCCGTCGGTGAGCACGAGCGGCGTGCCGAGCGTGCCGGTGATGGGAGCCGTGAACGGAATGATTTCGCTTTGCGTCTGGCCGACACTGACGGGGCCATAGACGGCGATGCTGGCGCTGGCCGGCAAACCCGTGATCTTAGGAATATCCGCGCCCTGGGTGCCCGGCACCCCCTCATCGAATGATCGGCCCGCGGCGATCCCGGCCACGTTGTTCGTCAACAGGCCAGTGGCGGTGCCATCGGCGGTCACAATTACGCTGAAGGTGCAAGTTGCGCCGCCCCCCATGTTGCCATAGAAAATGATGCCGTTGCCCGCGGCGCTGAAGTCGAGTCCCGTAGCGCACCACAGGTCCGCGTTGTCGACCGGCGCGATTACCAGGCCCGCCGGAAGCGTGTCGGTGACGTTGAGATTCCAAAGGGACCCGACGTTCGGATTGTTAAGCGTAAACGTCAGGGTCGTCTTGCCTCCGGGCGGGATGCTGCCCGCGCCAAAACTCATCTGGAGGATGATGGGCGCGAACGAGGTGATTGGGGTGGATACGCACTCCGCTACGCCGTTATTCTGCTCACAAGCATTGACGAATGCCGGATTGACCGGGTCCGGGCAGATGAAGTCGTCGGCGCGGCACACTGCGATGGGCTCGCCCAGGCTGTTCACTCCGTTGTTACTGCACAGCACGTTTACGTTACATTTGTTCGTGCTCGGACACTGGAAGGTGAGACAGGGATTGTCGCCCTGGGCCTGCACAGTCATCGAACCCGTCAAGCACAACAGCACCAGACACATCAGGCCACGCCAAACTTCATTCATAGAGGGTGAGTCCTTGGTGAAGCTGGCGGGAACGACTGGCGCTCGACGGACTGGCGCTCCTCACCACGAGCAAGTCAAGGAAGTGTACCCTGATTGACCGGCGCAACCAAGATGAAACATTTTTCAACTATGCCGCATGCAAGGCGCGGGCTCCGAGCCGCGAACAGAACCCATGGGAACGAACTATCCGATCCAGCAGGATCGAGAGCAAATAGCTAGCGAGCGAAGAGCTGCCCGGGTGACGTAAATTCGATTGTGTAAAAGCGAAGAGGGTGTAAGTTGGCTTTGGCCTCACGAGCTAAAGCCTTTCCGAAAAGGAGACCTACACCCGATGGCGAAGATAATCCCAATCACCGAG
>JBEKOW010000204.1:0-8118 GCA_049521375.1 Terriglobales bacterium
TTCCGCGTTACGAGCTAGTGTGCCTCCTCGGGAGAGATTGACAAGGTTAATCTTTCGGTGTGGCGGATAATGGTGAGAGCGCAGCGGACGCCGACCTGCGCATCGGTCAACAAACGATGCAGATCGTCGACACCGGCTATGGGCTTGCCGTCAAGAGCCACGATCACGTCGCCTTCACGCAGTCCCGCCACGCGTGCCGGGCTGTTGGGTTCGATGCCAACTACGACCACGCCCGTTTCTTTGGCAAGATTGTAGAAGCGCACCACGCGGCGATGAATCGGAACAGTCTGGGCGGAGACGCCGATGAAATTGCGGCGAATGCGCCCGTCGCGCAATAGGCGGCTGGCAACGAATTTCGCGGTGTTGATGCCGATCGCGAAACAGATTCCCTGGGCCGACGAAATGGTAGCCGTATTTACACCGATCACGTGGCCGCGGGAATCGACCAGCGGGCCGCCGGAATTTCCGGGATTCAGGGCGGCGTCGGTTTGAATCACGTCCTCGATTAAGCGTCCGGAATTGGAGCGCAGCGACCGTCCGAGCGCGCTGATCACGCCCGTGGTCACCGTGGACTGAAATCCATAGGGATTGCCGATCGCGATCGCCACCTGGCCCGGACGAAGTTGCTGTGAATCTCCCAGTTGAACCGCCTGCAGGTGCGAGGCGTCGATGCGGATGACGGCCAGATCGGTGGCGGGATCGTCGCCGACCGTGTGCGCCGGAACGCGGTTGCCGTCGGAAAGAGTGACCTCCATGCGGGTCGAATTATGGACGACATGGCTGTTGGTAAGGATGAGACCGTCGGGCGTGAAGACGAAACCGGAACCGCCGCCGCGTCGCTCACGTGGTTCGCCGGAGCGGGCGCGGCCGGCTTGGTGCACCTCGACATTGACGACCGACGGGCTGACCTTTTCGACTGCGGATATGACCGCGCGCGAGTAGGCGTCGAGCAGGTAGGTCTCGGGATCGCCGGAATTCGTGGGTGACGGCGCGCCCGACGAATAGCTTCCAATGACTGGGTCTGGAGATGAAAGGAAATCCGTGCTTACACTGTTAACGTTCATGGACGATAGATGTTGCGGGCTGCAATTTGGATTCGCCGCGGATTGGGTAAGAGCTGTGGTTGTGCGAAGGCGGGCGTTCCCACCCAAACGCCGGGGACCCTCATCACCAAACAAGAGGATCACCACACAAATCTGATTCACGCCAGCAGGGAGTAGTTTCCGCTGGCGTCATCGATTTCGGAGATGTCGCGCAGCTCGGGGTAATGCTTCACCAGCGTTTCCGGTGCGCGGACTTTCTTCCCTTCGAGCAGATGGCGCAACTCCAGCGCGTTGACGGGGGCTTTCGCATTGTAGTGATTATTGGCGATCACGAAAGTGGTCTGCGCCTCGTGCGCGATGATCTCGATTTTCTCTTTCCACTTTTCGAGTTCGGCCGGCTTGTAGAGATAGTTGTAGCGATCGTCGCGGCTGTCAGTGTCAAACCACTGCTCGTAATTGCGGCCGTGGAGGCGAACGTAGCCGACGCCCGAAGTGACGTGCTCGGTCGGCGCGAGAGATTGTCCGATAAGCGGCTGGTCGATATTGCAGAAGCCGACGTTGTGGCGCATGAATTGGGCGATCGTCTCGGGCTGGTTCCAGCTTTCATGCCGGACCTCCACGACTCGCGGATATTCGATGAACTGCCGCAGCAACTGCTCAAGATATTCGCGATTGAGGCTCGTGTTCTTGAACGACACGGGGAACTGTATGAGCAATGCGCCCAGCATATTTTCTTGGGCGAGCGATTCCAGACCTTCGCGGGCCATGCGCTCGTCGTCATCGTTGGGGCGGATGCTGGCGGCGGAGGTCGGTTCCATCACCGCGAGCGGCGAATGCGTGAACGACCTGTGCAGCTTGGCGGTGAACACGAACTTTGGATTCACCGCCGCCGCGCGTTTGCACCACAGACGGCCCCATTCCGGGCGGATGTGTCCGTAGAACGAGGTATTGATTTCGATGACGTCGAAGAAGCGCGCCAGGTATTCGACAGGATGGATTTTCTTGCGCGTCACGTCCGGTGGGTAAAGAATTCCATCCCAATCTTTATAGGACCAGCCAGCCGTGCCGACGCGAATTAGGGCGGCGGGATCCATACAATAAGATAAGTGCAGGTTAGCACACGTGGGGTGTGGGGGCGTTGGCCTTCCCCAAGCGACTAGGGCAAAGACGCTGGCGTGATTGCCGGCAACCGGTGCGCGAAATCCTGCACAACATACAGCCGGTGCCCGCTCCAGATCGCCACGACGCCCGCGGTGTTGAAAGACCGGTCAAGCAAATTGCGGCGGTGCCCCGGCGATTGCATCAGAGCCTCGAAGGCCTTCTCGGCGCTCGCATTGAACGCTACATTCTCTGCCACGTGGTCAGTTCGCAGACCGGTATCGAGAAGGCGCTGTACCAGGGTTGGCTCGCCGTCAAAATGATGGGAGAGTTGTTCGCGTTCAATCATCATCCGCGCGTGCGTGCGCGCGGCATCGTTCAGGCTTGCGTCCAATTGCAACGGCTGGATGCCCGCTGCGCCCCGGCTCTGGTTGGCGAGGGCCAGTAATTCCTGTTCGGCCTCTGGATCTTCGATTGAAATGGGGGAGGGGGTGCGCGTTGCGAGCGCTGCTGTGAAAGCGGGTCCGGAATAAACGTCCCTCGAAGCGATGGCTGCTGGTTGCTGCCCTGTGCTGAGGCGGATAACCGCCAACAGTGCGAGCGAAACCGCGAGGGCTCGAGGCATAAATTATGGATCAGCGTTGTGTCGAGGGAGTCATTTACAGAACTCCCAACAAAGTTCCGCTTTCCATCTTTCACGCTAGCCTCTAGAATTCAGTTCAACTACTTACCATGGAGACCTTGCTGCTAGTTACCGTACTCGCTGGAACCCTTGCCCAGCTTGGGTTTTGGGCCATTGTATTGCGTCGGATTTCGACCGCCTCGCAAGTAGATGTAAAGGCGGAAGTTGCAAACGCGCTCGAAAGGCTCGATGCAAGTGTTGGCCAGAAGATCAGTACCAGCACTGCCGATATGGCCAGTCGCCTGGAGCAGACTAAAGGGGACCTTCGTCAGCAGGTCACAGACCGCATCCAGCAAGGCTTCTCAGAGATTCGCTGTTCCGTGGAGCAGCAGCTCGCCTCGGGAAGGGATGAGCAAAATCGGAGTTTGTCAGACGGAAGAAAAGAAATGACAAACTCGTTGCTGCTGACAACGCAGCAACTCAAGGCGGAAATCCAGGGATTGAACCAGCAAACCGCGCAGAGTCTGGAAGCGATTCGCGACCGCGTCGATTCAAAGCTGATGGCGATCACCGAGCAGGTGCGCGAGAAGTTGGACCAGAACATCAAGGAGGGATTCGCGCAGTTCGAAAAAGTGCAGCAGCATTTGAAGGCGGCGGAAGAGCAACTCCGGGAAGTGGGAGCGCTCGGGCACTCGATCAACGATTTGAATAACCTGCTCAAGCTGCCCCACCTGCGCGGCCAGTTCGGCGAGGCCAGCCTGGAGCGGTTATTGGCGGATTTCCTGCCCGCGAATATGTTTGCGCTGCAAGCCCCGGTAGGCGAAGGCGGGGGGCGCGCCGACGCGGTTATTTATTTTCCGGACCGCAAGCTCCCCATTGACGCGAAGTTTCCCCGGGAGCAGGTGATCGCCCTTTTTGAGAGCAACGACAAGGCGGAGATTGAAGCGGCGCGGGTGGCGCTGGTGCGCGTGATGAAGGCCGAGGCCAAGCGGATCCAGCAATACATTCAGCCAGAGAATGGCACCACCGAAATTGCGCTCATGTATCTGCCGAGCGAGACGCTGTACATGGAAGTGATCCGCAATCGCGAACTGGGCGACTGGATGAACCAGCAGCATGTCTTTCCGGTGTCGCCCAACACATTGCTGATGACGCTGCATACGATCGCGCTCGTGCACAAGTGGTACGAGGTCGCGACCCGCTTCGAGAAGAGCCGGGCGGAGCTGGCGAAGGCGCAGAAGTCGTTCGACTTTTTCCAAAACCAGTTCGAGAACGTGGGAAAGAATCTCAATAAGGCGCAGGAAGCGTTCGAGACCGCGCAACGCCATCTGAAAAATTATCGCGGCAAGGTGACGGCGCTGAGCGGCCAGGAACAACTGGAACTGGATTCCGCGCCCGACCCGGCCAAGCCGCTGCCTCTGCTCGACAAGGCAAGCGCTTAAAGGCAAGTCGGAAGGTAGAAGTCAGATTGCAAAAGTGAAACCAAAACGCGCTGCGGTTTTACTTCTGCAATCTGACTTTTGACTTCTGACTTCCTACGCGACTTCTTCTTTCTTTTTCGCGTTGCCAGCTTGCCTTACTTCCCACACGCCGTCGAATTTCACAAAGTACGGTTCGACCGAAATGCCGGGGAAGTTCGTCGTGAGCAACTCTCCCGCGCGCAACAGTTCAGTGCGGTGATGCGCGGCTTCGGCGTCGCGATCGCCTTTGAAGTTCGCGAGTCCGCCATAGGTGGCGCAGTCGGAATGGCTCATGACAAGCACGCGCTTGGCCTGGTGCAGGCGGATGGCCATGCGCACCTGCTCAAGAATGAAGTCCTGCTCAAAGTCGTTGCGCGGAGTGGCCAGAGTTTTGGCGCCGCCGGCGACGATGATCATGTCAGGACGCTCGATGCCCTGCTTCTTCAGGAATTTTCGCACGACGGTGCTGATGCGATGATCGAAGCAGCACAGCACAGCCGCATCGGCCACGTAAGGCTCGGCCGGAGAGTCGAAGTGGAAGATTTTGCGCATGGCGCCCCCCAAATAATTGTACCGTTAGAGTTGTGCGGTCGCCGGTGGCCGCGGGAGCGCCAATATCCAACTGGCAATCTTCTCCATAGCCACCGGAGACATAGTCTCCTCGATCTCGGCGTACTCACCCAGGCCACCGGTCTTTGCCGTTTGAAAAAGATGATTGAGTCCGGGAAGCTCGTCGACTTCGTCATTCTTGTTCCCCGCCTCCGCGAGCGCCTTTCTTATCACAGGAAGGTTCTGGCCGGGAGGCACCTGCATATCTTTTTCGCCGTTGATGGCGAGCACCGGGCAGGTCACCTTGCGCAAAGTCACTGCGGGATCGTAGGTGAGAAGCTGGCGGAACCAGGGCGAGGTGAGGGTTTTGATCTGGATTGCGATCTGGGCGTCCGGCAGTTTTCCCGACAACTTTTCACGCTACTGCTTTTGGAGCACGGCATCGTCCTTCTCGTGCTCAATGAGCGCCAGGATCACGCGCTCATCGGCGGCTTCTTTCTCGGCTTCCTCGTGTTTTTTCCCGGCCGCTTCCGAGAGCAGGATCAACTGGGCAGGGAGGAGCTGATCCCCGGGGACGCCCGTCCCCGCCATCATGACGATGAAAGCAATGTCGCGATTCCCCACGGTGGCCATGGGCGCGACCGTTCCACCTTCGCTGTGGCCGATCAGACCAATTCTTCGGGCGTCAACCTCGGGTCGCGCTTTGAGGTACGCCACGCCCGCATTCGCATCCGCGGCGAAGTCCGTCATGGTAGCAGTGGCATAATCTCCGGTGGACTTTCCCACGCCGCGCTTGTCCGCTCTCAGAACGACGATGCCCTTGCGGGTCAGGTAATCGGCAAGGACGAGAAAAGGCTTGTGGCCCATTAGGCTCTCGTCGCGATCATGCGGCCCCGAACCGGTGATCAAGACCACCGCTGGGTAGGGGCCGTTGCCCGAGGGCGACGTGAGCGTTGCGGCCAGCGTGATGCCGGCCGCCTTATTGTCGTAGGAAACTTCCACCTCTTTATAGGGGTACGGTTTCGTCGGATTCTGCGGACGCCGCCGCTCCAGTTCGATCGAGTCCTTGACGCGCTTCAAGGTCAGCGGCAGCGAATTGCCCATCTGCGACCACGTGCCCTCGATTGTGTTCAAGTCGCTGCTGATCTTGCCGTCGAAATGCCCATCAATGGACTTCACGTCCATCTTGAGCGTGGCAGCCTGCCGCGACACACTCGTTACTGGGATGCCCGCCGCTCCCTGATCCGGACTGTCTAGCGTGGCCAGCAGGCCATCTTCCATGTTGGTGATGTGAAAGACGACGCGGAGCTTCGCTACGCCGGCCTCGATCGTGCCCTGCCACGCGCCGTCGATGTCGGATGGCTTGGCTGGCCGATGTTCTGGCTTAACGGGTACGGCCGAGCGTTTGAAATTGAGAGGCAAGGGCTGGCCCTGCGTCCAGATACCGGTAATCTCGTTGGCATCGGCGGAAAGTTTGCCCTCGTAGGTGCCGTGAACCGCGTTCACGGTGAGGCTGAGGTTTGAATCCTTCAGGGAAATTGCAGCCACCGGAATTCCGTTGGCCCCCTGATCGACGCTGTCAAGTGTCGCCTTCAAGCTACCATCGTCGTTCCGGGTGATGTGGAGGACGAGGCGCAACTCCGCCGCGCCCGCTTTGAGAGTGCCCTGCCAGTCCCCGGCGATGTTCTGAGCTTGCGCGACGGAGGCCATGCAGAGAACCACTGCACACATCAATGCTCGTTTCACGTGTATGTTCCTTTCAGTGCGCCTGTTGGCCCAGTGCGAACTGAGTCGGGCCATCGCCGTTTACGCGCCGCGCTTTGTTTTCAACTCCGTCAGCAACTGCTCGATGCGATCTTCCTTTTCGAGCGCTGCCAGGCGGTCGTCGACGTCGTCGGCCAAGAGTTCGACTTTGGCCTGTCCCACGGCTTCTTCGCGCGCGACCTTGCGCTTCATGCGATCGAAAGTAGCCGACTTCGCATTGGCGCTCATCCCCGAATGCGCGTCGGTGGCCTTACTGGCGGCGCGCGCCCGGCGGTGCTGCGCGATCAGAAGATCGGCCTTGGTATTTGCCTCGGCCATCTTCTGCTCCAGTTTGCGCAGAGCCGACTTCAGATTTTCGACCTGCGCTTTCTGATCTTCAACCTGCTGTGTGAAGCCGGCGCTCATTTCGCGGTAGCTTTCCACGCGGAGGAGCGCGGCCCGCGCCAGATCGTCCTGCTTCTTGTCGACGGCGAGTTCGGCTTTGCGCATCCATTCCTGCACTTTATCGTCGTTCTCCACTTTCTTTTTTTCGAGCAGGTGCTGATCGGCGATGGCAATCGCGACCTGCGTTTTGACCTGCAGAAGCTGGTTCTGCATGTCGAGAATAACCTGCTTGATCATCTTCTCCGGCTCTTCGGCCTTGTCGATCAGGTCGTTGAGGTTTGCCCGGACTAATGTTGAAACGCGCTCCAGTAATGCCATATAGCACCTCGTGAAATTCCGTCGTTCGTCGTTCGTTGTTTGTCTTTCGTCGTTCGTCGTTCGCCGTTGGGAATCTCGCGCCGCCACTACGGCCGCGCGATCCCCCTAATTTCGATTCGTTTTCCAGGCGCCGCCCACGATGGTGATCGTGATATAGACTGCGATGCCGGCGGCCACCCAGACTCCCATGTGTCCTGTTGCCGCGCCGATGGCGGCGCCCATGGCGCCTCCCAGCGCCACTGACAGTCCCAGCGATCTTGCGTGATGCACTTCGTCCTGCACGGAATCCTCCTGAAATTCGTCGTTTGTCGATGGTCGATGGTCGATGGTCGTTCGTCGTTCGCGCCTTGTGGATCGTTCCTACCTTCCGATCGACCAGCGCCGAATGACGAACGACACGACCTTAATTTTTGTCCGGCAACTTCGGCGATTTATCGCCGATCTGGCGGACCTTGCCCAGCAGTTCGCCCAGCGGCATCCCGCTCAGCGTTTCGAATAACGCGGGTATTTGCGCCGCCATCTTGGTGATGTCGCCGGTGATCTTGTTCATCCCGGCGGCGTCTCCGTTGCCGGTCGAGACGATCGTGATTTTGTCGATGTTCGACAGCGGGCTCGCCAGCGCCTTCACAATTTCCGGCATGCTCGCGAACAACCTGTCGATTACCGCTGCCTGGTTGTATTCCTGGAAGGCTTCGGCCTTCACGTTCATTGCTTTCGCCTCGGCTTCGCCTTTCTTGAAGATGATTTCGGCCTCGGCTTCACCCTGCTGGCGGATCGACGACGCGTGGCCTTCGGCTTCCGACATCAGGCGCTGCTTCTCGGCCATGGCCAGCGTTTCGATGCGCTGGCGCTCGATCTCAGCCTGCTTCAGCACGGTCGC
>JBEKOW010000205.1:0-8061 GCA_049521375.1 Terriglobales bacterium
ACTCTGCAATCAGGTACGTTCCGCAGGAGAAGCCCCTCCGCGAAAATCCCCGCCCACGCAGCGCGCCATCGCGAGCTCTAAGATTTCACTTCTGCAATCTGACCTCTGACTTCTGACTTTCGCAAGAAGTCCCAAAACCAGTAAGCCCCTTATTTCCGGATACTTAGCCGTAAGCCCTTCATTATAAATCGCCCGCCCCAACCCCTAACTCCAGCATTCGAATAGGCTAAATAAAGCTGAAGCCTGTACTCCCATAACCAGAGAGTAAACATACCCACCACTACAAAACCACCGATTCGCCCTCTTTCGCGCTCGGCCCAAAACCGACTTCGCCTCGGAGGATTCGACTTTTCTTCGCCTTTGTAACAACAACCTTGTACGTACATGAAAGTATGCATAATGTTCCACGTGGAATACTCCAAAAGAGAAGACCGGCTGGGTCCGGGGCGCGGCCCTGGACCACGGGCATAGCCCATCAGCGGGTGCGCACTGCCGCCGTGTCGAGTTGCATCCTGTTGAAAAGAAATGACAAGACCCACTCCCGCCGGGTCGCGTCCTGCGCCGGAGCAAACTTCCACCCCTGCGCCGCCTGCACGGAGGCGCGCGCGAAGTACCGCTTCCCCCGTCCCTCTTTCAGCTTTGCCCGGGTCACATTCCCGGCCGCATCCACGTCAACTCTCACCCGAACCTTGATCGTCCCGCGAATGCTCCGCTGAGCCCCAGCAGAAACCACCGGCGTTACCCTCTCCAAAATTTCCTGCCCCCCCGCCCCCGCTTTCTGGCCCGTATTTGGTCCAAGTTTCTGTTCGAGCGCAGCAGTTGGGGTCGCTGGCAGCGCGGGAGACGGCGATGCGGATGACGGCCGCAGCGATTGCTGCGCAGCGATGGGCGTGGAAGCGCTTTGCGTCGACGAACTCTGAGAATCCGCGGGGGCCGTGGAAGGTTTTGGCCTCACGATGAAAAACAACGCCACCAATAGGGCAGCAACCAGCACCAGCACATACGGACCCTTCGCGGCTTTCTTGGGGAAGGCCGCAGTTGCCGCGAACACGGGAGCAGGCAATCGTTCCGACTGCGGACGAACCGATTCCGCGCGCGCAGCCAATTTAGGACCGTCCAGTTTGGGACTCTCCACTTTGCGGTCGTCAAGCTTCCAACCTTCGAGCCGGTTGGCAATCTCTCGCAATCCACAACGTTTTGCGGGGTCGACCTGCAGACAGCACTGCTCAATTCCGCGAAAGGGCTCGGGGACATTTTTGCCAATGCCGGGCGTGCTCAGCTCCATGCGCGCGGCGTCCCAGGAGGGCACGCGTTGGGTGAGCACTTCTACCAGCGTGATTCCGAGGGACCATACGTCGCTCGCAGGGGAGAGTCCCTCGGCCAGAACTTCGGGAGCGTCGTACGCGGTCACGGCGGCGGGAATTTCGCCCGCTTTGCTCAAAGTGTCGCTCGACAACTTCACCTGGTCTCCGGACGCGAGAATATTCGAGGGGCGGATCCGGCCGTGCACCAAGCCCTTTCCGTGGACGTATCCTAGAGCGGCCAGAACCGGACCCAGCGTCCCGCCCGCTTCTTCGGCGGTGAGGGCGCGTTCGGGAAGAATCTGGGCGAGATTTTCTTCCGCCAGTTCCTCAACCGCATAGACGAGATCGATGGCATCCAGACGGGCGTCTCCGACTGCCAGGATACGGATCAGGTTGGGATGAGTGAGTTCGCTGGCTGCCTGCCAATGGCGCAGGTAGCTTTCCGCAGCGGCGCCCCCGGCACACACTAATTTGATGGCCGCATCCGCGGCATCTTGTTTTGCGCCGGCATTCGCGATGCGCGTACGAAAAACGGCGCTCGCTTCGGACCCGCCTAGATAATTGCCTAAAAGATATTTGCCATCGACCGTACGACCTTCCCATTCTTTCCAGCGAATCGTCATGTCCCCCCACGAATTAATAAAGCGCTATTGTAAAACGCCCGCGCCCCGCGACCAACCCTCTGCAAATGCGGCTGAACAAATTTTTCCGTCGCTGATTACAATACTTAACGATGGCCATCCCCGCCGAGATTCACGGACAGCGCTACATCTCGCTTGCCACCTTCCGAAAAACCGGAGTCGCAGTATACACGCCAATCTGGTTCGCCGAAGACGGCTGCAAGATCTACTTCATGACCAACAAGAAGCTCGGCAAGGTGAAGCGGCTGCGCAATAACCCGAAGGTGAAGATCGCTCCCTGCACGATCCGGGGAAAAATTACGGGTCCGGAGTTCTCGGCTACGGCGCGCATCCTGCCATCCGAGGAATCGGCGCGCGCCCGCGACGCCATTAGGGCGAAGTACTGGCTGGCGCGGCTGCCGTTTCTATGGAGGAATAGCGACACGTATGTAGAGATCACGCTAGAGTAGTTTGGATCTGATTCGGATCGGTGCGTCGGGTTGAAGTGACGCCGTTCGGTTTTTGTCCTTCATCGCTCTCGAAATCTTTTATCTGCGGAGCCGCTTGACGAGCGAACGAGGAGCGATACGTCCATCCGACGACCTGTCTCATTTACGCCTTCTCCCCCGCTTTGTTACCATCAAAGGTTGGTTTACGTTTCCTGGGTTTATCTGTCTGAGCAATCAAAATATTTCTTACGGAGGCTCCATGGCTGTGAAAGTTGGCATTAATGGGTTTGGACGCATCGGACGCAACGTTCTTCGCACGGCGCTCAACGACAAGAATCTGGAATTCGTCGCCGTTAACGACCTCACCGATCCTAAAACGCTGGCTCATCTTCTGAAGTACGATTCAATACTGGGCAACCTGCCTAATACAATCACGGCGGGCACTGACAGCATTACTATCGACGGCAAGACGATTAAGGTTTTCAAGGAGAAAGATCCGGCCCTGCTGCCGTGGGAATCGGTGGGAGCACAGGTGGTGATTGAGTCAACCGGGCGATTCACCGACGCCAACGACGCGAAGAAGCATCTGCGCGGGAGCGTGAAGAAGGTCATCATTTCGGCGCCCGCCAAGAATGAAGATTTCACAGTCGTGCTGGGGGTCAACGAGGACAAGTACGATCACGCCAAGCACCACGTGATCTCGAACGCATCCTGCACCACAAATTGCCTCGCTCCGGTAGCCAAGGTGATTCAGGATCATTTCAAGATCATCTGCGGGACGATGACGACGATCCATTCCTATACCAACGACCAGGTGATCCTCGACTTTCCACACAAGGATCTGCGGCGCGCCCGCGCTGCCGCGCTTAACATGATTCCGACCACAACCGGCGCGGCCAAGGCCGTAAAGCTGGTCATCCCGGAACTCGCCGGAAAGCTGGACGGGTTCGCTATGCGCGTACCGACTCCGAATGTTTCCGTCGTCGACCTGGTCGCTCTGGTGGAAAAAAAGACCACGAAGGAAGAGGTGAACTCTGCGCTCAAGCAGGCCTCTGAATCCGGGCCCCTCAAGGGCTACCTCGGTTATGAGGAGAACGAACTGGTTTCCTGCGACTTCAAGGGCGATGCGCGGTCGTCGATCGTGGACGCCAAGATGACGCTGGTGGTGGGCGGCAACCTGGTGAAGGTGATCTCCTGGTATGACAACGAGTGGGGATACTCCTGCCGCGTCCGCGATCTGATCAATTACATGGCGGCCAAAGGCCTGTAGTCCGTGTGGGGCGGACACTCTTGTCCGCCCCGGCAGTTTGAGCGGAGCCTGGGGGACAGGAGTGTCCGCCCACGCAATACTGGAGAATTCATGCCGAAACTTTCTATCCGCGATCTTCCTCTCAACGACAAGCGGGTTTTCATGCGCGTTGACTTTAATGTTCCGCTCGACAATGGGCGCGTCATGGACGACACCCGCATCCGCGAGACCCTGCCTTCGATCGAGTACGCCCTGCGCCACGGCGCCCGGCTCATCCTGGCTTCGCATCTGGGACGACCGAAGGGCAAACCGAATCCGAAGATGAGCCTCAAGCCCGTCGCCGAGCGGCTGCGCATGCTGCTCGATCGCGAACTCTCGCGCGGAGAAAACGTTGGCTTCTGCCCCGACTGCGTCGGCCCCGAGGCCGAGGAAGTCGCACTCAAACTCGAAAAGGGTCAGGCGCTGTTGCTGGAGAATCTGCGCTTCCACGCTGAGGAAGAAGCGAACGATGAAGCTTTCTCCAGGCAACTCGCTAATCTCGCCGAGTTCTACGTCAACGACGCGTTCGGCACTGCGCACCGGGCTCACGCTTCGACGGTTGGCATCACGAAATATGTGCAGAAATCCGCAGCCGGGCTGCTCATGGAAAAGGAGCTGCAGTATCTTGGGCGCGCGCTGCAGAATCCCGAGCGTCCGTTCGTTGCGATTCTCGGCGGAGCCAAGGTAAGCGACAAAATCGGAGTCATCCAGAACCTGCTCACCAAAGTCGACGTGCTCATCATCGGCGGGGGCATGGCTTACACCTTCCTTAAGGCACAGGGCCAGCCGGTGGGCAAATCGCTGGTTGAGGAAGACAAGATCCCACTCGCAAAAGAGCTTCTGCAGCAGGCCAAGACACACAAAGTAAAATTTCTGCTGCCCACCGATCACGTGATCGCGGACCGCGTCGATGCAAGCGCGCTGACAAAGATCATCGGCCCGAGCCACCCGATCCCCGACAACATGATGGCCCTCGACATTGGGCCCGAGACCATCGAGGCATTCTCGGATGAGATTGCGCGCGCGCGCACCATCGTCTGGAACGGACCAATGGGAGTCTTCGAGATGCCTCCGTTTGCCAAAGGCACGAACAAAATTGCGAATGCGGTAGCTGAGAATGCTGGAGCTACCACGATTGTGGGCGGTGGTGATTCAGTGGCCGCAGTGAAAGCCGCCGGTGTAGCTGACAAAATCACCCACATCTCAACAGGAGGCGGGGCCTCGCTGGAATTTCTCGAAGGGCAGAAGCTGCCGGGAGTCGAAGCTCTAACGGACAAGAAATAGAGTAACCGGGAAATTCGAACCGCCGGACAAGCCCATGGCAGTTGTGTCTTACGTGGAACTCACAGCAAAGAAAATCGGCCGACCGTGAAGGATTCGTTGCAAGATGGTGGCCCGGACGACTCGACTGACATACGTCCAATGCGATCGATCAACCGCGAAACCGCGATGCCTGATTACGCAGCCAAAATAACTTTCGCCGGTCGTAAAACTCTGGAACTCGCGGGCCCGGCCGACATCACGAAAGAAAATACCGAGGCTATCGTCAACGCGGCCAACTCTTCCCTGCTGGGCGGAGGCGGCGTGGATGGCGCGATCCATCGGGCGGGAGGTCCATCCATCCTCGAAGAGTGCCGGCGCATCGTAGGCAAGATCGGCTCGCTTGCGGCGGGTAAAGCGGTGATCACGACGGGAGGCGGTTTGCCTGCCCCCTACGTCGTGCACACCGTTGGACCAATCTATCGTGGAGGCCGTCAGCGCGAAGCGGAAACGCTCGCCAGTTGCTATCGCGAGTCGATCCGCCTGGCGGATGATCATGGCATCAAGTCGCTGGCGTTTCCATCCATCTCGACAGGAGCCTACGGCTATCCCGTACGCGAAGCGGCAGCCGTCGCAATCAAGGCTGCTGTCGGAGCTCTGGCCGACGCCACTCATTTGCAACGCGTACGCTTCGTGCTGTTCGATACGGACGACTGCAAAACGTATGTGCTCGCGGCGGAAGAGATTTCTCGCGATCTACCCGCGAATTCCGCTATCTTCGAGAAGTCTTGATTCCTCATCGTTGTGAGAAAGGTCTTCATGCGAAAAAAAGTTATTGCCGCTAACTGGAAGATGTACAAAACGGTCGCGCAGGCCCAGGATTTCTTTCGCGATTTCCTGCCCCTCGTTCAGGATCACGACCGCGACGAAATTGTGGTCTGCCCCAACTACCTCGCGATCGACGTTGCCGTGCACGCCGCGAAAGGCAGCCGGGTCGCCATCGGCGCGCAGAACATGCACTGGGAAAAAGAAGGCGCTTATACGGGCGAAGTCTGCGCGAGCATGCTCGTGGCGGCCGGTGTTACGCATGTCATCATAGGACACTCGGAACGCCGGCAGTATTTCGGCGAGACCGATGACACCGTGAACCTCAAGCTCAAGTCAGCGATTGAAGCCGGACTCATCCCCATCGTGTGCGTTGGCGAAGTACTGGAAGAACGCGAAGCAGGGCTGACCGACGACGTGCTGCGCCGCCAGTGCCTGCGCGCTTTTAATAAAGTTTCGGCCAAGAAGGCTGCCCATCTGGTGGTAGCTTATGAGCCGGTGTGGGCCATCGGCACGGGAAAAACCGCGACGCCCGAACTGGCCGCCGACGCTCACGGTATTATCCGCAGCGAGGCCGCGCAATCGTTCGGGGAGGAGTTCGCGAACCAGCTGCGTATTCTCTATGGAGGTTCGGTGAAGCCAGACAACGCGCACGCCTTGATGACGGCGGAAGGCATCGACGGCGCTCTCGTTGGCGGAGCCTCGCTCGATCCAAAATCGTTTAGCGCGATCGTGCATTATTAGCAGCGAGCCACGTGCTTGAGGCCGTCAGCTCGTGGCTGTTTGCTTTTCGGGATGCGCTGATCGTGCGCGCTAATTGCGGGCTACCTTCGCCGTCATTCTTTCCTTCGAAAGATTCCGATTACGTTGCGGGAACGCGGCTGGTAGGCTAGGGCTGCCTCACCCCAGCGGTACTCGGTGTGATCGCCTACGCGATCCGCCACTCCCACCAGATCATAGTGGTCCCCGAGAAAGCTGCTGGCCCAGGTTGTGAATGCCAGGGCTTGCGGTGAGCCCTCCGACGCCAGCCATGAGACGCGCGTATTCACGGCCACAACTAATCGAGGCTGCGCCGACTGGATCTCGTCAATCATCTGCCCTTGCATCTGGAACGCATACTTCTGGTCTTCCATCAGGCCGTAAACGTAGATGAATCCGGTCGCGGAGCGGCGGTGCGAGTAGAAATAAATTTCCGGCTCCGACCCTAGTACGGCAATTCGATCGCTTGCAGTAGTGTGCCCCTCAATATAGCGTGCGATCTCCACTGCTTCAGGAAAAGGATTGGGGCCGTAGAGCCACTGGGAAGCGGCGATCGGATCGCGCGCGAAGAGGAATGCCCGCTGCTGAAAAACAGAGAAACCCAGCACCAGCAAAAAGAGCAAAACTGGAATTGCGCGCCACACCACTGCGCGGGCGGTGCGAGCCAGCAGCCGCGTGGAAGACTCGACCGCAATCCCCGCCAGAAGAGCCACGGCTGGGAGCATCAGAATAAAGTAGTGCTCGCGGAAAAACAGGCCGAAGCAAACGGCCGCGACCGAAAACAACAGAAACGCGGCGATGAACTTCGCATGGGCGCGGATCTCCCGATCCCAAAGCAATGCGGTCAGTCCGAAACCAGCAAAAATCCAGACCCCGGCGGCAGCTCCGGCAACCGGCGGAAACACCTGCAAGAATCGCTGGAGGCCGAGCGACAAGGTGGTTTCCGATCCATATTCGCGCGCGTAGGTGAAAACCCAAAACCAGAAAGTCCTCAACGTGCCGGCAGAAATGAGAATCAGACAGGTGACGCCGAGCGGAAGAACCACACCTCCGGCATACCAGACGACTCGGGCCAGCAGGCACTTCCAGTGGATGGGCCGCGACCACTCACGTGCAACGAGATACAGCCCTCCAAAGACAGCGAAGGCAACGCCCGGCTGCTTCATGAGGAGGGCGATCCCCAACAGGACGCCGCTGGCAAACAACTGCCAGGAGCGGCCGCTCTCGATAGCGGTGAGCAGCACGAGAATTCCGGCGAGCGCGAACAGGACCACAAAGTTGGTTGCATGCGCGGCCAATCCCAGCACTGAGGCGCTGCTGGAAAGCAGGGCGTAGGCCGCGCCCGCCACTGCGCCCGCGAGAAGGCCCGCGAACCGCTTTGCCAGCATGTAAACCAGCAGGCTGGTCGCGGCGTTCAGAAGTAGCAAGCCGAGGTGAATCCCGGCCGCGCTCTCTCCAAAGAGAACAAGAATGACCGCGTACGCAGCCGCAGTACCAGGAAGCTTCATGGTATAGGCGAGTTTGTAGGGCGCGATGCCCTGCAGCATAAGTTGCCC
>JBEKOW010000206.1:0-7973 GCA_049521375.1 Terriglobales bacterium
CGACGATCACCGCGGCTACGAACGCCACATGAAAATCTTTAATTAAGAACGGAAGCGTGTGCCCGATTCCGCCGGCCGTCGTCATCAATCCCGTCACCGCACCGCGAAGGACGGGACGCCCGCGACCGGTCATCGATCCGTCATCTGACAGCGCCTCGGCAAACGCCATCGAAATTCCCGCACCAACTGAGGCGGCGAGGCCGACCAGGAATGCATCGTTGCTGCTCTTGGTGGCAAACGCCGCGGCAAAGACCGGCGCCAACGTCGACACCGATCCATCCATCAGGCCGGCGAGGCCGGGCTGCACAATCTGCAATACAAACAGACGGCGCTGGGCTTCGTCCTCCGATTTCTTAACCGCCTGCGGAATACTCTCCTGCATCGCCTCGGCGGCCACCTGGTGTTTGCGTTCGACCTCTTCCAGATCGCCGAGCAGCTTGCGGATCCCGGCATCGGTCACGTGCGTCATTGCCTTCTGATAAAACTGGCGCGTCTCCAGTTCCATGATCTCGGCTTGCTTGCGCACGTTTTCGATTTTCAAGGGACGCGCCAGCCACATCGGTTTGCGTTGCACAAAGCCTTTCACATCCTGCCGCCGGACCAGCGGAATATGGTCGCCGAAGCGCTCCCTGTAGGTTGCGATCAGCGATGTCCGATGACCCGATTCCTCAGCGCCCATGTCATCGAACAGTTTCGCCGTTGCCGGATACGTTTCGCGCAGACCATCGGCGAAATCCGCATACACGCGGGCGTCTTCTTCTTCGAGTGAAATCGCGAGGGCCAGGATCTCGCGCTCCGACAAATCTTTAAAGTTCCGCGCCATGGGGACAAGTTTACCGATTCTGAGTTCGGTTTCAATAACTGGGCTTGATCCAGCCTGAGACCCGGCAACTCTTGCCTTGGTCACCCGTGCAGAGTTTGCCGATCGCAACCGTGCACTGATGTTTTTGCGGCGCGTCACGGTACGGAAATTGCCGCAAAATACACCACTGTCGCGGCGCGCGCTTGCCCAGGGCGAATGGAATCGAGCGTGCAATGACGCCACTGGGTCCACTTGGAACCTCGCCGGCGATCAGCAGCAATAACTCCGGCAGCGGATTCATGCGGAACGTTTCTTCAACTTTACATGGAGGTACATCGATGTCCATCTGCGGGATTCAAAGCAGCGTCACCAATCCATATCAACCGGCCGTCAATTCGGTGCAGCAGCAAGTGCAGCAACTCGCGCAGGATCTGCAGTCGGGCAATCTGTCGGCCGCACAGTCCGACTTTGCCACCCTGCAACAGGCCTTTTCGCAGTCGACGGCCACCCCCGGCACGGCTTCGAACGGCACTTCCGCGGCTACGACGAACGCTTTCGAACAAGCGTTCCAACAAGTGGGATCCGATCTCAAGTCGGGCAATGTTGCGGCCGCGCAGAAGGATTTCAACACCGTGCAGCATGATCTCCACAGATGGCACGATCCTTTGAGAGACGGCTTCAATCCCCAAGGAAGCGGCGGCTGGAACGCAGCCCCCGACGGCAAAACTTCCCCGATCCAGGACCTCAACGGGGTGGGCCAAGGTGTTGCTTCCAGCAACCTCACGGGCGCGCAACAGGCCTACACTTCTCTGCAGCAGGAATTGCAACAGTTCGCGCTCGGCAGCGGAGCGGTGAGCGCAGAGTCCCTCGTGTCGCTCGACGTATGAGCAGTCGCGGAAAACTTCCGCGCTGAAAATAAAAAACAGCCATCTGCCGTCAGCTAACCGCCGTGGGGAGGGACTTCCCCTGGCGCTAGCCCGATGGCTGGTGGCTGATGACCGATCACCGATAAAAGACGGCTTCTAGTGTTCCGCCCGAATCGCTTCGATGGCTTCGTGCAGTTCACGCTCCGCTTCATGCAGATGATGCTCCGCCTTGGCGCCATGGCCGGCCATATCGTAGTGGTTGGCTTCGCGGGCGTGGTCCAGTTCGTGGATAGCTTCCTGCACGTGGCCATGAACCGCTTCCAGATCGTGCCAGTCATGCACTCGATCGGCGACCGCGATTCCGGCAACAAACGATAGACACACAGAAAGCACGACGGCAACAATGCTTTTCTTCATAATTTCCTCTCCCGGTTGTGAACACAAGTTTGTGACACAAGTTTGTGGATTCAGTTCTCCCGGCACGCTGGAATATCCGTCATTCTCCCCGGCCACAAACCTCCTGTCAAAAGGAAACGAGGGCGGACTAGTGTAACCAAAGGTTCAGGCCTCGCGTGACCTGGATCACAGCCTTATGGCCGCCACTTTCGGTACATTGAAGTAGGCATGAGCGGATTTTCCATTCTCACCAACCGCAAACGCGCCGTTGTCGCGCTGGTGCATTCCATCGTGTTCCTGCTGATTGCGGTGCGGCAAATGGTTGCGGCCAATCCGGTGCCCGGCATCTGGGTCGCGTCCACGGTATCGCGTGGCACCTGGATACTCTGCGGAATCTTTGCCATCGTCTCCTCGATTCTTCTGTGGCTGCTCGTCATTTCACGGGGATGGATGGAGAAAATCTATTTCGCATTCTGCACCATCAGCGCCACGTCCGGGTTGGTCCGAACCGCGGCTGGCGATCAGGCATTTCACGCCGGGCTTTATATTCGGGTGCTCATGCTGGTCAGCGCGGTTCTGGTGGGACTGGTGATCGTACGCGAGCACTCGCGGGCGGTTTCTTCCACACCCTCGGAATGCCTCGAAGAAAGCTTGTAGTCGTTCTTTTGCCGCGCCTTGTCCCTACGTGAGCATTTAACGTTCCCGTGAAGAGTCGAGGTATATCGGCACCCACGTCTCGAAAAGCGCGAGACGTGGGGCAGCGTTTCTCCTGAGCAGTTCGTTCTTGAAGAATCCTACATCGGTGAATCGGAATTGAATGTATCGGAGACAGCCTTCCAGCTTCCATCGGCCTGCTTGCTGTAGACCGTCAGATATTTTCCCTTGTCGGTCATGGGCTTCTTGGTCTTTGGATTGGTTATAGTCATGGTGTAGGTGCCCTCGGAATAGACCATGTCACCACCCTTGGAGGCCATCGCCCGCGTGGACTGGAAAGTCAGCGAGAAATTGGGATCGGCAAGAATTGGCACGATGGCCGCGCGAATGGCCGCCTTCCCATTCAGGATTGGGCCGCCGGGGTAGAGTCCGGAGCCATCTTCGGCAAAATAGCTGGCCCACTTGTCGGGGTCCTTGGTCGCGGCGTCTTTAACCCAGGCTGCTTCGACGTCTTTCACCGCTTGCACATCCGCGGCGCGCGTGTCAGGCGGTGGAGCAGGGGGAGTAGGGGCATTCGAGCAGGCGACAGTGAGTGCGACGAGCGCCAGGCATACGATCAGCGAAGTGTTACGCAGCATATTCTCTCTCCTTTGGAAATGAAAACCGATCAGTATAGTCGAACTCTGCGCTCCAATGGGTCATTCGGGAGGGAGGCGTCATTGCCGTGAAGAGTCGAAGCGGTATCGGCACCCACGTCTCGACCAGCGCGAGACGTGGGGTACCGACGGGCATCCGCCCGATGCGGGGTTAGGCTGCGGCTTGTTGCTGATAGGCCGGTAGAAAGTCATCGGCAACGAAGGTTTCGAACGAGGTCGGCGTGGTGTTGTGCGAAGTGCGGGGTTCGAGCGCCCGCATGTGTCCCCGATTGAGGGCGCCAGCCATCTCGAGGATTAGTCCAACGAAATTGTCTGACATCCCCATCTGTACCATGGCGGCACGAAGCTGATCTACGGGCGCCTGGATGTATCCAAGAGCGGGTTTGCCGATGGCTTTGCCGATTATGGTCGCAGCCTCGGTGTAATCGAGATCGCGCTGTCCCTGCAACTCGCGGGTCTGCTTGCCGCGGAAACCCAGGCGCAACAGGGCATCCGCGGCGGCCTCGCCGATATCGCGGGTGGCGATCATGGGAAGTTTGAGGTCAGGGGAAACCGGTCCTATGGCGGAGCCGGTCATGCGAATTGCGCCGACCTGAGGCAGCGTGTTCTCCATAAAATAGCCGGCGCGCAGATGGAGCACGTTCGGACCATCGATCTGGTTGAGTTTCTGTTCGAGGGTGTGAAGGCCGACCACGGGACCGGTACCAGATTCTTTGTCAGCTCCGAAACTGCTCAGTGAAACGACGTGGGTGACACCCGCGGTTTTTACCGCCGCGGCGATAGCGTCGCTGACGGTCTCCTGATAACCGCGAAAGTCGTTGCTGGTGGGGTTGGGTGGAATCATGACGTAGGCTGCGTCTGCTTTGCGAAAGGCCTTGGTCAGGGAATCTGCATTGCTTACATCGCCAATGAATGCCTCTGCACCTTGGGCCGCGAGAGGTTGTAAATGAGCCGCGTTTCTGCCGACGACGCGAACCTTCTCCCCGTGGGCCAGTAGGTTCTTCGCCACGATGTGACCAGTGTTGCCGCTTGCTCCAAGAACGACGTACATAGCTACCTCCATTCCCCGATTGGATGCAGCAGGTTGGGCTTGGGCTCCACGCCAGCTTCTCTAATTTCGGCAACGGCGCAATTGGGTACACGGAAGATCATAACCGCCGCGGACCGCTTCATTCCCTGTGTTAGTGTGTTGTGGATTCTCAATTGCTTAGTGTGTATAACGTGTGTATAATGTCAGAAAGTCTGAGAGAACATGCAGAGCCGGGAGGTCATCAAGCGGCTACGGAAAGACGGCTGGTATGAAGTGAATCAGGTTGGGAGTCACAAGCAATTCAAACATCCAACGAAACCGGGAAGGGTGACGGTTCCACATCCGGACCGGGACATACCGATAGGCACTCTCAGGAGCATCGAGAAGCAGGCGGGGATCAGGCTGAAATGAATTCCCGGAACCAGGAGTATGGGAGCGAGGTCATGGAATATATCGCTTATCTTCATAAGGACCGGGGTTCGGATTACGGCGTGAGTTTTCCCGATTTTCCGGGTTGCATCACGGCTGGAAAGAGCCTCGATGAAGCGAGCCGGATGGCGGCGGAGGCCTTGGCGCTCCACATCCGGGGCATGATCGAGGATGGAGACGCAGTGCCGGAGCCATCGAAGCTCGACGATGTCGCGAAGGATGCGTCCAAGCACGGCGCGATCGCCTTCATGGTGAGCGTAGACGCTCCCGATGCCACGGTGCGCGTGAACATTACGGCGCGGGAAAGCCAGATTGAAAAAATCGATGAACTGGCGGAGGCGGCGGGGATGACACGATCGGGGTATATGGTGCGGGCGGCGATTGGCGGCGAAAAGAAGCGGACCGTGCGCACGAAATAGTGCGTTACCCCACCCTGTGGGCTTTTGGGGGCTTTCGAGATTCGCCTAAAGGCAACGGTCGGATCGATTGCCACACCAGGCTAAGGAACTCCTCTGGCGACTCCAATGTCCCTACAAATATCCTGCCCGGCTTTTCAACTTGCTGATACAGGCGATGATCAACGTGGCCGATACCACGATGAGATTCCAGTAACTCCCTAACCTCACCAACTGTGGCCTCTTTGATTTCCAAACGTTGTTCTCACTTTGGAGCGCTCTGTGTACCCTGCCCGCTCACACCACAAAATACTTCGCTCCGGGATGATGAACCACGATCGCCGAGGTGCTCTGCTCCGGTTCCAGCAGGAAGCCTGAAGTCAGGCGCACGCCTACGTTTTCTTCTGGCTTTAGCAGCGCGAAGAGTTTGGTCTGGTCCTCCAGATTTGGGCAGGCGGGGTAGCCGAAGGAATAGCGCGAGCCACGATACTTCTGATGGAAGAGATCGCGAATGTGCGGCGAGTCCTCGGCGGCTATGCCTAACTCTTCTCGCATCTTCTTGTGATGGAATTCGGCCAGGGCCTCGGCTGTCTCGACGCTTAAACCGTGGAGATAGAGATAGCGGGTGTATTCTCCGCCCTCGAAGAGACGCTGCGTTTCTATGGACGCCTTGGGACCGATTGTGACCAGGGAGAGGCCCAGGACATCCATTTTGCCGGAGGAGGGCGCGGCGAAGAAATCGGAGATACAGAGACGACGGCCCTCTTTTTGTCGCGGGAAGGTGAAGCGGAGGATCTCTTTTGCTTGCGTGGGGGCGGACGCATTCGTCCGCCCCTCGGGCGCTGGCGCCTGCTGCCGAGCTTCGCTCGGCTGGGACGGACGAATGCGTCCGTCCCCACGCGAACCGTCTTCACGCAAACCGGGCTCGTACACTACTACGTCGTTGCCATCACCTTGGGCTGGGAAATATCCGTAGACTACTTTGGGCTCGAACCAGCCGGCGGCTAGCACATCTTCTTCCAGCTTCTTTTTGATCGGACGGTACTTCTCTTCCACTAGCCGGGCGTAGTCTTCTTGCGACGCCGTCTTTAATTGCCATTGATTCTTGAACAGAGCAGTGTCGTTGATGTATTGGAAAATTTCTGACAGATCGTAATTTTTTACGACGCGCACGCCCCAGAATGGAGGCACGGGAATATTGGGCGCATCGGTTACTACTGCGCTGCGCTCGGCGAATACTGGGCCGGTCTCTTCGTCTACGGCAACGGCTTTTGCATATTCTTTTACGGTTCGGCCATCTTTCAGACGCGCTTCTTTCTTGCCGTCTTCCGACGCTAAATCTTCCATTACGTGCAGGCCGGCGAATGCGTCTTCTCCGTAGAAAACGGCATTGGAATACTCGCGGCGCAGATCGTCTTCTACATACTTACGGGTCAGGGCGGCGCCTCCGCAGATGACCGGGTAATCCAGTTTCTGGCGTTCCAGTTCCTGGATCACGTACTTCATTTCGAGCGTCGACTTCACCAGCAACCCGCTCAGACCGATGGCATCGGCTTTGTGCTCTTGCGCGGAGTGAATGATGACGTCGCCGGGCTGCTTGATGCCCAGGTTCACCACCTTGAATCCGTTGTTCGAGAGGATGATGTCGACTAGATTCTTTCCGATGTCGTGGACGTCGCCCTTCACCGTGGCTAGCACGATGGTGCCTTTCTGCTGTGCTCCGGTTCTCTTCTCCATCTTCGGCTCTAAGTAGGCTACGGCGGCTTTCATGACTCCCGCGGAATCGAGCACCGAGGGCAACTGCATTTTGCGCGCTCCGAAAAGGTCGCCTACCGTCTTCATGCCGTCGAGCAGCACCGTGTTGATGAGGTCGAGCGGCTTGTACTCGACCAGGGCTTCGTCCAACAACTCTTCCAGGCTGCGCTTGCTTTGGCCATCGCCTACCGATTTTTCGCCGTTGATGATGGCGTACTTTAGCTTGTCTTCGATGGAGAGTGTTGCCACATGCGCGGTAGTCTGCGCCTGCGCTTTGCCTTTCACGCCGGCAAAATGCTGCATGTAGACCTGGAGCGGATCGCCATTCGACCGGTCCTGGTAAATCAGCTTGCGCGCCAGTTCCACTTCTTCCGAGGGAATTTTGTACAGCGGGTAAATCTTCGTGTAGTTGACAATAGCTACGTCGAGGCCGTTTTCTACTGCCTCGTGCAGAAATACGGAGTTGAGAACGCGGCGTGGATAGGCATCGAGGCCGAAGCTGATGTTGCTGACGCCCAGCACCGTCTTCACTTCGGGCAGTTCTTCGCGGATGCGCTTCACCGCCTTGAGCGTTTCAATGCCCGCGGAACGGTATTCTTCCTGGCCGGTCGAAATCGGGAGAGTCAGCGCGTCGAACAGCAAATCCACCGGGCGGATTCCGTATTTTTTGGTTGCCAGGTCGAAGATGCGATGCGCGATCGCAACTTTCCTGTCCGCGGTCAGCGCCATGCCTTCTTCGTCGATGGTCAGCGCAATCACTCCGGCGCCGTAGCGCTTGGCCATGGGCAAGACTTTTGAGGTGCGCTTTTCGCCGTCTTCCAGATTAATGGAGTTGATGATGGCTTTACCGGGAATGCGCTTCAGCGCCTCTTCCACTACGTCGGCTTCGGTGCTGTCGATCAGCACGGGCGCGGGGACACGGGTCGCAATTTTATCCAGGACGGCGGAGATGTATCCCTTCTCGTCCTCGCCGACGATGGCGCAGCAGAG
>JBEKOW010000207.1:0-7931 GCA_049521375.1 Terriglobales bacterium
ACTTTACGCGCACTCGAAAGTGGACAGATACATCCCACTCCGCAGGATCATTCGCAAGCTACGCTCGCTCCCATTTTGAAGAAAGAAGACGGCCGCATGGACTTCTCTCGCTCCGCCAATGACCTGTTCAATCGCATGCGCGGCTTTCAGCCCTGGCCTGGTGCTTTTACGGCTTTTAACGGCAAAACTCTGCAAGTGCACCGCGCGGAACCGCTTGAACAGCCGGGCGAGTTGATGCCCGGAGCCATCACCGTGAATGCCGCCGCGAGTCCCGCGGACTTGATGGTCGGTTGTGGGCAGGGCACTGCGCTCGACCTGATCGAAGTTCAAATCGAGGGCAAGCGCCGAATGACCGCGCCCGAGTTCGTTAACGGCTACCGGCTCAAGACCGGCGATCGTTTGGGCGGATAGCTTTGGCGGACTTCCCGCAGGATTGTGGCCGTGAAACAACGGCCATGGCACAATAGTTGCGATGGCCGTCTCCCCCGCTCGCGCTGCGGCGATCGAGATTCTTCTGAAGGTCGAGCGCGAACAATCGTACGCCAGCGAACTTCTCCATTCTGCTCGGTGCGCCAAACTCTCCACCGCAGATCACGGGCTGGCGACCGAATTGGTCATGGGCGTACTGCGGTGGCAATCGTTGCTGGATTCCCAGCTGGCGAAGGCGTCATCGCAGAAACTGCAACGCCTGGACGCCGAGGTTCTCGCTGCCTTGCGGCTCGGCCTGTATCAGCTGCGATTTCTTTCTCGCATTCCCGCACGCGCGGCCATCTTCGAAAGTGTGGAACTGGTTAAAGCGGCCCGGAAGTCTTCGGCCGCGCCATTTGTGAATGCGATACTGCGCAAACTTGCGTCGGGCGCTCGCGAAACAACGGCAGACGAGGGCACAATCGCCGGCACAAGCAAAGGCATTTTTACCGCGCTCCAAAGCTCTGCCGACCCAGCTTCGCTGGCGGAAAACGCTTCTCATCCCGAGTGGCTCGTAGCCAGGTGGGTCGAGTTTTATGGACTCGAAGCGGCGCGTCAGATCTGCGCGCATGATCAATATGCGCCCAAAACGACCATTCATATTCAAGATGGCCAACGCGATTCTGAAGTAATCGATGAACTCACTGGCGCCGGGATTCGACTTGCACCCGGTGCGCTGCTGTCATCCGCTCGAACTGTTCTATCGGGCGATATCGCCCGAACCGGCGCTTACCTCGAGGGGCGCATCTCGATTCAGGATGAAGCGTCGCAATTGGTGGCTCTACTGGTTGGAGCGGGGAAAACCACTCTCGATTGCTGTGGCGCTCCCGGCGGCAAGACTGCGCTGCTCGCGAGCCGCAATCCGCACTCCACCGTGGTTGCATCGGAGTTGCATCCCCACCGAGTGCGTCTGATGCGCAGTCTGGTGCGGCAACCGAATGTTCGTGTGCTTGCCGCCGATGCCCGCCAGATGCCATTTTCGATGTCCTTCGACCGCATTCTGGCCGACGTGCCATGTTCGGGAACCGGCACGCTGTCCCGCAACCCCGAGATCAAGTGGCGGCTGACAGCAGCCGATCTCGCCGATCTGCAAGCGCGGCAGATCGCCATCCTGAAATCGGCTCTTGCCCAACTCGCCAAGGGAGGCCGCCTGGTTTATTCCACCTGTTCCCTGGAGCCCGAGGAGAATGAACAAGTCGTTGAAGCCGCGCTTGCAGGTGCGCCCGGCTTCGCCCTCACCGACTGCGAGACAGAGCTAGAATGTCTGCAGCGTACCGGCGAGCTGTGTTTGACCGATATCCGATCGCTGGTGAGCGGTCCAAATCTGCGCACGATTCCCGGAGTCCATCCGGGGGATGGTTTTTTCGCCGCCATCGTCGAGAAACAAAAATAGCGAAAAAAATAAGCCCAAGAGCAGTTAGCGTACTTCGAGGTTTACCGTCGCGCCGGTCACAACTTTTTGCCCCGGAGGAGGAGTTTGCATGACGATCAGGCTCGCCGGGCTGGGCTCCGATGGCCCAACAGGCACGGCTTGCGAGTCGCCCGGCGTGGGGGGCGGTGCCATGCTGACCTTGCCGATATGCATGCCGGCATCCTGCAGCGCCAGCGTCGCGCTTCCGAGCGGTTGCCCTGTAAGATTCGGCATCAAGTAGTCTGCCGGCGCAGGACCGGAGGTAACCAGAAGGTTGATCTTCGGAGCCGCGATCCCACTCGCATTCGCGGGCGGACTCTGCGATACGACTCGGTCCCCGGGTGCGTCTGGCAAGCTAACTTGCGCAACCGACCCCAGCGCGAGACCGCGGCGCCGTATGTTCAATTCCGCGGCGCGCTCGCTCTCCCCCGTGACGTCGGGAATCGCCACCCGCTGCAGGCCAAGACTCTGCGCGACGCGGATCGACCATCCCCGCCGGACCTTGGCCCCCGGAGCCGGCACCTGCGTCATGATCGTCCCCTCGGGAACATTCGCGCTATAAAACTCGCGCTCGACTACAACCAGCAATCCGGCTGCGGCGCCCACGTGCTCGGCCTCGGACGGAGTCATGCCCACTAATTTTGGAATTGTGACTTCGCGCCCGTGAATGGCCAGCCGCATGGCGGTCAGCGCAGAAATGAGTGCCACCATCATCAGCACAAGACTCAGCAGCAGCATGCGGAAAAACTGGCGCATCGCTGGCGATTATAGCTCGCGGAGAACCCGGCTGTGGATCGGCTAGATAGCCGCTGCATCCCCTGAAGGTTCGCCGTCAGGCGCCGTCCATTCATGACCACACGCGTGACAGGTCCACGTACTTTTGTGTATTGGAATCGGGATGCCCACATACGCCGTCCCGTAAGATGCGAATTTATCCAATTCCTGGTAAGCAACATCGAACGACTGGCAACGTGGACATTTCGGCTGCTCATAGTCTCCGACGCCTTCCACCTCCAGAACTTCAGGAGTGGGCTGGTCAAGGATCTCGTTGGCGGCTTCAACATCTTCTGGACGAACCTGCAGTTTGATGCCGCCCAGCAGGTTGGAGATGAACCAATCCATGCGGATCATATTGTCATCCAACAGATACGCTTCGATCCCTGCCGACTGAAGGCTGCCTTTGGCGAGGAGCGCTTCGGGAAGATCGCGGAACTTTCGCACCGTGACAGTTTCGTTAAGTTCGTAAACATCGACACCCGGAGGCATTGCGATTGCGACGTTGAGGCCCCGCCTCGCGATCTCGGACTCCAGAGCCTGATGGGCAGCGTCGCTCAGTTCGAATCCCCGGACCGCGAGTTCTTCCAACTCGCCTTCGCTTAGCACCGAATAGAGTCGAGCGAATCGCGCACATTCCTGCTCGGAAGGCGGCGCGGGCGTCTCAGCTGTTTCCGCCTCGGACAAATCGTCAACTGGGACTGATGTGGTATTCAGACCCCGCCGGCCAATTTCCGCTGCAAATAATTCCTGGGCAACAGCAGTAAGTTCATCGCCACTATGGGCGATCTTCAGCAGTTCGTTGTCGCTCATAGCGGAGTAAACTGCAGCGAGCCGGACCCGTTCCTGCTCTGGCGTGGTCATCGCCGGATATCATACTCCCGGGCCACGCGCCTCCGCCAACTGCTTCGCGTGAACCACGCCTCCAGCAGCCGCTTGGGCCTTCTGTTGTCCCACCCATTCATGCACCCGCGCTGCAAGAACATCCAGCGGCACCGCGCCGCCCGAAAGAACCTCATCGTGGAACCCGCGCAAATCGAACCGGGAGCCCAGTTCGTCTTTGGAATACTGGCGCAGCTTCAGGATCTCCAACTGCCCGATCTTGTAACCGAGCGCCTGCGCCGGCCACGCCATGTAGCGATCCGTCTCGCTCTGCACCTCGGGTTCATCGATCGCCGAGTGTTCGTGGAAGAAATCTACCACCTGCTGTCGCGACCAATGTTTGTAGTGGAAGCCCGTGTCGACGACCAGGCGGATCGCGCGCAACATGTCATCCTGCAGGTGCCCATAATAGCTGTACGGATCCTGAAAGAATCCAACCTCCTTGCCTAACCGTTCCGCGTAGAGCGCCCAGCCTTCGGTATATGCGGTGTAGTTTTCCTGTTGGCGGAACGGCGGAAGCTCAGGGAGTTCCTGCGCGATGGAAATCTGCAGGTGATGGCCCGGAACGCCTTCGTGATACGCAGTCGTCTCAACATCCAGAGTCGTCCGCTTCGCGAAATCTCCCGTGTTCACCATCACGTGCGCTTTGCGCGATCCGTCGGGCGTACCCTGCACGTAGTGCGTTGACGCTTCTTTCTCGCGGAACTCTTCAATCGGGAGCACCTCGAGTCTTTCCTTGGGAAGGCGTCCGAACAGATCGGGAAGCTTGGTGTACATCGCGTCGATATATTTGCGGTAAAGATCAAGAATCTCCTCGCGCGAGTGCGCGTGCAATTTTGGATTTTCCTTGATCGCCGCGTAAAAACTCTTCAGGTCGGGATAGCCGAGTTGGTGGGCAACTCCCAGCATGCGGCCTTCAATCTCCTTCACTTGTGCAAGCCCAATCTCGTGGATCTCCTCCGGAGTGAGATTCGTGGTCGTGCTCTCTTTTACTCGAAAGGCATATCGCTCGGGTCCGTCAGGGAGCGCCCAAACCCCAGGCTCAGTACGGCCTTTGGGCGCGTATTCATCGCGAACGAATGCCGTGAACTTAACATAGGCCGGGATCACTGAATCATGGATGGCAGCCAGTCCCTCTTCGCGCAGGCGCTTGCGATCCGCGTCGTTGATGCTCTCCGGAAACTTGTCAAACGGTTGCGCCAGCGGGTTCTTTTCTGCCGCGGTAACGGCGATGCCATTGGACTGAGTTACCACCTGTTCCAGCAGGATCTTCGGCGGCATCAATCCGTCGGCCATGCCTTTGCGCATCTGCACCATGGTCTGATCGAAAAGGCGGGGCAGAAGTTTCAGGCGCGTGATGTAATCTTCGTAATCCTTCACGCTGTCGAACGAGAGAATGCTCACCAGTTGCGGAGCATCGATATGAATCCCGCTGAACTGGTTGACCGGCATCTCCCAGGGCTTGAAGCGCGCGCCTTCGACCGTCATTCGCAAGTCGCGGACCATCAACTCCTTGTTCAGAACTTCCTGGTCGGGAAATCCCGTCGTATCGATCGCTTCGAAACGCGCCAGAAAGCGCCGGCTCTGCTCAAGGTTGTCATCAATCGCTTTTTGCGAAAAGTCATCAAGCTGGTCGTTGTAGCGCTTGTCGCCAAGGATCGAAGCATAGATTGGATTGGTCCGCAGCGTGTACTCCCACTGCTCGTGCAGCAAATCATTGAGTGCTTTGCGCCGGGCTTCAAGATCGGCTGGAGAATTGACGGCAGACAGCGTCGCGGAGAACAGTGCCATCGCGACGAGCAGACAGAGAAGATATCGCATTGCAACTCCTGAATCAGTAATTTTGTTTAGTGGAAAGACAGACTACCCACAGATGTTGCCCAGATGTTAGACGAACACGCGGTGAGATGGTTATCCGTTCAAATTATCTGCGGGCGTTGGCGCGGGCCCTTTGTAATCCGGCGGCTACGCCTTTGCGGACCGCAGCCTGATATCCCGCCGCATCCATCCCACCCGCAGCTGCGGCTGCGATTCCACCAGGCGTAACTGCTTCTTCAAGCAGCGCCTGAAGCGACAACTTGCCTTCGCGCCACGCGGCTATACCGTCCGCCAGTGCGTGCCCGCTCGCCAGCAGCGCGGTCTTTCGGTCTAGCCCCGCTTCCTGGGCTGATTTCGCCAGCGTTGCCAGCGCGTGATAGCCGTGGCTGCACGAGTAGATCACGGTGAACGCATTGAATCTACTCTCCGGAATCTCCACGACTTGACCAAAACTGGCAAACAGATCGCGGACCCGTTGGCGATCGGCAGGGCGTAGCTTTCGCGGAAAAGTAACCGCCGTCAGTCCCCGCCCGTTGCGGCAAACCGGACTCGGCATGGCGCGGGCCCACCGCACCGGAGCGCCCAGCGATTTCTTTAACACGCGCAAGGGAACTCCCGCCGCAACGCTGACCGCGAGCAGCGGACGATCCACTTCGCCGATCGCACGCAGAAGATCCGCCACCAAATCGGGCCGCACGGCGACCACGAGCAACTCCGCTTGCCGGACCGCACCCTGCAGATCGGGTTCCGGAGTGATCGCGTATTCACCTTCCAGTCGCCGCAGCTTTCGCGGATTGCGATCGTGCACAATCAAACGATATTGGGTTTTCGCCAGCCGTAATCCCGCCAGCATCGCCGACGTGATCCGCCCGCCGCCCAAGAACACAACATTCATGTCATTTCCGCGCAAACTTCATCGGCGGCCGAGAGCAGGGTTTCCACGTCTCCGATCGTGTGTGCGGTCGAGATGATCCAGTGCAGGCCGTTCGAAGGGGTCATGTAAATTCCCCGATCGAGCATCCCATGAATAAAGCGCGAATACTTGGCGGTATCAGCAAAGCGGCAATAGTCACGATAATCGTGGATGGCATTCGCCTCGGTGAAATAAATCTGGAACATGGGTCCGAAACCCTGCACGATCGCCGCGATCTTCCGGCGACGAAAAATGTCGCGCAGCCCAGCAATGGCAGCATCTCCAACCGAATAGATCTGCGGGTAGGCCGCGCCGTCATTGGCTGCCAGCAGATCGAGATTGGCCGCAATCACCCGCATTGTGAGCCGGTGACCGTTGAATGTTCCATAATGCAACACCATGCCTTCGCTGCCCCAGCGCATGCGCTCGAGAATTGCGCGCGGCCCGGCAACCGCGCCCACAGGGAAACCAGCGCCCAGCGCCTTGCCAAAGGTGCTCAGATCAGGCGTCAGACCGTAGTACTGCTGGCATCCTCCGGGCGCATATCGGAAGCCGGTCACCACTTCGTCAAGGATAAAGAGCGCGCCATATTCGTGAGCCAGTTCGCACACTCTTTGCAGATAACCCTCACGCGGCAGGATGCACCCCATGTTCGCCATGATTGGCTCGGTGATGATGGCCGCCAGTTCGCGTCCATGCCCCCGCAGTATTGTTTCCAGTGTCTCAACATCATTCCACGGCGCCAGTACCACGTCGTCGAATACGGTCGCGGGAATGCCGGCGGAATCCGGAAATCGTGTGGGATTTTCTCTCGGCCCCAGTCGTTCCGCCGGGTGGGCATGCCCGTTCAGGCAATAGGGGTCGTACCAGCCGTGATAGTGGCCTTCGAACTTGAGAAACTTCGTGCGCCCCGTATAGGCGCGCGCCAGTCGCAACGCGAGCATGGTCACTTCGCTGCCGCTATTCGCAAAGCGAACCGCTTCCGCTGTCGGAACCATGCCCTGAAAGCGCTCAGCCGCCTCGGCCTCGGCTGGAGTCGCAGCAGCAAAATGCGAGCCCTCCTCAATCGTCCGCGACACGACTTCCACAATCTTCGGATGCGCGTGCCCCTGTATCAGCGCCCCAAACGACATCATGAAATCTACATACTCATTGCCGTCCAGGTCCCACACATGCGAGCCCTGCCCACGTTCCAGCACCACCGGCCCTTCCGAATACACTGCCGCCCCGCGTGACGGCGAGTTGACGCCTTCGATCAGCGATTGCTGCGCGCGCTCGTACCAGGCTCGTGAGAGTGTTCGGGTTTTAGTGGAAAGTGGCATTCGGATTTTCTTACGCTTTTCTCAGGTGACTTCGTGCACTGCTTTGCATCAGCTTTCTTTTCCCTCAGGGGAGCGAAACTTCAGAAAGCGCCTGCGAGGCCGCCGCCATCGACCACGAGCGCTGTTCCCGTCACAAACGAAGAGGCATCGCCGGCCAGATACAACACAGCCTGCGCAATTTCTTCCGGATTCCCCACGCGGCCCAGCGGACGCTTCGCCGACTCGGCAAGAAAGCGCTGACTGTCTTCGGCCAATTGCTGTGCCTCCGCTCGCAACATGCCCGTATCGGTATCGCCGGGACAAACACAATTCACGCGGATCCGGGGGCCGTGGTCGATAGCCA
>JBEKOW010000208.1:0-12507 GCA_049521375.1 Terriglobales bacterium
CTGCGCATCGTCCGCACCGCATGGCGCAAGGGCGATGGAGCCGAGAAGGCCTTCATCGAACTGCTGGGCAGCGAACAGGTGTTGGACGAGAAGCGCCAGAAGCGTGCCGAACTCCGCGCCAAGAAGGCGGAAGAAACGCGCAAGGCAATGGAGAACGCCGACGCCGAAGCGCAAGCCGAGAAAAACATGGCTGCCAACGAAGCGGAGGGCAAGACCGAGGGTAGCGACAAGAAAGAGTAGCTGTCGCCGTCGCGAAATTCATTTTTATCAAGGTTTACGTAAGCGTTGTTTCCAAAAATTAGGGGCGCCCCAAAATGGGCGCCCTTTTTTAGCCTGCAATCTTCGACGATGCTCCGCGCTATTGTGTGAGCGGACCCCGAACGCTCCCAATCAATCCGGTCTTGTTGTCGAGCACGACCAGACGAACCTCCTTGCCATCTGCGGGCGCGTCGATATCGAGAGGAACCATCAGGCCCTTGGCCATGACTTGCTGCAATGTGGCCGCGTCGAATGTGTGGTCCACTTTAATGCTTCGCGTCCCGCCCAGATTCTTGCCACTGGAGTTGTAGACCCCCGCGTAGAAAGTCACGTTCACCTTCGTGCCGCCGCTCGCGTCCTCCGTGCTCAACGTATGTCCATCCACGAGGAAGAGGATTCGAGCCTTGCCTGGATCCGTCGGTTTTACCTGGGCCATGAATGACACTTGCGTTGCGGGCCCGTTCAACTGGAACGCGTCCACCACTTCCTGGTCGGGCTTCCAGTTCTTATCCGGCGTTGGCTCCAGAGCGAAATACCCCCTTCGGGTCCGCACATCGGCCTCTCGATGGTCGAGTTTCACTTTGATCGTCCGGAACTTGCCATCCCATTTCTTGTTCTCCGGGTAATAGCCGATCGAGTACGAGGCATCCTCATCCGCCACTGCCAACTCGATGCCATCCTTGATCTCGTTCTGGTTGACATACGCTTTGCCGCCGGTTTCCGCCGCCAGGTCCTGCAGGGCAAACATGTTGTTGACGTCCATCCCTTTGGTCATGAGGCCGCGCATGTCGACTGGATAAATAGCTATACCAGCGCTCGCCAAGTCTGTTTCGGCGCGCTTGATCGCATCGGCATACCTCGACACGCGTTGCCCGAAAGTACCATTAACTTCAGACTTGCCTATGGAGTTTTGCCTGACAGAGGGAAGATCGGCGGCAAGCTCCTTGCCTGTCATTTCCTGGTCAAGCGGAACAAGATCGAACGGGAAACTAGCCGTCAGCCAAACCACAGTCTTTCGGCCGGAGAATCCCGATAGCATTCGCGAAAGATCCTGCATAGCCTGCAGAGTGACCTCAGTGTTCCGGTCATGTTTGTACTCTGCTACTTCACTCTCAAAGCTGGCAAGTTGTGCCTGCGCTACGGAGAAGGCGGTGGACGCAGCCGGACTGAGTGTGTCCCCGGCAGCCGACCTCGGCGCTGGCGTCCCCGTTTCGAGAATTGGTGCTTCCGGATGCAGGTTATGGATCGCCGTCATCAGAACGTTCGGGTCCGTCGTGAAATTCTCCAGCATCCACAAATGGTTCGATAGCGCCATGACTGCCATGGGCTTGCCCGCGTGGCTTTGCTCCAGAGCATACTTAATCATTTGAGATCGGCCGTAAGCCTGATCCTGGAACCCGGAGTTTGCCACATCGAGCAGAAGTACGGTCAGGGGTCCGGGCGCTTTCAAGAACTCCGGATGATTGGAGAGGATGCCCGGAGGAGGAGTTGTCGAACGCTCCGGATTTGCGCCCGGCGGGGTGAATGTGGCAATCTTCTGCCGCTTTCCGTTCTCCTCCACTGTGAAGTCTTCCGGCTTCAGGCCGGTAATGGGCTGGCCCTTCTTGTCTCGAACCACCGCGTCAACCACTACCAGTCGCGTGTTGGCCCGAATCGTGAAGCTGGGAACCTCCTCGGAGGTCTGCTGCGCTCTTAGAGAGGTCGGTTTAGCAGCGAGGGTCAGCATCATGGCGGACGTGAGTGCCACCCTAAGGGAAAGGTTTTGCGGCATTAGAGCCTCCACTGGAGCATCCCAGAATTACGCAAAATGTACCCTGTTTCAGACACTTTGGCAAACTTCCCAAGGCATGATTTGCCGGATGCGCGGGTGCTCCCTACAATAGAAGATTATTCTCCGAGCAATCTTATGATCCATTTCCCGGTTCCCGAAGCCCTCACTTTCGACGACGTGTTGCTCGTCCCGGCGCATTCCGAAGTCGTGCCCACCAACACCAACACCCAGACCCAGCTTTCGCGCAACATCCAGTTGAATATTCCCATCGTCAGCGCCGCCATGGATACGGTCACGGAATCGCACATGGCGATCGCCCTCGCGCAACAAGGCGGCTTGGGAATTGTCCATCGCAATCTGACCGTCGACCAGCAGGCCAATGAAGTCGACAAGGTCAAGCGGTCGGAAAGCGGCATGATTGTCGATCCGGTCACCATGTCGCCCGACGCTAAGGTTTCCGACGCCCTCGAGGTCATGAAGAAGTACAAAATTTCAGGCGTCCCCATCACCCTGAAAGACGGCAAACTCGTCGGCATCCTCACCAACCGCGATCTGCGCTTCGAAACGCGCTTTGATATTCCCATCAGCAAGGTGATGACCAAGGACAATCTGATCACCGTCCCTGTAGGCACCACGCTCGAGCAGGCGGAAGAGATTCTCCATGAGCACAGAGTAGAAAAGCTCCTCGTCGTCGACGATAAGTACAACCTCAAGGGCCTGATCACCGTAAAAGATATTCAGAAGAAGCTGAAGTATCCGGGCGCGGCCAAGGACGATCATGGACGCCTGCGCGTCGGCGGCGCCATCGGAGCGACCGGCGATTTTCTGGAGCGCGCTCAGGAACTGGCAAAAGCGAAAGTCGATCTGTTGGCCATCGACAGCGCCCACGGTCATTCCGAGCTGGTCCTGGAGGCAGTAAGAAAAGTGAAGGCCCATCTGCCCGAAGTCGAGTTGCTCGCCGGCAACGTAGCCACCTTCGACGGCGCCTGCGATCTGATCAAAGCCGGCGTGGATGGTATTAAAGTCGGCATCGGCCCGGGCTCGATCTGCACCACCCGCATTGTGACCGGAGTCGGCGTTCCGCAGATCACCGCGATCGCCGAGGCCTCCCGCGCCGCCCGTGATTCGGGAGTGCCCATCATTGCCGATGGCGGCATCAAATACTCGGGCGATATCGTGAAGGCATTGGCAGCGGGCGCTTCCGCGGTGATGATTGGCTCCATGTTCGCCGGTACCGATGAAAGTCCCGGCGAGCTGATCCTCTACCAGGGCCGCACCTTCAAGTCGTATCGCGGAATGGGGTCGCTCGGCGCGATGGCGCAGGGTTCGAGCGAGCGCTATTTTCAAAATTCCGATGATGCATCCAACGCCATGCCCGTGCTCAGCGAAGACTCCAACCGCCTGGGCAAACTCGTGCCCGAAGGAATTGAAGGCCGCGTCCCGTATCGCGGATCGGTCGCGATGATCGTGCACCAGATGGTCGGCGGCCTCAAATCGGGCATGGGATATTGCGGCTGCCACACCGTCGCCGAGATGCAGCAGAAGGCGCGCTTCGTGCGCATCAGCGCCGCCGGACTGCGCGAGAGTCATGTACACGACGTGATGATCACGCGCGAAGCTCCCAATTACGCGGTCGAGTAAGGGCGCGAAGCTCCCAATTACGCGGTCGAGTAAGGGAGAGCCACCTTTGCCCCCCGCTCGCCCCAATCTCTTGCGCGCCTGGTGGCCAGCCATGGTCTGGGTCGCGCTCATTTCCATTGAGTCCACCGACCTGCTTTCCTCCGATCACACGGGTGCCTTCCTCTACAAACTCGTGACCGCTCTGTTCGGTCAGGTCAACCTCCACAGTTTCATGATTTTTCATTTCTATCTCCGCAAAGCCGGGCATGTCACCGGCTACGGAATCCTCAGCCTTCTTCTGCTCCGCGGCTGGCGCTATACCCTCGATCCCGCCCGAGCCTGGCTCGGTCGCATCGCTTTGTTGGCTTGGCTCGGAACGGTCTTCGTCGCCACATTGGACGAATGGCACCAGAGCTACATCCCATCGCGCACGGGAACCTGGCGCGATGTTGTGCTCGATAGCGTCGCGGGACTTGTTTTGTTTTTCTTCTGTTCGCCTACGCCTTGATCCGAAGATCCGACCCGGCGGCAAATCCTGCCTGAATCGGCCGCTCGTTTTAGCCTGGCGAACTAACCTGGAGTCGATTCCGGCCTTCCCGCCTCAGTGCGCGTGAAAAACAAACTGCGGCATCCACTTTCATATTGACACTACCCTGCTTCGATAAGATCATTCTCCGCTGTGGGCGCGGTATTTCGCGGCGCTGAAGACAAACTTTCGGAGTAATCCCGATCAACAACTGTGCCCTCGCGGGCTCGTGGCAATTTTGCGGAGAACTCTGCTTTCCCCATGCCCGATGGCGGGTGCCCGCGAAAGTGAGCCTGGCATTGGATGAAGTGCTCAGCCCGTAGCGAAAAAAGTAAGCGGTTCAAAAACACAAATCAAACTAAGACATAAAACAAAGAGAGGGAAACTATGAAAAGCGCGCGATTTCGTTTTGTATTGACCGTCCTGGGGTTCACCGTCCTGGCCATCGCAAGTACTGGGGTTGCCTTCGCCCAGTCCCAATGTTCCAGTTCGATCACCGCCTGCGGTTGCACCATCGGTGCGCCCGGCAACTACACGGTCGCAGAGCCCCTGATTTTCTCCCAGGGTCTCACGTTAAAAAATGGCTGTATTGACATTGCCGGCCAGGACATCAACCTCTATGCCGCCGATTACACCATCATCGGACCCGGAAGCGATCCCGCTTGCGAAACCGAAAATCAACGCAAGAACGCCTACACCGGTATCCATGTGTTGCCGGGCGCATCCAACGTCTCGATGTACTTTACGTCGTCTGAGTCTTACGTATGCGGATGGAATTATGGCCTTGAGGTCGAAGGCAACAACATAAACATCTATTACTCGGGCACTTACTACGACAACATAGGCATACTCTTCAACAACGCCAGCAGCAATGATTGCATCTATTGCTACGCTGATTACAACGTGACTGGAATCAAAATCGTGGGCGGCTCGGGCAACCAGCTCAACAACAGCGCGGCCTTCAAAAATTCGCAATACGGTTTTTGGATCGCCGGCAGCAAGGAAAACATAATCAGCTACGACGGCGCGTACGACTACGGCTACGGCTTATACGACAATAAGCTGGCTGGGATCTATCTTGGCTGCTCGCCCACGGGAAATGTAAAGCCTTCCATTCCGTGCTCCACGCCGACCACGGGAAACAGTATTCTCGCCAATGATGTGTATGAGAATTACAAATACGGGATCGCGCTTGAGAAGGGGAGTATCGACAACCAGATCCAGGAAAACGGCGCCTATTACAACGCCGTCGAGGATTTCATCGACGGCAACGGTAACTGTATCTATAACCAGTACCTGTATAACGGTTACTACAAGAAAACGCCAAGCTGCATCGATTAAGGGTGTCGTGCGCCATCGGCATGCAGTAGGGACGGGGATTCGTTTCCCCGTCTCTACGCGTGCGTCGGCGACCGATGTGCCAACAACGCCGCCGCTGCCACCGCGGCAATCCCCGCCGAAAAATAGAACGGGACCGCTGCGCCATAGGACTTCCACAGCGCGCCCGTAATCACGCTCGCAAGAAGCGTGGTGATGCTCGAAACAAAGAAATAAATCCCCAGCGCCCGTCCTCGGACGTCAGGACCAACGCTTTCGACCACCAAAGCCTTCAGCACGGGATTCGTGAGCGCATAGAACAACCCGTAAAACGCCATCGTCATCCAGATCGCCCGTCGCGAAGGCGCGAGTGCAAACACAAGATAGACCACGGCAAATACCGCGTACCCCGTGGCCGCAATGGTCGAGCGCGAGAAGCGGTCGCTGAATTTTCCCGCCGGCCAGGAAAAAAATGTAAAGGTAACGTTGAACACCAGCCCCAAAAGCGGCGCTTGCGACGCCGGAATCCCAATATTGCCCGCCCGCAGCACCAGAAACATATCGCTCGAATTGGCCAGCGAAAAAAGCGTAACCACCGCCAGCACATAGTAGTACTCAAACGGCAGATGAATTCCGAGACGAGGATTCGAAATCTCGCCGCCGGTCGCGCCAGCTCCGGTCGGCCTGGCGCTGGGACCCGAGAGCAAAGAGCTTGGAGCTTGGAGCTGAGAGCTTGGAGCCTGAAGCTGAGAGCTGGGAGCTTGGAGCTGAGAGCTCGATGTAGAGCTCCGATCCTCGCTGGCCCGAGAAGCTTCCCCGAAGCGCCGGACCTCCCGAATCCCCGCCCACGCCACCAGAACGCACAACGCGCCCGGAATTCCGGCGAACGCAAACACACCCCGCATCCCGAAGTGCCCAATCAACGCGAGGGCCAGTAGCGGCCCGGCAATCGCACCCGCGGAATCCAAAGCCTGGATCAATCCATACGCCGACCCCAGAGCCGATTGATCCACCGATTCCGCCACCATCACATCCCGCGCCGTTCCCCGCACGCCCTTTGCAAACCGGTCGGCAAAGCGAATTCCGAGGATTTGTACCCACGACGAAACCAGCGCGAGCAGAGGTTTTACGGCGTTAGCGACGACGTATCCCCCAACCACCAACGGCTTGCGGCGCGATACGTGATCGGCAAGGTATCCCGAGAAAAGTTTGGCAAACGACGCGACGCTCTCGGCAATGCCCTCGATGATCCCGAGTTGTGCCGGCCCCGCTCCGAGCGATGCGATGAAAGCCGGCAGCACCCAGTACGCCATCTCGCTGGCCGTGTCATTCAGAAAGGATGTGAGTCCAAAGACGTAAACGTTACGGGGAGTTGTCTGGTCGGCGGGCAAGGTCTCGGATAGCTTACCGCATCTGCAACTCTCGCTTGGATGCAATCTGCGAGCGCACGCTGCCTCGTCATCTGGGCTTGAAATTTGGAGTGAAAATAGAACGCGGCGGACTCGCCGAAGCGAATCCGCCGCGTAGCGCAGCCGAGCCGCGCCTGCTCCGGGGGAGGTTACTTGCCGGAGAAGCCCTTGACGACGCCTACGCCCGTGCAGAAATCCCATCCCGTAGTGGCGCTGTGCGTGCCGCAACTGCCGGAGGTGATGTCGGTAAAGTCGGAGGCGTTGGTGTAGTTCGAGTAAATTTCAGTATTTTCTGCCTTGCTGCTGGTGTTGAATGTCCCGGCATTGTTGACGATTCCAGCCAGCGACGGCGCTGAGACGCTGGTGCCGTAAACTTCAATCCATCCGCCGTAGCAACTCGAGTTGTACACCGCTACCGGAGACCCGCTGCTGGCGTCAAACGAAAGGTCGGGCGTGCCGCGGTGCTTGCCCACAATACCGGCAATGCTGCTCTGGAATGTCGGAATCGGCTCGTACGCGCTGTCCCCGCCTCCGCCATCGCTCCACGCGACCTGCTTGGAATACTTTCCGCCCGTGCGATCAACCTGCGTTCCCCCCGCCGACACCACGTTGGGTGACGAACTCGGGTAGATCACGCCCGGGGAATCTCCCGACGACGCGAAGTACACCACTCCCGCCTGCGTAAAGTTCTTGTCGGCCGTAGTCTCGCTCTTCGTCTCGCTGCCACCCCAGCTCATCGAAACCTCGCCCGCCCCGCCGTGCGCAGCGATGTAAGCGTTCGCTGCCTTCACCGCCGCATAAAGGTCGGTATTGCTGGGGTTGGCCGCTTCCATCAGGACAATCGCGGCATTCGGCGCCATGGCGTGCGCCCACTCGATGTCGAGCGACTCTTCCAGTTCCCAGCCCGGCTTGCACCCGTTGGCGGGTTTCGACCCCTGCGCATAAATGGTCGTGAAATTCGGCGCGGGCAATCCGAATTCGGATGAGAATGCCGCCAGGTCCGCAGCCGCGCTCGGATAGTCGTAGGCGTCGACAATCACGATCACTCCGCTGCCTCCCGTGGGGACTTCCGTGGCGGTCGCGATGGGACACCCTGCAATGGGAGCCGAAACCAGGTCATAGACGCACCCGAGCGACCCCGGAGTTTCGCCCCCTGGGCTGGCTTGCGGCCGCACCACGCCGTCCGGGGCATAAATCAGATAATTGGTGTGCATCCGCACGCCCACATCTTGCGGACGCTCAATGCCGGAAGGGGGAACGATACCCACTCCACGCTGAACTTGCGCGGAAGCCATGCAGGCCAGCGCTATGACTATGGCGGCGAGGGTAGTGAAATTACGCATGGAAACTCTCCTTAAAATAGATGTGAGACGACGCGATCTTGAATGATCCCGTCGTTTCTTTTTGCTAAGTGGCCCGGCCAGGAGAACAGCGACGAAGTCTACAACGATTTTGTTAGTGTACTGCAAGAAAATCGGAAAAACGACGGGCGGCAAAAAATCGTCAGGGCATGGGGGAAAAGGCTCTGGGCTTTAGGCTCGCTTTCAGCCCACGGACAAAGATGCGGGATTTCCCGTCCAACTTCCACAAACCTGAGAGCCGAGAGCCGAGAGCCGAAAGCCGAGAGCCCAACCCGCATTTGCGCTAGAATAGAAGCAAATGGCCGACCGAACTTTTACCCTCGATGAAGCCCAGACCCTGCTCCCCATCCTGGAGTCGCTCCTGAAGCAGGGAATCCAGGGCAAGCAGTTGATTGAAAGCGTCGATGCCGAATTGCAGGAGACCGCGCACCGCGTCTTCCTCAACGGCGGCACGCGGCTCGACGTAGTCCACCTGGCGCGGCGCAAGGGCGAACGCGAGAAAGCCATCCGCCACGTCAAGGACGCGCTCGCCGAAATCGATGCCACCGGCGTCCAGGTCAAGGATCTCGATATCGGCCTGCTCGATTTCCCCTGCAAAGTCGAGGGCGAAATCGTCTTGCTGTGCTGGAAGATGGGCGAGTCCGAGATCACCCACTGGCACGGCACGGCCGAAGGCTTCGCGGGACGCAAGCCGATCGACGAGCGCATCGGGAAGGCCGGCAAGAAGAAGCAATAGTTTCCCGCAAGTTTCCTGGCTGCCCGCGTTCCATCCCTGAGCGCGCCTGCCGCCCAGGGACCCGACTCCAGGAATGCACTACCGGGCAGCGGGCGAAAAACGCGCATTCTGTTAAAATCAGGCTTTCTGAGGCGATCACCTATGCTGGATGGGCGCAAGTTTTCCGGGAAAAGACTGCCATTGACGGTGGGTTTCGCGCTGCTGCTGGTAGCGGCCTTCGGCGCGGGCTGCAAGGGATTCTTCGTGCCTCCGACGTTGACCTCAATCACAATTAATCCGACTGCTCCCTCCGTAGAGGTCGGGTCGAACGTCACCTTGTCGGCTTATGGTGTTAACAGCAACAACCAAGGCAACTATCTGACCAGCGGTGTGTCATGGTCCACTGCTTCCCCGACCGTGGCCGCGATCGTCGGTTCTTGCGCCACAACCACGTGCGGCGACGTTTCGATCATGGGAGTGGCCGCTGGCACATCCGTTATCACCGCCGGCTCGGAAAGTGTCACCAACACAGCCACCCTCACCGTTGTCCTCCCCAACGTTACGAATTTTGAAGTGTGCGAAGGATCGTTTGGCAACACCAGTACCTGTTCGAGCGGAAGCAACGCTCTGGTTTTTGATGTGAATGGCACCAACGGCGGGAGCCAGACGTTCATTGCGCAAGGCTCATCGAACGGGACGCTATACGACCTTACGACTCAGTCGACCTGGACACTTTCGGCCACTCCGACGTCCGGGTCGATATCCTGCACAAATGCCAACGCCTCTCCGGAAACCTGTACAATCGGCAACAACACCACGACAGGCACATATCCGGTCGTAGTGTCTTACGGCGCAAACGGCTCAAACAGCGCATCGGCTACCCTCGACATAGTCGTGCAGTAGGGCAGTGATCGAGTTCTCAGCCACGCTGCAAAGCACCGTCCCGGATGTAACCCCAGCCACCGGTTCGCCATCCCGACCTACCGTTCGAAGTCATCCTGAGCGCAGCGTGCCGCCCACAAAGTGGCCGGAACAGCGGAGTCGAAGGACCTCTGCGCCCATCACGGCTCCTCTTGAGCGAGAGTCATACCGCGTCTGCATGATGAGCAAACGCGCAAGATAGGGATGGTTCGACTCCGCAGCACGACCCGCCAGCGGGTCATCCCGCTGCGCTCACCATGACATCAAACGACTCCGCTCACCATGACATCAAACGACCAAAACACTACATCCCACGTGTGACCCCAATCACCGCTTCACCATCCCCACCCACCGTACGATGTCATCCTGAGCGTAGCGTGCCGGCCACGAAGTGACCGGCACAGCGGAGTCGAAGGACCCCTATGTCCGCCACGATGGCCGGCGAGCGAAAGTCTTACTGTGTTTACATCATGGGTTCTCTCTCCGGAACGCTCTATATCGGCATGACCAGCAATCTCCACAAGCGAGTGTTCGAGCACAAGTCTCACCGCATAGAAGGCTTCACCGACAAGTACGGCGTAGAACGGCTCCTCTATTGGGAATCGTTCGACGAACTCTCCAAGGCGATCAACCGGGAGAAGCAATTAAAGGGCTGGAGGCGTTCCAAGAAGGTCGCGCTCATCGAATCCCTCAACCCGCACTGGGTAGACTTCGCGCGGGAGTGGTATCCGTGGATGAAGCCGATGACGAAGCAGGAAGGAAGTAGGGATGGTTCGACTGCGCAGGAGGACCCGCAAGCGTGTCATCCCGCTCCGCTCACCATGACATCAGGAGAGAAGAACAGAACGGGATAACAAACCCGACAATCCTTTATCCCATGAAGTCACCCGATAAAGTCAACCAATGAAGTCAACCAACCATGTCATCCTGAGCGGAGTGGTTGATGCGCGGAGCGCATCAATCACGGAGTCGAAGGACCCCTACTGCTCCGCACACATGGGGCCAAGCGCGTGACGAGAAATGTTTCGTCCAGGACACCAGAAATCAGCACCGAACGGAAGAAAATGCCAGACATTCACTGCATAGGAATCTGCACCGGCGGCGGCGACGCTCCCGGACTCAACGCTGTCATCCGCGCGGCCGTAAGAGCCGCCATCCTCAAGTACAAGTGGAAGGTGATCGGCATCCCCGATGGTTTTGACGGCCTCATTTGGCCCGAGCGCTCTTTCGAGCTCACATTGAAGCACGTCAGCGGCATCCTGCCTCGCGGGGGCACCATCCTCGGCACCACCAACCGCGGCAATCCATTTCATTACAAGACCATTGAAAACGGCCAGGAGGTCACGCGCGACATCTCCGGCGAAGTGATTGCCAATGCCGCGAAACTCGGCATCGACGCCATCATCTCGATTGGCGGCGACGGCTCCATGAAGATCGCGCACGAACTTTTTCTCAAGGGAATGCGGGTGGTAGGCGTCCCCAAGACCATCGACAACGATCTTTCCGCGACCGAGGTCACCTTCGGCTTCGACACTGCGCTTCACACCGCGACCGACGCCGTCGACAAGATTCACACCACCGCCGAGTCGCACCACCGCGTTATGGTAGTCGAAGTCATGGGACGCGACGCGGGCTGGATCGCGCTCGAAGCCGGCATGGCCGGCGGCGCCCATATCATCCTCATCCCCGAAATTCCCTTCACCATCCAGAAACTCTGCGAGCATCTCGACATGCGCGAGAAGTACGGCAAGCGCTTCACCATCGTAGTCGTCGCCGAAGGCGTCAAGTTGCCGCCTGAGATGCGGCACATGGCGCGCAGCATGGCCGTGGGCAACATGGTCGGCGACGCCATCTCGCTGATGGCCAAAAAAGAAGTCCGCGTCAGCATCCTCGGCCACATCCAGCGCGGAGGTTCCCCCACTCCCTACGACCGGATTCTCGGCACGCGCTTCGGGGTAGCTGCCGTAGATCTGATCGCCGAAGGCAGTTTCGGCAAGATGGTCTGCCTGCAGATCCCAACGGAGAAATCATCCGCGCCGCCCGAGCCATAGGCATAGGCTTCGGAAATTAAAGCGAAGAAGGAAGAAGGCACCTGAATAAACGCAGAGTGCCGTCGCATTAACTGAGAACTGAGAACTGAGAACTGAGAGCTGAGAGCTGAGAGCTGAGAACTCAGAGCCAAGAGCCGAAAGCGCCAATGCCGGCAAGCCGTCCCCGCGTTATAGTTAAGAGTCATCTTCTGGTCCAGTGAAACTCCTTCCCAAATCTCTGCCGCGCATTGTGACCGCCATTCTTTGCGCCGTCCTCGTGCTCTCGCTCGCCGCCTGCAAGCACAGCGGCGGACGCGTACTCGAAGTCGCCTACGTTTCCGGAGTTCAGGTCGTCCTTCGCGACCGCGTCGCCGCTGTCTTCGAAAAAGCTGGGCTCGTGAAGAATGGCGACCGCGTCGAGGTGCTCGATCACGATCGCCACTTCGTCAAGGTGCGGACCGCGTCCGGTCAGATGGGATGGATGGAGCAACGCTACATCGTCAGCCAGGACGTCTACGACCGCCTGCAGAAGCTGACTGCGGAAAACCTGAACGATCCCGTGCAGGCGCAGGGCATAAC
>JBEKOW010000209.1:0-7852 GCA_049521375.1 Terriglobales bacterium
GTAACATCCGCCATAGGCGTGGCGATTCTGCTGGCGCACAATGCGATACTCTTTGGCAGTCCGCTCGCCTTCGGATATCCCGCCGCCGCCGAAGGCGCAAAGCAACTCAATCGCTTCGACACCCCGGTCCTCACCGGACTCTACGGGTTCCTGTTCTCCCCCGGCAAATCGGTGTTCATCTTCGCGCCCCCCGTAATCCTCGCGCTCGCGGGACTTAAGAAACTCTGGCAGCGCGACCGCGCCCTGGCGACCCTCGCCGGGCTCTTCCCGCTGGCCGCGCTTCTTTTCTACGCGAAGTATTCGCAATGGGAGGGCGGATACTGCGTCGGCCCAAGATACCTCGTTCCCTCACTAGTCTTTCTCTGCCTCGCGCTCGGCCCGTCTTTGGCCGACGCCTGCGCGCGATCGAGAACCGGACTGAAGATCCTGGCTGCCTTGCTGTTCGTGCTCGGCCTGCTCGTGCAAGCTGTCTCGCTGGCCACCAGTTTCATGGAAGACCAGGCGCCCCGCGGACACTACTACGACGCCCACTGGACCTACCGCCTCAACTACTCGTTAAGCGGCCCGATTCACCTGTTCTGGAAATATCTCGAGAGTTCCCAACCCTCCCGCCTCGGCCTGGGCTGGGATCGCTGGTTCGTCTTCCTCTATAAAGGGGGAATCGCGGGCAGCACGCTCGCCGTGTTAGGAGTCGCCATGCTGGCAGGACTGGCGATCAGCCTGCTCGGCCTGATCAAGAACGTTGCTCTCGAAGGCCGCCAGCCGTAAAACTTCCCCGCGTCGCCCGGAAGAGCGCAAATACGGAAGGGTCTGGGAACCACACGGAAGGGCAGGTCAGTACTTTCAGGGATTGTACCGGAACCCGTATCGTGCTAAAACGCCTATTAAAGCTATAGTTGAGGTTGTTGAAACCGCTCCCATGACGGTGCGAAAAAAAACATTGAAAAAATCGGCGCGCGACGCCGAAATCATCATTCCCGACAAGCTCTACTTTCGCATCGGAGAAGTCGCCCACCTCTGCCGCCTGCCCGCCTACGTGCTCCGCTTCTGGGAGACCGAATTTCCCCAGCTCAAGCCCGTAAAAGGCAGCACCGGCCAGCGCATGTATCGCAAGCGCGACGTGGAATCGGTAGTGCGCATCAAGAAACTGCTCTACGAAGACGGATTCACCATCCCCGGCGCCCGCGCCCAGTTGCGGGAAGAGATGAAGGCCGAGCGCAACCAGTCCGCGCTCCCGTTCCCGTCGAATCCGTCCACCAACGTAGCCTACCTGCGCCACGAACTGCAGCAGATCCTCCACATCCTCTCCGCCCGATCCTGACCGCGGCCGCTTGCCCCGACCGCGTCGTTCAACCCGGACCGCGTCGTTCGACCCGGACCGCGCCGCTCGATCCGGACCGCATCCAAAAAGTCCGAGTCATCCTGAGCGAAGTGGCTGCTACGCGAAGCGCAGCAGCCACGCAGTCGAAGGATCCCTACCCGCGCCCAACCTTAGGTACTCGATAAATCGCAGCTCCAGTAAGCAACCTGCCGCAGGCGAGCGCCCGCCTACGCCGATCTCCGAGCCGACGTATCCCCCGCCTCGACCAGCGGCTCATTCACCAGGTGTTCGCTGACGAACCATACCTGCAGTTCGCTGGTGCGCAGCACATCGCTCACCACCATATCGTTGGTGCCGGCGTCGCCCAGCTTGTCGGCGCGCTCCGCCAGTTCCCGGCAGTGCTCGATAATCAACTGGTGCGCGTCCAGCAGGCGCGACAGTTGCACCGGAACCTCTTCCCGTCCCTTGGGCGGCCGCGGAATCCGCGTCGTCTCCGCGACATCCGCCGCCATCGCAATGCTGATTCCTCCCAGCAGTTGAATGCGCTCCGCGATCGTGTCCACCAGTTCACTCTGCTCTTCGTAGTGTTTATCGAACAGCAGGTGGAGCTGGTAGAACGTCGGCCCCGCGACCTGCCAATGCGACTTCTTATAGAGATCGCGCAGCGTCATCGTGTCCGCCAGCATTTGGTTCAGTTGTTCCGTCATTTCCAGCCGCACCGGTTCTTCCAGTTGCAGCGGCTGCATGCTGGTCACGGTGCCAAAGCGCTGGATTTCGGCGGCTGACTGGTGGAACCGCGGTTGAGCGGAAACCTTCCCGGAATTGCCGGCATTGTTGGAGATCGTTTTCTTGGCCATGGGATTCTCCTGATCGTGCAAGATTTGGTTTTTGAAAGCGCGGGCAGGCCAGAACAGTGACACAGATCTGGAGTGAATCCGCTAGTCAGCGAAGTCTGATTGAGCCTTCCTGTGGACCCTAGTACCCCGCGGTTTGAACTTTGCCGAGTGGCCTGATCTAGGGACTCCTCAAGCTCTGGTCTGCCGGTATCGGTTCTTTGGATGCCAAACCACGCAAAGGGATTCCGCAGCCCGTAAAAAAGAAAGCCGTCAGCCCAAGCGATCAAGCGCCAGGGAAGCTCTGAACAAGTGTGGCGCGGGCGCCCTCGCCCGCGAAATTCCGGGGGAAGTCCGGCTCTTGCTTTGCCGATAAACGCACTTTCTGGCCGACCAATGCTCAGTCCGCCGCGCTGCGCCGGATGCTGAACATTTCGGTAAGGTAGTCCACCCGCGGAGCTCCCTTCACTCCAGCGCTAGCCATTCTCGTCTTCAGTTCCCCGGAGTCGATGAACGCCTGCGCTTTCTCGAAGCTCTCCCATTCGCACATCAGCGTTAGCTCATTTGGATTCTGCACTCCCCGGAAAATACGGCAGTTACGCTCACCCTGCTTGGTCCGCCAGTCGAGCGACGAGTCAAAAACCGTCTTCCAGGCAGAATAGTCGGCCACTTCGTGATGGACGAGAAGATAGATCATGTCGGGAAACTCTCCTTTTTCGCAACCCCAAACGTTGCCCCAAACTCCCAAGAATTGCAAGGGCTGGGATCACTAAACCGAAACGAAAAGAAGAAATTGGTCGGGACAGCGAGATTTGAACTCGCGACCCCTTGCACCTACAGGCATCTGCGGAAACATGAGATGCGGCCCTTGGTTCTACAGGCATCTGCGGAAACATGAGATGCGGCCCTTGGTTCTACAGCCACCGGCGGAAATATCCGATGCGGCCCTTGGTTTTGGGTGGCGCAGCGGTTTACCGCTGCGGCAATGGCCTCCTCTTCAGTAAGCCTTTAGGCGCTGAGGAAAACCGGTGCCTGGCCTGGCCTCCGGCATTGCGACAGCGAGCCAACCTTGTGACGATGGACTTGCAGGCGGCCCATGACCCTGGACGAACTGAAGAACTCCGAGTCCGGGCGAGAAAATGGTCGGGACGGCGAGATTTGAACTCGCGACCCCTTGCACCTACAGGCACCTGCGGAAACATGAGATGCGGCCCTTGGTTCTACAGGCACCTGCGGAAATATCCGATGCGGCCCTTGGTTTTGGGTGGCGCAGCGGTTTACCGCTGCGGCAATGGCCTCCTCTTCAGTAAGCCTTTAGGCGCTGAGGAAAACCGGTGCCTGGCCTCCGGCATTGCGACAGCGAGCCAACCTTGTGACGATGGCGGCCCATGAGCCTGAACGAACTGAAGAACCCCGAGTCCGGGCGAGAAATTGGTCGGGACGGCGAGATTTGAACTCGCGACCCCTTGCACCCCAAGCAAGTGCGCTACCAGGCTGCGCTACGTCCCGACATGATTCGCTGCGAAGAACAGCGTGGGGTCAACCTTCAAAGACCAAACCTGAATATTACACCACCGTCGCCGGCCCGTGTGGCCAGCATCCACGATCATGAATATTTCCTTGACTTAGCGCCGCAAACGCTCAAACTGAAAGAGAGCACAAAACGTGTTCTGGCAATCGTTCTTTGAAAAAATACAACCAGCCGCATCGACAGCGCCTCACCGGCTTCCCGGGCCATACCCTGCCGCCAATTAGCCTCACCCAAGCGGGATTTCAAGGCTAAGTCGAGCGCAATCAATACTTTGCCTGTAACTATCTATTTTTGAATACTTTGGAAGGAATTGCTGCGTAAAGTATTGATTCTAATATACCGGAGGGGGGAGGGGGGTACCCTGGCGCGCGGCATCGTCCGCAGTGAGAGGAGACATCCGCGCCCCACAAAAATCCTATCCCACTTCCTTCGAAGAAGCCTCAACTTCCGCATCGTCGGCGTGTCCCAGCCCGAATTTCTTCAGCTTGTAGCGCAGAGCGTCGCGGCTGATGTCGAGCAATTTCGCCGCATGCGTTTGATTGTTGCTCGCCTGCTTCATGGCGATCTCGACCATCGCCCGTTCGACTTCTTCGAGCGACGTGCCGCCTTCGGGAATATAAAGGCGGGGCAGAAAACGTCCGTTGGGAAGGCTCTGGCCATTGTCGTGGGCCGCGCTATGCTCGAACGCCGTAATGCTGCCTCCACTTGCCTGGTTTACGGCAAAGGGCAAATAAGCCGGCCGCAGCATGCTCTCGTCTTCAAGAATCATGGCGCGCTCAATGGAATTCCGCAGTTCGCGGATGTTCCCCGGCCAGTTGCTTTGCAGCAGCAGCCTCTTGGTCTCGTCCGTGATGCCGCGTACCGACTTGCGAAAGCGCTGGTTGTAGCGCTCGATGAAAAACTCGACCAGTGGAAGGATGTCTTCTTTGTGCTCGCGCAGCGGAGGAATAAAAATGGCAATAATGGCCAGCCGATAATAAAGGTCCTGGCGGAAGCGTCCTTCGCGAACCTCTTTTTCCAGATCGCGGTTGGATGCCGCAATGACGCGCACATTGACCTGCATATCGCGCACCCCGCCAATCCGGCGGATCACCTGGTCTTCCAGCACGCGCAGCAGCTTGGCTTGCAGCAAAGGAGACAGTTCGCCGATTTCGTCCAGAAACAGCGATCCGCCATCGGCCATTTCGAACAGGCCTTTTTTCATCTGCTTGGCGTCCGTGAAAGCGCCTTTCTCATGGCCGAACAATTCGGCTTCCATCAGAGTCTCGGGAATTGCCGAACAGTTGATCGCCACGAAAGGCCGCTCCTGGCGGCTGCTTTCATAATGAATCGCCTTGGCGATCAGATCTTTGCCCGTCCCGCTTTCGCCCTGAATCAGAATCGTCGTGGCTTCGCTTGAGGCAACCTTTCGGACGAAGTTCATCAGCTCCGTCATCTTGGAAGAGTTGGCGACAATTTCGTGGTAACCCGCGCGCCGCTTCATCTCGCCGCGCAGCGACTGCACCTCCGAGCGCAGGCTGCTGGCGTCGAGCGCGTTCTTGATCCTGAGATGTAGCTCGTCGAAATCGAGCGGCTTGCCAACGAAATCGAATGCGCCCAGCTTGCTGGCTACCTTCATGTCATCGAACTTTGGGTCGGCGGTAATCATGATTACCGCCGGCGCGCCCTCATTCTTCTTCAGTTGCTCCAGCACCTGGATTCCGTTGATGTCAGGCAGGCGCACGTCGAGCAGCACCAGGTCGGGCGATTCCACTTGCGCGAGCTTCAGCCCCGGTTCACCCGCCTCGGCCTCGGAGACGTGATAACCCCACTCCTCGCACTTCTGGCGCAGCGACCAGCGCACCAGGCGCTCGTCATCCACAATCAGGATTTTCTCGGTTGCCATCGAAACCCGCTCTATTCTAGCGCAACGCCTCGGGGACGCTGTCCGCCAGCGGTTACCCGCCCGGAGATCCAAAGTACGCCATTGGAAACCTCGCCTCCACTCCCTCGTGTGACACACGTCACAACCGTCTGTGATGGCACTTGCTGTTGCCCACGCGCCTTGGCAATTAAGGTAGTCAGGTCAGGATTGGGATTGGGCCCGTGTAGGCGAAGCAGAGCTTGCCGCCCCATGGCAAACTGGGAACGCTACGCGCAACGGGGTTCTGTTCCCCGGAGAATGCTCGGGCCGAAAGGTTTTGGGATCACACAATGGCGAATGAAGTGGTGACGACGGAAACGTCCTCTTCCGGATGGGGGACCAGCCAGGTATATGTGCTGGCGGCAGTTTGCCTGGTCATCGGCTTGGCGGTCGGATACCTGTTCCGCGGCTCCCGCTCACCGGTCCCTCCTCCCGCCGTGGTGGCCCAGGATCAAGCAGCCTCCCTTCCTCCCGGCCACGCGGCAATGGGCGCTCCCGGCATGGGCGGAGGCCAGCCGACTCTCGATCAGATGAAGCAGATGGCCGACAAGAAAGCCGAGCCCTTGCTGGCCCAGCTTAAGAACGATCCCAGGAATGCGGATCTCCTCATTAATCTTGGCAACATTTACTTTTCCACCCATCAGTTCAGGACGGCTGCGGATTATTACGGCAAATCTCTCGAAGTCAAGCCTAAGAACATCGCCATCCGCACCCAGATGGCTTCCTGCCTTTACTACCTCGGCGATGCCGACGGTTCCCTGCAGCAGCTGACGCAGGCGACCACCGATGATCCCAAGGATGCGAACTCGTTATTCAACTTGGGCATGATTCGCTGGAAGGCCAAAAAAGATTCCAAGGGCGCTTTGGCCGCATGGGCCCAACTGCTCAAAACCAATCCCGAGCTGGATCCTTCCAAAAAAGCGCAGGTCCAGAAATTGATGGCCGACGTTAAGGCACAGAGCGCAAACTAGATTTCAGGTCGATAAGGAGTACAGGAATGTCAGAAAACAACAATTCTTCGAGCGTGAAGTGGACGGGAGTGCAAGCCTACACACTCGCCGTGGTTTGTCTGCTGCTCGGCATGGCCGGCGGCTGGCTCATTCGCGGCTCGCAGTCGCCGGCAGCCGCAGCGGTCGAGACTCCCGCCCCCGCCGCATCCGCTCCCGCAGCCATGGGCGGAGGCATGAACGCTCAGCCCACTCCCGACCAGCTTAAGAAAATGGCCGACGTGCAGGCCGCTCCTTTATTGGAGAAACTCAAGTCCGACCCCAACAATCCGGAACTCCTGACCGGCATCGGCAACTTCTATTACGACGCCCAACAGTATCCCATCGCGGTCGACTATTACGAACGTTCCCTCAAAGCCAAGCCCGCCGATGCGGGTGTCCGCACCGACATGGCGACCGCCTATTGGTACATGGGGAATGCCGACACGGCAATTGCAGAGTTCAACAAAGCTCTGACCTATGAGCCCAACAAGCCCAATACTCTCTTCAACCTCGGACTCGTCAAGTGGCAAGGGAAGATGGACATCAACGGCGCCGTGGCCGATTGGGAACAGCTTTTGAAGACCAACCCCAACTACGAGGGCAAAGATAAAGTCGAACAGATGATCGCCGAGGCCAGGAAGCACTCCGGAGTGAAGCCCGGAACCAAAGCGAAGCCGCTGGCCGATTAGAAATTTGGCCACTCAGTCACCAGCCAGTCAAAGGTAACGGGCGGGGACGATTACTCCCCGCTCTTGTTTTTTTGCCGAATACAGCCAATACCGTCTGCGAAATTTCGCCTTGCCATCGACTCGACCGCCAGAAAACGACAGGCACCCCGAAAAATGACAGGGGTAACCAACTCACATGGCGGCGGTCCTAAAGTTCTGCACGAAGGGCCGATCTTCCCAGTGTGCCCAAGAATCCAACCCTTTGCTCCCCCTCCTCCCAAGTCCTCCTGGGTTTTTTGGCCGGACTGACCTTCAGCGGAATCGCCGATCGCGCAGTCGCCCAGTCCACTATCACACCCGCTGAATTAACGCTCCGCTCCAGCGTCGCCGAAGTGCGCATGACCTTCTCCACCACTGACCAGAACAATCGAGTGATTGCCACGCTCCAGCCCAGAGACTTCGCCATTGTCGACCAGAATCTGGTCGTGCGCGAATTCCGCAGTTTTACCCGCTCCGAATACACCCGCATGGATGTAGCTGTGCTCGTGGATGCGAGTGGTTCGGCCACCTCGCAGTTTCAACAGGAAATGGCAACCGCTCTTCAAGT
>JBEKOW010000210.1:0-7834 GCA_049521375.1 Terriglobales bacterium
GTCAGCACCGCGCCGCGTCCGTATTTCACCGTGGAGCTTCCGTGGTGATGCAGCTTCTCATCGGCATGGGCGCGAATGTCGCGGCCGGGGAAAACCTCTTCCAGATGCTTTGAGAAATCCGTGTCGATCGACATCAAGTCTTCGAAGTGACCGTGCTTCGGGCAATCCTTCACCATCCAGATCTTGCCGTCCTTCTCGACGATCTGGGCCTTGATCTCCCCAACTTTTTCGTTCATCAAAACATCGACCGGCAAATGTCCATCCAGGATCTGCTGCCGAATCTCGGGCACGCATTTCGGACAAAGCGAGTCGGTAGTCCGCGGCCATCCCAGCGGCGGCTTCGATTTCTCCCACGACTTGAGCAGCGGCTTTTCGGACCACTTCGGAGTCGGCGACGCATTGGGAGCAATTCGGTTCAGTCGTTCAAAAACCGCCCATGCGCCAGTAGCGGCCACCGTGACCGCCTTCTCAACGTATTTGATCGGCTTATGCATTCTGCTCTCGCTTTCCTCCACATCCGGGAGTTAGAACTTTCCCCGCGACCCCGCGTGGGAACTCTGAAAAATGGTGTTCCACGAAGAAACCTGGAAGCTTCGATGCGTGGAACGGGCTCAGAGTGATCCTATTGAAAGCGTGCTTGTTACGCACGCACCGGGCAGGGAGAAGCCGAAAACGACGGTTGAGCGGTGAAAAAATGCAGGGAACGGAAAAGTGTAAGTTATTGAAAAAACAGGAAAAGTCATTCCCGTCACCCGTCACCCATTGACCGGCCAAAATCCTAATGGCGCATCGTCCGCTTTCAGAATCAATTCCCGCTCTTGGTCAATGCCGTTAACAGTCAAGCTCTCACCGAAAATCCAAATCGGGAACGCGCGTCGAATAATTTCCGTATGTCCTTGCGATTTCCGTTCCAAAGGCAGACCATGGCATCGAGGGGAAAGCGACCTCTGGTCATCCGCAGAGGATTCTTGGTTACGCCTCGGTCTGTCTCTCGCGTTTCAGACTCGGGCGATGCCGGTCATACGGCGGAAATGGGAATCTTCGTATGCTGTCGCACCCCGGCGAGAGCGCGTCAAACTCAGTCGAACTGCAACCCACTGCCACACCCCACAAAGACCCCTTGCCCCCAGTGAGCGCAAACCCCACCCCGACCGAACTCCGCGGTTCCCCCCACGCTCAGAAGCCTGAGGTCCTGCACTTAGTTAACTCGCACCCTTCCGCCGTCCGCGAGTTAAAACTCCTCCGCGCTTTGCTCGACCATTCTCACGACGCCATCCAGGTAATCGAACCTGGAACGTTGCGCCTGCTCGATGTGAACGAAAGGACGTGCGTCGAACTGGGCTACAGCCGCGAAGAGCTCCTCGGAATGACCATCTACGACATCGCTCCGGAGTTTGATCGAGAATCTCGCGACGATCTGTTGCGGCAACTGGAGCAATCGGGATTCGCCATCATTGAGAGAGTGCACCGGCGAAAAGATGGCACCACATTTCCCGCGGAAGTGATTTTGCGCGAAGTCCAACTGGACCGGAAATATGGCGTCGCGGTGTCGCGCGATATTACCAGCCGGATTCAAGCCAAGGCTTTATTGGAAGATAGCGAACGCCGCTTTCGCGCCCTGCATCAAAGAGCGCCCGTCGGAATTACGCTCGCCGACTCTGTGACCGGCCGATTTCTCCAGGTAAACCCGAGGTTCTGCGAGATCGTCGGCCGGAGCGAGGAACAGATTCTCCAGCTTGGATTCCGCGACCTCACCCATCCCGAGGACCTCGCCAAGAGCGGCGCATACTTCCAGCACCTCGCCCAGGAGAACGCGCCCTTATATGACCTCGAAAAGCGCTACCTCCGGCCCGACGGGTCGGTCGCCTGGGTGAACCTCTCCGTGGTACCGATGGGGAAGCTCGGCAAAGGGCCTCGATCGAACATGGGTATCATGCAGGACATCACCGAGCGCAAGCGAGCCGAGGAGTCAATGCGGGAGAGCGAGGCGCAGATGCGCTTGTTCTTCGAACATGCGCCCACTGGCCTGGCAATGTTCGACCGCGAAATGCGCTACATCCACTGCAGCCACCGCTGGCGGACTGACTATGGTCTGGGCGATCGCGAACTTCGGGGCGTGTCGCACTACGACGTCTTCCCGCAACTTCCCGTCCGGTGGAAGCAGGTCCATAGCCGCTGCCTCGAGGGCGAGGTCATACGGGAAGAGAGCGACCGTTTCGACCGCGCCGATGGTTCCACGCAGTGGCTGCGATGGGAGGTCCGCCCGTGGCATGACAAGAATGGCGGCGTCGGCGGGATCGTGATCTTCGCGGAAGACATCACCGATAGCAAACGGATCGAAGAAGAACTTCGGCAGGCAAAAGAACGGCTGACGGAAGAGAAGCTCTACCTCGAACAGGAGATCGATACCCAACTCGGGTTCCGGGACCTCATCGGCCAAAGCGACGCGCTTCAGGCAGTAATGAAAAGTGTCGGCAAGGTCGCCGCCAGCGGCGCCACCGTGCTGCTGCTGGGCGAGACCGGAACCGGCAAGGAACTCGTGGCCCGAGCGATTCACCGCCTGAGCCACCGCTCCGGAAATCCGTTCATCAAAATGAATTGCGCGGCGATCCCGTCCGGCTTGCTGGAAAGCGAGTTATTCGGAAACGAAAAAGGCGCGTTTACCGGCGCCGTCAGCAAGAAAATCGGACGGCTGGAGCTCGCCAACAACGGTACGCTCTTCCTGGACGAGATTGGCGAAATCTCATATGAGCTGCAGCCTAAGCTCCTTCGAGTGCTCCAGGATCACGAATTCGAACGTTTGGGGGGAACGCAAACAATCGAGTCAGACTTCCGTCTGATTGCCGCGACCAACCGGGACCTCGCCGAAAGTGTGCGCGAACACGAGTTCCGAAGCGATTTGTACTACCGCCTGAATGTATTCCCCATCCATCTGCCGCCCCTGCGGGACCGGCGCGATGACATCCCGTTGCTGGTGGAATATTTCGTGCAGAAGTGCGCCCGGCGCATGAACAAATCCATCATCAGCATTCCGCAGAAAACGATGAGCGCATTGACTTCCTGGGATTGGCCCGGCAACATTCGCGAGCTGGAAAATTTTGTTGAGCGTTCGGTCATCCTGACCAATGGCTCGGTTCTAAGCGCACCCCTTGGACAGTTGCAGCCCACGGCTGGCGACACGGGAGAGAACGAGGATGAAACCCTGGAAGGCAAAGAGAGGGAGCATATCCTGCGCGCGCTCCATGAGAGTCAAGGTCAGATCAGTGGGACGCGAGGAGCCGCGGCCCGCCTGGGATTGAAGCGCACCACCCTGCAATCGAAATTAAAGCGAATGGGCATTTATCCGCGAGTTCCGCCTCCGCAGGCATAGTCCGCGCGCAGGTCAGAGGTAAGGATTGAGCACGGGGGTGATCCCCGCCCGCGAACTTCATCCGAAATATCCCCTTAAACAGCCTTCTTGATCGCGTGGTAAGCAACCCGCACTGGAATCGCACCGATCACCGCGACCAACAGGCTGCCAGGGGCCGGGAATTTCGGTTACAATCCTCGCTCGCATGAACCGCGAATATTACAAACATTACAGCCACGAACTGGGCCGCGACATGGAGTCGCTCGTGTATGGGCACGCCGGCCAGCCGATCCTGGTCTTCCCCACCTCCATGGGACGTTTCTTCGAATACGAAGACGCCGGCATGATCCGCGCGCTCGCCGACCGCCTTGACCAGGGCGCATTACAAATTTTCTGCGTTGACGGTGTGGACGGCGAGAGCTGGTACAACAAGGGCGTCCACCCGGGCTCGCGCATCTGGCGGCAGGTGCAGTACGAAAAATTCATCGTCAATGAGTTCCTGCCCTTTCTAAGGTGGAAGAACTGGGCTCCGCAGATCGCCGTCACGGGCTGCAGTTTTGGCGGCTATCATGCGCTGAATTTTTCGCTGCGCCATCCCGATGTCGTCTCCGCCTGCGTCCCCATGAGCGGTTCGTTCGACATCAAGAGCTTTCTCGATGGCTACTACGACGACAACGTCTATTTCAACAATCCTCCCGACTACCTGCCCAATATGAGTGACGATTGGTTCCTGAGCCGCATCCGGCAGATGAAAATTGTGCTGGGAACCGCCGATTGGGACATGTGTCTGGATGCAAACGTAAAAATGTCGGGCATCATGCACGCCAAAGGTATTCCGCACTGGCTGGACATCTACGGCGATAACAGCAAGCACGATTGGCCGTTGTGGCAAAGAATGGCGCAAAAGTATTTCTAGACCGTAGCGCCGGCAAGTTGCCGCCGGTTACGAGGGCGGCTCGCCCTCGTCTCCCGATCACTTACAAATTTTGTAGAAGGAGACCCTGTGAGCACCAAGAAAATCGCAATCCTCTTCGGCATGGAAAACACCTTCCCGCCCGCATTAGTAGAAAAAATCAACGGGATGAAGATCGACGGCATCACCGCCGAGTTCGTCAAGATCGGCGGCATCCGCATGGATGAGCCAAAAAAATACGACGTCATCATCGACCGCATCTCGCAGGACATCCCCTTCTACCGCGCCTATCTCAAGAACGCCGTGCTGCAGGGGACAATCGTCATCAACAATCCTTTCTGGTGGACCGCCGACGACAAGTTTTTCAATTACGCGCTTGCTCACAAGATGGGCGTGGCCATTCCGCCCACGGTCATCCTCCCACATCACACTCACCCGCCGGACACCACCGAAAAGTCCATGCGCAATCTCATCTATCCGCTCAACTGGGATGAACTTTTCGCCTACGTCGGCTTCCCAGCCTTTCTCAAGCCCTACTCGGGCGGCGGCTGGAAGCACGTCTACAAAGTCCACTCCCCGGAAGAATTCTTTCACTACTACAACCAGACCGGCGATCTCTGCATGACGCTGCAGCACGGCGTTGAATTCGAGGACTACTACCGTTGCTATGTTGTAGGTCAAGAAAAAGTGCACATGATGAAGTACGATCCCAAAGCCCCGCATCATGAGCGCTACGTCAAAGGCAATCCCCAGCCCGGTGCGAAGCTAAAAGATCGTATCGAGAAAGATGCAATCGCCCTCTGCCGCGCGCTCGGCTACGACCTGAACACGGTCGAGTTCGCCGTGGAAGACGGCATCCCCTACGCGATCGACTTCATGAACCCCGCGCCCGACGCCGAAGTCACATCCGTGGGCCAGCAGAATTTTGACTGGATCGTGGACGCCGTAGCCGAAATGGCAGTAAAGAAAGCCCAAACCGGCGCCAACCCCGTGAAAGAACTTCGCTGGGCCGCCTTTCTGAACGGCCCCAAATGAACATAAAATTTGGTCCTCGATCAGGAAGCAGGACGGCGCCCCAGAGCCTGCCCCTGAGAGCGTTTGACTTCCTTCACCTCTCCACTAACTGACTTGGAACCGAAGTCATTCCGAGCGCAGCGGGAACTTCACGAAGTGAAGTTCCTGCGAAGTCGAAGGACCCCTGCGCCCACCACCGCCTCGCCTCGTCCTCCAGGAAGTCCCGCCTGTAAGCCTGCCGAAGGGTTTGCGCCCGCCATTTGGGCGCTAACCTGGGGGTAATCCCAACCCGTAAACTCGTAACTCGCGGCTCGAAGCTTTCTCCCATAAACACCTCCCCGTTTCTGTATACTGGTATAACTTTGCCCGGGCGACTCCTCGCCTGGTGCCTTCGGATACAGCGATGAAACCGACTTTTACGCTCGGAATTGAAGAGGAATACCAGACCGTCGACCCCGATACCCGGGATCTGCGCTCTCACATTCACGCCGAAATCATCCAGAAGGGCAAACTGGTGCTGCAGGAGCGCGTCAAGGCCGAGATGCACCAGTCGGTCGTCGAAGTAGGCACGTCGGTTTGTACCAACATTAAAGATGCCCGGCAAGAACTGAAGACGCTGCGCCGCGAAATCATCCGCCTGGCGCGCGAAAACGGGCTGCGCGTGGCCTCCGCCGCAACCCATCCCTTCGGGGACTGGAGATTGCAGGAAGTTACACCCGACGAGCGCTACAAAAATATCGTACAGGACATGCAGTTGGTGGCCCGCGCGAATCTTATCTTCGGCTTGCACGTGCACGTGGGCGTCGAAGACCGCGAGACGGCGATCCACCTGATGAATCACGCTCGTTACTTCGTGCCGCACCTGCTGGCGCTGTCGACCAATTCTCCTTTTTGGCTGGGCATGGACACGGGTCTGAAATCCTACCGCTGCAAGGTGTTCGACAAGTTTCCGCGGACGAACCTGCCGGATTATTTTCCCAGTTGGGGCGAATACGAAAATTACATCAAGCTGCTGATCAAGACCAACTCCATCGATAACGCGAAAAAGATCTGGTGGGATATCCGTCCCCATCCATTCTTCGACACGCTCGAATTCCGCGTCTGCGATATCCCGATGCGTTTGGAGGAGACGATCGCTCTCGCCGCGCTCATTCAGGCGACGGTGGCTAAGCTCTACAAGCTTTATTCCCAGAACCAGGGCTTCCGGCTCTACCGGAAATCCTTGCTCATGGAAAACAAATGGCGTGCCGCGCGTTACGGCATCAACGGCAAGCTCATCGATTTCGGCAAGCAGATGGAAGTTCCCGAGCGCGAGCTGATCGAGGAGTATCTGGAATTCGTCGACGACGTGCTCGACGAACTCGACTGCCGTGAAGAGGTCGAGTACGTCCGCGAGATCATGAAGAATGGCACCGGCGCCGACCGCCAATTGCAGGTGTTTCAAAAGACCGGCGACATGAAAGCCGTGGTCGATTACATCATTGAGGAGACAGAGGTGGGCGTCGAAGAAGATCAGGACGAAGCCGATGATTTGCCCACCGCCAAGGCAGTCTGATGAATTTGACAGAGACCGACTCACAATCCAACCGCCACCTTAATAACCTTCCTTTTGATCCGCAACTGACCCCCGGCGCGAGCAACGCCGTGCGCGTGTGCCTGCGCGTGCAACCATCCGAGAAGGTCACCGTCATCACCGACGAAGCCAGTCTGGAAATCGCAGCCGCCATCGTGCACGAACTCGAAGCCGTCGGCTGCACATATCGCCCATGGGTGCTTGAGGATGTGGCCCGACGCCCGCTGTCAGATTTCCCGCAGATGATCGCCGACGATTTGGAGTCCAGCCAGGTCAGCATCTTCGCTGTGCAGGCGCAGACGAACGAACTTAAGTCGCGCATGCAGATGACCGACATTGTCAATCGTCAAAAAATCCGGCACGCCCACATGGTCAACATCAACAAGCAGATCATGCTGGAAGGCATGCGCGCCGATTTCCTCAAGGTCGACCGCCTGAGCGCCAAAGTAGTCGAGCGGGTGCGCTCCGCCAAAAAGATTCGCGCCAAGACCCCCGCCGGTACCGACCTCGTCGCGGACGTCAATCCGAATTACCGCTGGGTGAAAACCAGCGGCATTATCAGCACAGAGAAATGGGGCAACCTGCCCGGCGGCGAAGTCTTCACAACCCCCGGCGAAGTCAACGGCACCTTCGTGATCGATGGCGTAGTCGGCGATTACCTGTGCGCCAAATTCGGCGACTTGAAATCGACACCGCTTACCATTCAGGTGAAAAAGAACCGCCTCATCGAAGCGCATTCGTCCAACAAAGAGCTGAAAGACGACTTCTGGGCCTACACCCACACCGACGAAAACAGTGACCGCGTAGGCGAGTTCGCCATCGGCACCAACATCGAATTGAAAGATGTGATCGGCCAAATCCTTCAGGATGAGAAATATCCCGGCGTCCACATCGCCTTCGGAAATCCCTATGGAGCTCACACCGGCGCCGAGTGGTTTTCCTCGACCCACATCGACGTAGTAGGCCGCAAATTCGATATCTGGGC
>JBEKOW010000211.1:0-7818 GCA_049521375.1 Terriglobales bacterium
AGATTCAGCTCCTTGTAGCCGCTCCGGGCCTTGTCCAGATCGCGCTTCGTCTTGGCAAAAGCGGGTGGATCGAGCACCACCATGTCGTATTTCTTCCCGCTGGACGCGTAGTCGCGCAGCAAATCAAACGCATTTGCCTCGATCCACTCCACTTCCCGCCCGTTAAGCCCGGCATTCTTCTCCGCCATCTCCAGCGCCGGACGAGAGCTGTCCACCCCCGTAACACTCGAGCATTTCGCCGCCAGGTGGAGTGCAAACCCTCCCTGATAACAAAAGACATCGAGCACATTTCCGTGGGCATATTGCGCCGCCAGCGCATAATTCTCCCGCTGGTCAAGGAAAGCCCCCGTCTTCTGCCCTTCCAGCCCGTCATAGTGAAAGCGCACGCCAGTAGCCGGATTCGCACAATTCGCGTCCCCCGCGTTCATCGTGATCGTGGTGGAGCTTTTCTGCCCCCACAGCAGCCCCGACGCCCGCGGCCCCAGTTGTTCGAGGTCGCGGATTCGCGGATCGACGCGCTCGACAATTCCTGCCGCTTGCAGTTCCTGGACCAGCGTTTCGATGATGGCTCCCCGCACCGGTTCCGCATCCATGGCCTGCGTCAGAATCTGGACGCACAGAACATCGCCATATCGATCGACGATCAGGCCCGGCAGAAAGTCGGCTTCGCTGAAAACCAGCCGGTAGGCATCGCTGCCGGTAACGACCAGCCGGCGATAAGCGATGGCCGCGCGGATGCGCTCCGCGATCAGCGCGGGCAAATCCGAGATCTCTTCCCGGTCGCGAGCCAGCATGCGAATCGCGATCTGCGACGAGGAACTGTAGAGCGCCGTTCCCAGTCCCTTGCCCCGCTCGTCGACCACGCGCACCATTGCCCCCGGCGCGATCCCGTCCGCAGCAGCAATGTCAGACCGGTACACCCAGGGATGTCCCGACTTGATCCGTGCCGCGCCGCGAGAAGAAAGCTTAAGCGAGGGCAACCTGGGTTCGGCCAAGGTGGAAGACAGCGAGGGGGTGGAAGATGAGGAAGGCGCCGAAGTCCGTGAGGGCAGAGAAGGCAAAGACGATGGAGAAGTTAAAGAGGAGGGAGACGATCGACGAATTCCCGCAGACTTTTTCGGCATCAAGCGATGTTACATCGCCCGCGTCCTTAAGGAGTTTGTCATCCTGAGCGCAGTGGCCGCTGCGCGCGCAGCAGCCACGAAGTCGAAGGACCCCTACGCGTTTCCCCGCTGACGATGGATGCCCAAGAATTTTAGGATGACAGCTCGCGCTGCCGGGGCAAATCGCTGCTCCGCCGTCCCGCACGCGCTGGCGACAAACTGGCCGTAACCGACCCTGTCATCACTTTTTTCAGCGCCGTCTGAAACTGATCCATCTCCGGCGCTGTACCGACCGTGATGCGCACGTAGGTCGGCCAGACTGGCCAGATCCGACCGATGTGCACGTTCTGTTTGGCCATCGCTTCGATCACCTCTTTGCCATTGCGCCTGGTGTCGAGCATGAAGCAGTTCGATTGCGACGGCACATAGTGGTATCCGTTGCGGTCGAGCCACGCAAACACATCGTTCCGGATGGCCGCATTAATCCGTTTGCGTTCCGGGATCAGTTGGGCGTCTTTCAAACTGGCCGCCGCCGCCACCAGCGCGGTGATCGGCATGAAGTTCCATCCCCCGTAGTTCTCGACCTTCTCCATGAGCGCGGGCTTGCCGAAAATGGCTCCGCAGCGCAATCCCGCCATTCCATAGATCTTCGAAAAGGTTCGCAGCACCAGCACATCCTTGTCGGCCTTCACCAGATCGAGCACCGACTCGGTATCGGAGAAATGTATGTACGCCTCGTCGACCAGCATGATCGAATCCTTCGGCTTGTTCTCGACCAGGTATTCAATGTCCGAATGGCTCGTCACCGAGCCGGTAGGGTTGTTCGGATTGCAAATGTAAAAGATTCCGGCATCGGGGCCGGCCGCCGCCATGGCGCGAACGTCGTGCGCATAATCTTTGGCCAGCGGGACCTTGACCACGCGCGCTTTTACGCCCTCGGCGGCAAACATTCCCGCTTCATAGCCGGGATCGGCCGTTACGTAGCTGCGCTGCGGAGATGCGAAAGCAGCCACTGCGCTATGCAAAGGTTCGCTCGATCCCGCATAGATGTGAACGTATTCCGCCGGCAAGCCTGTCACTTGCGCAAGCTGTTTGGTCAAGTCGTCAGTGAGCCACATCGAGTAACGCCCACCCTGTGGAGCGATGGCCGCCACCGCCTCGCGCGCCGCCGCGCACGGGCCCAGTGGATTTTCATTGGCGTCGATCCGGATGCCGTCGTGCCCCATCCGGGGCGCAGCCGCGGCATAGGCCAACATCGGTTCCGTAATTACCCGCAGAGCAACCCCGGCCGAAGCGGCCGACAGTCCAAGCGCAGACACGCCGAGAGCGGACTTACTCAAAAACGCACGGCGGGACGGAGAAGACACAACCCGAGCGTCATCCATGGAGCTCACCTCACCCGGTCATCTTACCTTAAAGTTGCATCGTCACCCGAGTTTGTGAGTCCCCCGGAGCGTGGCCGCGACTCGTCCCCGCCCAGTTAAACTGGACGCATCCCGCACAACCCGCCGATCATGCGCCCACTTCTGTGGTAACCTTCCCCCCTCGGCTTTTCGCGGAAAGCCCGGCTGCCGAACACCAATCGCCGAAGGCGGCGGAAGTCGAGGTTCCACTCATCCCCAGGAGGCCCTTCGTGAGACGTCCACTCGTAGCATTACTGATCTGTTTTGCCTTCGCCGTAGCCGTATTTCTTCCGGCACTCAGCCCGGTCCAGGCCGGCAGCCCGCCCCAGACCCAGGCTGGCGCCGCCAGCAAGCTCACAGCGGAAGAATACTGCGTGAAAAAAGGTGGAGAGGTCGATGTCCGCGAGCCCTACTTCAACACCAATGCCGACGAGCAAAGCTGGCTGCAGCTTTCCGGAGTCCGCCAATTCTGCAAATTCACCTCTAAGAAAGATGGCTCCCGTATCTTCGTGCTGCTCTCCACGCTTTACACGGAACAGCCCAGCATGGCTGCGCTCGCCTACTACGCGCAGGTTCCACTGAACCCCGGTTGCAATGGCAACCCGGCTTCGTGCTACTGCTCGCAACTGGGCGGCAGCGACCTTTTCGGAGGCGTCAACCTCAACGGCGGCGGCTGGGTCAAGAAATCCGATCCTGTGGATACCGTCCTCGAAGCCTGCATCTTCCCCGATATGTCCACCATCGACTCCTGGGGACTGACCTACCACTCCGTGGGTATCGTAAGAGGCAAAGACCTGAGCAAAGTTCTGCGCTATGCCAGCCCCTACTAAGCTAGTTGTAGGGCAACCATGTCGAGGAAGGCACCACGGGGAGTTGAGCGTAGCGCCCGGCCATAGAACCCCAAAGCGCCGTCCCCAACCCTCGTCCGAGTCATCCTGAGCGCAGCGAGAGCCTCACGAAGTGGGGCTTTCGCGAAGTCGAAGGATCGCTACCCACTCCCACGACGCAGCTTTCGCCCGCCGCGCAAACTTTCAGTCCGCCGTTTTGAAATGGGTGCTAGAACCAGATTGTTTTCAGGGTGCTTTGAGTCGAGATAGTCTGAAGCGGTTAGCAGTCTTACCGCGCCGCCGTCTGTTCCGAAGCCGACCCCGCGCGATGATGCGCGGTCCGATGTTCGCGCTGGATGGCCAGCAAATCCTTCAGTAGCGCGTCGAGCACATTCGATGGAATTTCCGTGCCCCACTCTTCGTCAATCTCTTTTTCGTCCCAGTGGCCATTCAGCCGCAGAGCCGAGTCAGTCAGGTCCTCCGGAAACGCCTGCCGGTAATTCCCCTCGCGCTGCAGCACGCCCCCGATCTGGCGTCCCGTATGCATCTCGTAGGTGCGGCGCGTCGAATTGCCATCCTTATTGGTGAAGACCAGAAAAACTTCCCCGTCTTCACCGTAATCGGGACGGTAGAACCACGCCTGCGGAGAATCCGACTTCGGCCGGGGACGCTTCTTCGCCTGTCCCGCCGCCTCTTCCGGCATCACATCGTTTTCCGGGTTGTAGTAGAAAATTCTCTGGCACGAGTCGCACACCACAACCTTGTCGCCGATGCGCACTTCGTTATAAATCTGCGGCCGCAACATCACCTGGCAGCCCATGCATTTCTGCGCGCGCACTTCGGCCAGCCCGGTCCGCCGGAACTTCATCACGCGCTCGTAGTGCCGCAGTATGTCCTCGGAAATCTCGCGCCGCAGCCCGTCCCGCTTGCCATTCCACTCGCTGAGCTTTGTCTGATCTTCGGCCGTGACGCGCCGCGCATCTTCTTTTTCTTTGTCGATCTCGGCCGTCTCCGCCTTCAGTTTCGCCTCCGCCGCCCGCACATCCTTTTCGCGCGCTTCGACGTTGACCATCACTTCCAGGATGCGATCCTCGTTGATGCGGATCTCCTGTTCGGAGAACTGGATCTCGTGCAGCAAAGCCTTGTACTGGTCGTTAGTTTTTACGTCGAGTGACTGGTCGCGATACTTGGAGATCTTGCCTTGCAGGTCCTGAATTGCGGATTCGAACTTCTTGCGGTTGGCCTCGTCGGCCTTGGCGGCGCCGCGCGCTTTTTCCAGGTGGGCTTTGGTTCCGGCAAGCTTCTGCTCGATCACCGCGATGCGCTTGGGCAACTCGGCGATCTCTTCCTGCAGTTTGCGGATCTCCTGATCCGCCTCCTGCAGGCTCAATAATTTTTCAATGTCAGGAAGCATCGGCCATAGATGTCACGCACTTGATTCTAGCATGTGACCATCGCCGCGAGCCGCCCTGAGCAGTCGCTCACTCGTGGATGGAATGCGATCCGCTGGGGCTCTCGCTGAACAATCATTACCAGATCGCTTTTTAGGGGGCGCCGTTGAAGGCCCTGTGGACAGAGACAACTTCGTCACCCTACGAGCGTTTCCAGCCAGGAAAACTGTTTTATTCCGCGGGTTTCGGCTCCGGAGTCAGACGACCCCGCAGCGATGCGCCAAGCGCTTTCCAATCCGTTCGCGTGCGGATCACCGACAGAATCAGCATGAAGATGAAAATCTCGATCAGTCCGCGGGTCGCGGTCGCAATCCCGACGCTGCGTTTGGGGAGAATCGAAAAGCGTCCGTAGACGAATTCAATGTGTACCCAATACACCAGCAGGGATGTCTGTCCGAGTTGGATCAGTGGACTGAAGCGCATGGCCCAATCTCCCAGACTCGGGAGCGCCCATCGGCACCACGCATACGCCAGCAGCGCAATCACCAGCAGCATGCCAATCCGCATCATCAGGAAGTTGGGGCTGGTGTGCCAGTAGTCGTAGATGGGATAAAGCTGGATCGAAGAGTGGTCGAGCAGCCATGCAATCAGAATCGCGCCCGCGCCAATGCCGCCAAACACCGCCAGAATCGAGCCGGTCCGTTCGCGTCCCCAGTCGCTGAACAAGACGAAACCCGAGGCGAGCCCGGCAAATGCGAATGCAGTCCATGGAAAGATGCAGAACAGCCAGGGCTGAGGGGCGCCCAGGTTGTGGCATCCATCGATGTACGACTCCAGTTCCCACGGAAGCCACGTTGGCCGCCAGCTCGTGTAGAGAGGAGGAGTCAGCAGCGCGATCATTGTCACAATGCCCATCGCCGCGACCACCAGAGAAGTCACCGGCAACCCGCCGTCAGTGGATTGCCGCTGCGTTCTCCAAAAAACCAGTCCGCACAAGAGCGCCATCAGGATCATCGAAGCTCCAATGACGTTCAGGATGTCGACCCGAAACAGATCGGTCCAAGGAGCCCATCCCCACGCAATGGCATATTCCTGGAGTCGAAAGAGCAGGCCAAACGCAAAGATCTCCGCGCCGCGGCGCGCCATGGTCAGTGTGATCTGCCCCGGACTGAGATTCTTCCGGAACAGTTTGCTGGCGACTAGCGCGAATGAAACTCCGGCGAGAAACAGGAAGAGCGGCGCAGGCAGCGTTCCCAGACGCTGCGATCCTTTGAGGAACGAGGTATTGCGCGCGTCGCCGCCCAGCCACGAGTCGTAGCAGTGGGTCTGGAACATCAGCACGCAGGCTAGCCCGCGCATCCAGTCGATCCACGCCAGCCGGGATGGAGCCGAAGTCACGGCCAGAGTTTAACGTGCGAGGTTAGCCGCGGCCAAGCGAAGAGAAGAACTATTTCTGGTTCGCGGCCACGATTTGTTGCACCAGTTGGTCGATGTCAGTAGCTCCAAGCTTGCCCCCGAACTTTGGCATGCGTCCTTTCCCGTTCGTGATCATGCCGCGAAGGTCGTCAGCCGAGGCCGCTGCGGTTTTATCCGACACCAATGAAGGGCCGCCAAAGTGACGTCCTTCCGCTGTCTTGCCATGGCACTTGGCGCAGTCTTTCTGGTAAACCGGATTCGCGGTCAGCGCAGCCGACTTTGCATTATGGTCATCGGCGGCAGCGAGTATGCACAGGCCGCAGACGAGAATCATGGCAACCAATGGGAGAGTCTTCACGGTAATCCTCATGTTGGATTTCTTGCTAAACCTCTTTCGATGCAGTACCACGGAAGAAACGAGTATATCGTCAGGCGTGCTAGCATTTTCCTGTCCTGTAGGATTCTTGTCGTGAACCGTAGATTCCATGTCGCCGTGATTGCTTTTGGCCTGCTGCTTGGGGCTTGCTGGCCCGCCGCGGCCTTCGCCAAGGACGAACCCAAGTGGATCGAGGTGCATACCGCGCACTTTTCCGTGATCACTGACGCCGGCGAAAAGCGCGGACGGGAAGTGGCCCTGCGCATGGAGCAGTTGCGCGCCGTGTTCGGCGAATTGCTGGGAAAAGACAAGCTCAAGATGTCGGTTCCCGTCACCGTGATCGCGCTTAAGAGCGACAAGCAGTACGGCGATGTCGCGCCTACCAAGCTGAACATGGACGGCGGTTTCTATGTTCCCGGATATGACCGCGTTTATATCGTCCTGAACCTGTTCGAAATCGAGCCGTGGCGAGCGGTCGCGCATCCGCTGGGTCACTACTTCCTGAACTTCAACTATCCTCCGGCGCAGGGATGGTTCGACGAAGGCATGGCCGAGTATTTCGGCTCAGTCCAGATCGGCAAGGAGGTCAATCTGGGTGGCGATCCGGAACTCGCCCCCGAGTGGCACGAGGACATTTTCGACAACATGATGCGCGATCCAAACCTGCCGCAATCGCTGACCCAGATGGATAGTTCCCCGGTTTGGATCTCCATGACCGATCTGTTCACCATGAAGCATGACGGTTCCGGCATGCATGAGGGATCCCATAACACGATGTATTACGCCCAGTCGTGGATGGTGCTGCACTACCTGCTAAGCCATAAGAAGATGCCCGAGGTCGGAGAGTATTTCGATCTGGTGCAGAACCAGAAAGTACCGGTCGACAAAGCGATCATACAAGCCTTTGATATGACGCCGGAGCAGATGGAACAGTCGGTCAAGCTCTATTTCAACTCCCTGAACAACCTTGGGATTGCGCTCGATCAATCGAAGAAACCCCTCGAGAATCCCGGCGAAGTTCCGCAGCCCGAGCATTTTCCGGCCCCGCTAACGGCCGATGAGGTCGGTATGGCCATCACCCCGGTGCCCGAGGCGGAGGCAAAGGCGGTGATCGGGGACGTGATGGTGCGGATTCCGGAGCATCGCGACCAGGCGCTCCGCGACTTGAAGCAACTAATACTGGACCCCAAAGATAATGAACTGGCGCATCGTGGACTGGCGCGCGATTATCTGGAGCAGAGACTCTTCGATCAAACCGCCGCCGAACTGGACAAGGCGACGGAGTTGAATCCCCGAGATCCC
>JBEKOW010000212.1:0-7641 GCA_049521375.1 Terriglobales bacterium
TCGGACACCTCACGCTCTCCCGTGAATCTTGGCCCACCACCACCGCACGCCCACAAACAGAAATCGCCAGTCGTGGAAAAATTCCGGAGGCTTGCCTTCAAAAGCGTGGCCGATGAATTGAAAAATCCATCCGGTCACGAAGAGGCCGAGCCCGTAAATCCACAGTCGATGAAAAAAGATACTGGCGACGAAGACAGGAATCGAAAGCAGAATGGTCGGAATGCCCAGCGTGTGGCACAACCGGTTTACCGGATGCCGGTGACTGGACCCGTATTGCGCGATCCACTGCTCGTTGCTGCGTCCGCCCAGCACGCGAGGGATCATATCACGATCAGGTTATCGACAAATCGTAGAGAATGTGTCGCTCGGGTAGCGCAGGTTCCATCGTACCTCCGCAAACTTCCAGGCATCTCCCCGGTCCCTGAAGCCATCCCATTGCCCGCTCGTCCACCTGTAATGAGCGAGTGTTCAACAGACAACCTTCCACTACGCCAAAAAGGAGTCCTATCCATGACCGAATCGACCGAATCCCGCCCTGCGGGCGACGACGCGAAGCGCCTTCCCCGCAAAAAAGAAATCAACCCTTTCAGCGAACAGGAAAAGCATGGCGAACCGGCTCAGCGCCGCGACCCTCAAAGCGACCAGGAAGCACAGGGCAACACCGTCCAGCCGCAGGCGCCCGGCGCTGGTGACGACGCCGGCAAGACAGAAAACGTCTCGTAGCGACGGGCAGGAGTATTGCGCTTACAATATCGGCATGTACCACTACAATCCGTCCACTGCCCTTGAAGAACTGACCGAGGAGGCGATTCTGCCGAATCCCGTCCATGTGCGCGACATGATGCTGCGGAGAAAACTCTCGGCCGATGAGGCACTGGAGTTGAACCGCATCTTCCTCGAGTATCAGAAATTTTTCGGCGAGAGTCTGAAACTGGGCAAGGACATTCTCCGCCGCCTAGCCGCCTGACTGGTCCGGTTTCCCAATCCTGTCGAATCGTCGCGATTCGCAATCTGCCGGTTCGAGCCGACCTCAATCGCGCTTGCGCCGCTCCAGAGCCTGCGCCAGTTCCTTCAACAGATGATCGACGTTCTCCGTTTGTTTTTCCTTCAGTAATTGCTCACAGATCTCGCGCCATGGTCGTTGTTTATTTACTTCTCCAGGGTTGCCTGCGATGTCATTTACGTCTTTTTTCTCTTCCGTCATGCGGAATGTAAAAGCACTCGACGTTCCAATTCGCTAAGTCATTGCGCGTGCGTGCGGCTCCGCCCCAGACACAAAGTAGTTTTCACTCCTACAGTGCAGAACAAGAAAAGGCGAGGGTCGCCACCGGCAGTCGATCAGCCTTATTGCCCGTCGGCCTAGGTTACCGGATCGGTATTTTCCAGGGTTGAACTACAGCCTGCAGGGTAGAGGCCGAGAGAATAAGTCTAGAGCCTGTTTCACGATGAAAGAAAAAGGGAGCGTTCAAAAGCAGCCCGAGCAATCACTTCTTCGCGGCCACGGCCGCGCCTGAATCCGGTTGCGTAGCGTCCACAGGCTGGCACTTGTGCGCGTTGAATTGCTTCTGGATCGCGGATTGCGCATTCCCGCTCAGTGGATCTGCCGCGAACTGCGCATTGCACGATTCGCAAATTCCCAGCACAGGAGTATTTCGAACCCGCTTCACGATACGAAGATTTCGTTTTGCCATTGAATGCAGTGTCCCCCAAAGACGCCAGCTTGCGCGCGCGCCCGAATGCCTCGACGCACTCCCTCCAGTCTACGCCATTCCGTCAGCGGCCATTGCCGCGCCATCATTTACAATCGAAGATTCCTTCATCATCAGGACACACAACTATGCACCGCTGGTCTGAACTCTTTATTCCTACTCTGCGCGAAGCCCCGGCCGATGCCGAGGTCGCCAGCCACAAGCTTCTCGTCCGCGCCGGATATATCCGTCAACTGGGCGCGGGAATCTACTCGTTTCTGCTTCTGGGCAACCGCAGCGCGCAGAAGATCATGAACATCGTCCGCGAGGAAATGGACAAGATTGGGCAGGAGTTCTATCTCCCGGCCCTGAATCCACGCGAAATCTGGGAGGCCAGCGGCCGTTGGGCCGTGATGGGCGACAACATGTTTCGCCTCAAAGACCGCAAGGGTGCCGACTTGTGTCTGGGCATGACCCACGAAGAAGTCATGACCGACATCGCCCGCAAGGAACTGCGCAGCTACAAGCAGCTTCCCCAGATCTGGTACCAGATTCAGACCAAGTTCCGCGACGAGCCGCGCCCGAAATCCGGATTGCTTCGCGTTCGCCAGTTCATCATGAAGGACGCGTATTCCTTCGACATCGATCCCGCCGGGCTCGATGTCTCCTATCAAAAGCATTACGACACCTATTGCCGCATCTTCGACCGCTGCGGCCTGAAGTACATGGTCATCGACGCCCACTCCGGCGCCATGGGCGGATCGCAGTCGCAGGAATTCATGGTCCGCACCCCTGCCGGCGAAGACATGGTCGTGAGCTGCGAGAAATGCAACTACGCCGCCAATCTCGAGAAGGCTACCTCGAAGCTGGCTCCCATCGAGGATCTCAAGCCCGAAGGTGATGGCAAGCCTCTCCTCATCCACACGCCCGGCAAAGGAGCGATCGCAGATGTAGCCGAGTTCCTGCAAATCTCCGCCGAGCAGGACATCAAGACCGTCGCCTACATGGCGCAGAAACCCGATGCCGCCGGAAAAACGCTCGAGCAACCGCTGATCGTATTCCTGCGCGGCGACCACAGCGTGAATGAAACCAAGCTTCTTACCCTGGCCAAAGCCGCAACGGTTCGTCCCATGCAGACCGAGGAACTGGAGAAATACTTTCAAGGTCCGGCCGGATTTATCGGTCCCATTGGGCTCGTGGTGCGTACCAAGGAATTGCTGGCTGAATGGGATCCCAAGAAACAGCCTGCCGATGCGCGCAGCGCAACCGTCGTGCTCGACGAAGGCCTCGCAGGCCGCGTAAACATGATCTGCGGCGCCAATAAGCTCGACTATCACTTGAAGAATGTAACGCCCGGAAAAGACTTCCAGTTCACCATCGCAGCCGACGTCCGCAACGTCAACGCCAGTGAAGGATGCCCGAATTGCGGTTCTCCCCTCCGCATCGACACCGCGGTGGAAATCGGCCACATCTTCAAGCTGGGCTACAAGTATTCGGAGTCCATGGGCGCTCATGTCCTCGACAAGAACGGCAAGGAAGTGACCCCCATCATGGGCAGTTATGGGATCGGAATCGAGCGCATTTTGACCGCCGCAGTCGAACAAAATAACGATCCCAATGGATTCTGGCTCTCCCCCTCCATAGCTCCCTTTGATGTGGTCGTGGTGGCGACCAATACCGCCGACGAGAAGGTTCGTAATGTCTCCGAGCAGATCGCCCGCCAGTTGGAGGCCGCCGGACTCGACGTTTTACTTGACGACCGGGACGAACGCCCTGGAGTCAAGTTTAAGGACGCCGATCTAATAGGTATCCCTTTTAGAATCAATGTCGGAAAGAAGGTTACCGAAGATTTGGTGGAAGTCGTTCGGCGCTCGACTCTGGCCCGGGAAGACATTAAGATTTCAGCCATAAGCGAACATTTGCTTGGGCTGGTCCGCTAGGTGCCGGGACTGGTCAATTGCGGCGGGCATCGGCTGAACTTGGTGGGAACCCGCCTCCGAATGGGCGAGCGAATCGAATGGCGACTATGAAACTGGTCTTGGGCTTCGGTGTATTTATCGCGATGATCCTGGCAGGAATCAAGGTGATTCCCCCATACTTCGCCAATTACGAGTTCGAGGATACCCTCAAGCAGGAAGCACTGCAGTCCACCTATAGCTCCCGCTCGGAAGAAGACATTCGCAAGGCCGTGATGAAGCATGCCCATGAATACGACATACCCATCACTCCGCAGCAAGTAAAGGTGTCCCGCATAGGCGGATTCGGCACCGGCACCCTGAACATTGAAGCCGAATACAGCGTACCTGTGGACCTGCCCGGCTATTCGACCTCCTTGAGCTTCCATCCTTCGAGTTCCAACAAGGGCATCTACTAGCACACTCCGATACCGAGCGCCTGCCCTGCGCCCGTCCAGACACACCCATCCCCTTGGTGACACGCATCCAACCACTTGGGATTGCCGCTCCTGATTTAGAATCAACAGCGAATCCTCTTATCTTTAGACGCTTTCCCGATCCCGAGAAAGAACCGGAACGGAAATTGCTCTGGGGATGGGGGAACAACCTTATCTTGGCCGTTAAAGTGAAAATTCCGAAGCCTCGCAACGCGGCGGGCGGCAAGGGTCGCGGTCAACGTCGTGACCCTGTGGTCCACTACGCGTTTCTCGGATTCCTGACCCTTTCTCTGCTGGCAACCGCTTTTTTTGCGTATTGGTATGTAAAGTACGACAAGATCATTGAGCAGCGCTTCCGCGGCCCGCTGTTCGCGTCGTCCGCAAAAATCTACGCCAGCCCACAAGTGGTCAGGGTCGGATCGAAGTACACTATCGCAGAGATTGCTTCGCAACTGCGCCGCGCGGGCTATTCGGAAAAAGACCAGTCTTCTCCGCTCGGCAGCTTCCGTTTGCACGGCAACTCGATTGAAGTCAGCCCCGGCCCCGAGTCCTACCACAGCCCCGAATCCGCGACCATCACCGTGGCGGGCGGCGCCGTCAGCGAAATCGCCAGCCACTCCGCCGGAGACCTCGAGGCTTACGAACTCGAGCCCCAGCCCGTCGCCTCCCTGTTCGATGCCGAGCAGCGTTCCAAGCGCGAACTGGTCAAGTACAACGACATTCCCAAGGTCATGGTGGAGGCCGTCGTCTCCATCGAGGATCGCCGGTTCTTCCAGCACAATGGCGTGAACTTCATGCGGCTGCTCGAAGCCGCCTGGATCGACTTCACCCATCAGCGCCACCAGCAGGGAGGATCGACGATCACCATGCAGCTCTCTAGGGCCTTCTTCCTAAGCCCGGAGAAAACGTTCAAGCGCAAGATCATCGAGATGCTGATTGCGGTGGAGCTCGAACAGAAATTTTCCAAGCAGCAGATTTTCGAGTTCTATGCCAACCGCGTCGACCTCGGCCAGCGCGGATCTTTCACCATCTCGGGCTTCGCGGAAGGCGCCCACTCCTACTTCAATAAGGACCTGAAGGACCTCACCCTCCCCGAAGCCGCGCTGCTCGCGGGCTTGATCCAGGCCCCCAGCTATTTGTCGCCCTACCGGCATCCCGAGCGCGCCATGGATCGCCGTAATACCGTCCTCGAAGCGATGGTCGAGACCGGTGCCATCACCCGCGCCGAAGCCGACAAGGCGAAAGCCACGCCGCTCAAGCTCGCTCCGCCCAACGTCGAGGCCAGCGACGCTCCCTACTTCGTGGACATGGTCCGCGATACCGTTCTCAGCAAGCTCAACGAACACGAGGTCAACGACCAGCGCTTCCGCATCTACACCACGCTCGATCCCGATCTGCAGCAAGCCGCCGCGCAGGCCGTCGAGACCGGTATCAAGCTCGTCGATGAACAGGTCACAAAGATGCGGACCAGAAAGACCAAGGTCGGCAAGAACAAGTTTGAGACCACGGTATTGCCCGGCCCGCAAGCTCAGGTCGCGCTCGTCGCCATGGATCCCCACACTGGCGAAATCAAAGCCCTGGTCGGTGGACGCAATTACGCGACCAGCCAGTTGAATCATGCGCTCGCAAAACGTCCCACCGGATCCATCTTCAAGCCGTTTGTCTACGCCGCGGCCATGAATACAGCTCTCGACGGATCGACCAACGTGATTACCCCGGCCTCGATTGTGAGCGACCAGCCCTCGACCTTCTCCTACGGAGACCAGATCTACGAGCCGCGCAATTACAAAGAGGAATACCACGGCGATGTCACGCTGCGTTACGCGCTCGCCCTGTCCCTCAACAATGCAACCGTCAAAGTCGCGGAAACCGTAGGCTACGACAAGGTAGCCGATCTGGCCCGGTCCGCCGGAATCGCCTCTGTAAAAGCCACGCCCGCGATGGCACTCGGCGCTTACGATGCCACTCCCGTCGACATGACGTCGGCCTACACCACCTTCGCGAATGGAGGCGTGCGCCTCTCTCCGCTGTTCGTCAACTCAGTACGCAATGCCCAGGGCGATGTAATCGTAAACTTCGCCACCGAGCGCAAGGATGTTCTCGATCCCAGGGTCGCATTCGTCATGACCAACATGCTCGAAGGCGTCGTGAACTTCGGTACCGCCTACGGAGTCCGCCAGCGCGGCTTCACCGCTCCCGCCGCCGGCAAGACCGGGACTTCGCACGACGGCTGGTTCGCCGGCTATACCAGCAATTTGCTTTGCATCGTGTGGGTCGGATACGACGACTACAGCGATATCCGACTCAGCGGCGCGCAGACTGCGGCCCCCATCTGGGCCGAGTTCATGAAGAAGGCCGTGACGCTTCCCCAATATTCCGATGTTGTGCCCTTCCACCAGCCGGAAGGCGTCATCGACGTTCAACTCGACAAAATCACTAACCGGCTGGCTACTCCCGCCTGCCCGGATGACTACACCATCGCCTTCGTGGCTGGCACCGAGCCGCGCGACACTTGCGACCAGGCGAGCGGAGCCCAGGGATTCTTCTCTCGCATCTTTAAAGGCAGTCCGGAGCGGGCCTTACCCCCGCCGACCACAAATGGCCCCACGAGTGGGAACACCGAAGCCTCCGCCGGTGTCCAAACAGAGGAAGAAGGCAAGAAGAAGAAGTCTTTCTTCGGTAAGATAGCCGACGTATTCAAGGGGGATGGCAGCAAGGGTGACAAAAACACTCCGCCGCCGTCTAAGCCAGCAGGCAATGGCGCGACCCCGCCGCCATAGGCCGTTCCGGTTCCGTTTACGCAAGAAGTTCCTGGGGTAGTGGGGAAAGCGCGCTCGTCGAATCCGTGCACGTCCATTTCAGGAGGTCGCTATGCGGTCTTCGCCCTTGGCAACACACCGTTCCACTGCTTACTCTCTAACTTTTCTGGCTGCGCTGGTTACGCTCGCCCTTCTGGCGACGCCGCTTCCCGCCCAGAATCCCGAACAGTTGGAAATCGGACCTCCACCCCTGCATCGCGCCGAACCTCCCGCTCCGGGCGCAACCGCAAAAGAGTTGGAGACTCGCGGTGACCAGTTGCAGGCCGAGAAGTTTTATCTCGACGCCATCGACTATTACCAGGCTGCGCAGAGAAAAGATCCGCGCAATCCAGTCCTCATCAACAAGGTCGGCATGCAGCAACTCATGCTCCACCGCTGGCGGGAGGCGCGCAGAAACTTCGAGCTCGCCATCAGGACCGACAAGCGATATGCCAATGCCTACGCCAATATGGCCGTCGTCTACTACGAGGAGGCCAATTACACCAAGTCCGTTCGCTATTACGACAAAGCCATCGAACTCGATGGCGACGAAGCTGTTTTCTACAATAACCGCGCCGCCGCATTCTTCGCTAAAAAGCAATACCAGAGAGCCATGGCGGATTACTCGAAGGCCCTCCAGATCGAGCCCGATATCTTTGACCGCGCCTCTCGCGGACAAGGCGTGCAGGCGAAACTTCCCTCGCCCCAGGACATCGCCCACTACGATTATGTTCTCGCCAAGCTCTTCGCCCAGAGCGGATCG
>JBEKOW010000213.1:0-7589 GCA_049521375.1 Terriglobales bacterium
ATGGGTGTGGTCTACAAGGCCGAAGACACCCGCCTTAGCCGGTTCGTCGCGCTCAAATTTCTCCCCGAAGATGTGGCGCAGGACCGCCAGGCGTTGGAGCGCTTCCGGCGGGAAGCGAAGGCTGCTTCGGCCCTGAACCATCCCAACATCTGCACCATCTATGACATCGGAGAAGAGAACGGCCAGGCTTTCATCGTCATGGAGTTCCTCGATGGCATGACGTTGAAGCATCGTATCGGGTCCCGGCCGATGGAACTCGATCTGCTGCTTTCGCTAGCTATTGAAACCGCCGACGCGCTCGATGCCGCTCACGCCGAGGGCATTGTGCATCGCGACATCAAGCCAGCCAACATTTTTGTTACCAAGCGCGGCCATGCCAAGGTTTTGGATTTCGGACTTGCCAAGGTTACGGGCGATCCGCGTCACGAGCGCGATGCGGGGCTGACTTCGGCTGCTACGGCGGCGGTCGATCTCGAGCACCTTACCAGCCCGGGCACGGCAGTGGGCACGGTCGCGTACATGTCGCCCGAGCAGGCTCGCGGCAAGGAACTCGACTATCGCACCGATCTGTTTTCCTTTGGCACCGTGCTCTACGAGATGGCGACCGGAACTGTGCCTTTCCGCGGCGATACTTCGGCGGTCATCTTCGAATCCATTCTTGGCCGGGCACCGGTTTCTCCGGTCCGCCTCAATCCCGACCTGCCCGCGGAACTGGAACGCATCATCAACCGCGCGCTTGAGAAGGACCGCGAACTGCGCTACCAGCATGCTTCCGAGATGCGGGCTGAATTGCAACGCCTGAAGCGCGATACCGATTCGAGCCGTCGAGTGATTGCCGCCGTTGACGATGGCGCGCCGCTTTCCGGCAGCGGACCCGTCGCCGCCCGGGCTTCCAGCGGTTCGACAATTCCTGCTCCATCCTCCGACGCTACGGCTGCGGCTATTTCGGCGGCCGTTCCGGCGCAGGCTAGTTCTCCGGCGGTGAGCGCTCCCGCTCGAAGGAACTGGATCGTGCCTGCGGGGGCCGGCCTGATCGTCGTTCTCGTTGGGATCGTTTTCTTTTTTCACCAGCGGCAAAGTCATGCGCTGACGGGCAAAGACTCCGTCGTGCTCGCGGATTTCGTCAACACGACCGGCGATGCGGTTTTCGACGGCACGCTGAAACAGGCTCTGGCCGTGCAACTTGAGCAGTCTCCTTATCTGAACCTGCTGCCCGAATCCCGGATCCGCGAAGCCCTGCGCTTCATGGGACGGCAGCCCGATGAACGCATCAGCAACGATGTGGCCCGCGAAATCTGCATGCGAGAAGGCGCCAAGGCGATGATCGCCGGGTCGATTGGGAGCCTCGGCACGCATTACGTGATTACAGTGTCCGCGCTGAATGCGCAAAACGGCGATGTGCTGGCGCGCGAGGAGACCGAGGCCGAAAGCAAAGAGCGGGTTCTCAAGTCGCTCGACACAGCCGCGTCCCAGCTGCGGGAGAAGCTGGGCGAGTCGATCGGCTCGGTGCAGAAGTTTGCCACGCCCCTTGAACAGGCGACTACGTCATCGCTCGAGGCGTTACAAGCATTCACGCAGGGCCAAGCCGAACACGAGAAGCTCGCGGATGACAAGGCGATTCCCTATCTGAAGCGCGCCGTCGAACTCGATCCCAACTTCGCCATGGCGAATGCGACGCTGGGAGTCTCCTACAGCAACCTCACGCAAAACGAACTGGCGGCCACTTACATCAGCAAGGCTTTTGACCTGAAAGACCGCGCCAGCGAACGCGAACGGCTTTACATTTCGTCGCATTACTACGACCTGGTCACCCGCGATCTCGAAAAAGCGGTTGCGACCTATGAGCAGTGGATTCAAACTTACCCGCGCGACACCGCGCCCCGCGATAACCTCGCGCTGCGATACGCGGCCATCGGGCAGCATGAAAAGGCCCTCGCCAGTTCCACCGAGGCCATGCGGATCGATCCTAAAGATGCCTATGCGTACCAGAATGTCGCCGACGCGTACACGCGACTGGGCCGCTTCGATGAAGCACGCGCGATAGCGGAACAGGCGATCGCGCAGAAGATGGGCCGTTCCATTCACTTCACCATTTTCGAACTCGCCTGCATCCGGGGTGACGAAGCCGCGCAGCGCCACGAACTGGAATTAGCTACCGGAACGCCCGACGAACCGTTCCTGGTCTGGTTCCACGCGCGCAGCGAGAACTCGCAGGGCAAAATACGCCAGGCCCACGCCGACTACGCGCTCAGCGAAATCGCCACCCAGCGCCTCGGCTTCAAGGAGTTCTCCGGCATCCTGCTGGCCAGCCAGGCGGAGGAGGAAGCGGCGTTAGGCAATCTAGCCGCCGCTCGCCAGCACGCCGCCCAGGCGCTGAGCACCTCCCAGGATCGCGACACGCGGCAGTCAGTGATGGACCTGCTGGCACAGACCGGAGACACCGCGCGCAGCCAGAAGATGGCCGAAGAGCTGGTCCACCAATATCCGGCCGATACGCTGCTCAATAGAGTCTCGGTGCCGGTCATGCAGGCCTACGACGATCTGCAGCGCAACCAGCCAGCGCAGGCTGTCACGCATCTCGAAACGGCTGCTCCATACGAAATGGGGAGCGGTCCCGGCGCTCCCGGTTTCGAAATCAACTACCTTCGCGCCGATGCCTACCTGCGATTGAAGGACGGTGCGAAAGCGGCCGCGGAGTATCAGAAGATTCTCGCCCACCGTGGCGTCGATCCCATCGATGTTGCTTACAACCTCTCCCATCTGGGTCTCGGGCGCGCCTACGCTCTGCAGGGCAACAAGGAGCAAGCCAAAGCCGCCTACCAGGATTTCTTCGCCGCGTGGAAAGACGCCGATCCGGACATCCCTGTAATGAAGGAAGCGAAGGCAGAGTATGCGAAGTTGCAGTAGCGGAAACGTCGGGTGCTAGAGCGTCATCCCGGAACCCAGCAGGCTATAGAGCAGGATCACCAGCACGATGACCGTGAAGGTCACGTACAAGTGATCGCGCTCGAGGGCAAATCCCACAATAGACAAGGCCACGCGCGCGATCGGAGTGGCAATAAGCAGAAGCAAACCGAGCTGGATCAAGCCTCGTCCATGGCCGCCGGCTACGCTGCGAATGACTCCGGGGATGGTGCGGAAGTCGGTAGGCTCGCCGCGAAAAACGCGGTAATCGGCCGGCTCGTGGGCATGGCGGTAAAGATAAATACAGGCGCCCGCCAGAACCACGGCCGCCGAGATCAGGACGCCCGTGCGAAGCAGGTTGCCGAGAATGGCCTCGAGGCGACGGTCTCTCCACGGCTGATGCTGAAACTTGCGCGGGGAATGCGGTTTTGCGCCAGCCACCGGCATCAGATATTCCCCCAGAATCCCTGGTAAAGCATTTGCAGCCCGAGCACGAGAATCACCAGGCTGAAGACCAGTCGCAGCGACTTCGTCTCGGCTTTGACCAGCACGCGTGTGCCGAACAGCGAACCTCCCAGCACGCCTAACATCACGGGCATGGCGAGGCCGGGGTCGATGTATCCGCGGCTGAAGTAGACGCCGGCGCTGGCGGCCGCCGTCACTCCGATCATGAAGTTGCTGGTGGTGGTCGAAACCTTGAACGGGATCCGCATGGCCTGGTCCATGGCGAGGACCTTGACGGCTCCCGAACCGATACCGAGCAGGCCGGATAGCGCTCCCGCGCCGAACATCAGGCCGAAACCGGTGGGCACATGCTGCACGTTGTAATTGCGCTGCCCGTCCTTGTCCGGGAAACTGCCATTCATCCGCAGACGCGTGGCCAGCGGATCGGGCGGCAGATTCCGCTGGGCTGCCGGACGCATCTTGCGGGAAAGATATGCCGAGTAGAGCAGCACCGCGCCAAAAATGATCGCCAGTGCGCTGGTCGGGATGCGCGTGGCCAGGAAAGCGCCCAGCAATGCGCCTGAGGTTGTGGCAATTTCCAGAAACATGCCAATCCGAATATTGGAGATCCCTTCCTTCACATAAGCAGCGGCTGCGCCCGAAGAAGTAGCGATCACGGAGACCAGCGAGGCCCCGATAGCATAACGGATATCAACATGGAAAAAGATAGTCAGGAGAGGAACGAGCACCACTCCACCGCCCAGACCGGTGAGCGATCCGAGAAATCCCGCCGCGAACGAAACGGTCGCCACCACGGCAGTAAAGACGGGAATGGTCATGCGATTTCTAGGTTAACATCTCGCACACAGGCCCCGGTTGGATGCGCGATCAAAGGCGGAGGGTGTCGCAAGAGGGTGCGGGGCGGGAACGTCCCGGCGAAAAAAATGGCGCGAGATTTTTGTCTCGCGCCCAATCCGATTCTCGGAAAGACTCAACCAGGGTCTGACGAACTTCTGCCTAACACAGTAAATTCGGAATTTCGGTATCGCGTATCAAATGTAACCGGGCTGACAAGAGGTCGCGCCGGTTCGTCCGCATCTCAAGCCGCTAGTTTTCCCAAACGATGTGGGCCTTCTTCGCTTTCAAATGCTGCTTCTTGAGTTCACGCGCCATGTCGCCCAGTGGCACCGACGCCATCTGCGGGAAATCGGAAGCCGGACGGTCGCCCTGAATATAGCTCGTTCCGCCGCCGCCGACAATCGACCGCTCCCCCGCCATGGGCGCATAGTAGGCCGTCGCCGGATGCTCGGCGGGATGGAAAACATTGGGCTGGTTATCGATGTGCCCGACCGTGTACTGGCCAAAAGCCGCGCTCGCCGAAAACAGCAGAGAAGCAAATAGAATTTTTTTCATCGTGACACCCCCCGGAGAAGCCTCGTGCCATCGACGGATCGACCGCGGATGTGGGCTTCCTGCTTTGGATGGAAGCAACCCCTGTACCAAACTTGCATACGCTGAAATGGCCAATTGGCGCGGCTTGCGCTCTCTGCTGCGCAATTGTTTGCATAATTGTGAACGCCATCTGGATGAACCGCGTCTGCACGGAAGCCCGCCCCAGTTGTACAATCCGTTTTCACCGGTTTTTGTGGCGTATTTGGCCGAAATCACTCGTTCCTGCAGGCCCCAGTCGCTATCTCGGGGCCGCACATTCCCACACGATCCGAGAATGGAGATTATGCAAAAAGCACTGTGGATCCTTCTGCTGTCGTTCACTGCGATCACGCTCGCCAGTGCTGCGGACTACAAGATCGTCAGCACATGGAAACTGGGCGGCGATGGCGGGTGGGACTACCTTACTGCGGACAGCAATGCACATCGCCTCTTCATCGCGCGCGCCACGCGCGTGATGGTCATTGACACGACGACTGGCAAGCAGATCGGCGAGATTCCCGACACCCAGGGCGTACACGGCGTGGCCCTCGCCCCCGACCTCGGACGAGGCTTCACCAGCAATGGACGTGAAGACACGGTCAGTGAGTTCGATCTCAAGTCACTCGCCGTGGAAAAGAAGATCAGGGTCGGCAACGTACCCGACGCCATTCTCTGCGATCCGTTTTCGAAGCGGGTTTTCACCTTCAATGCCAAAGGTCATGACACGACCGCCCTCGATGCCTCAAAGGGCGAAGTCGTCGGCAAGATCGACCTCGGCGGCAAGCCTGAATTTGCGGCAACCGACGACAAGGGAACTATCTTCGTGAACATCGAAGACGCATCGGAAATCGTGGCCTTTGATCCTCTGAAGCTGGCTGTGAAGTCCCGCTGGAAACTGGCCGATTGCGAAGAACCGACTGGCCTTGCGATCGACCGCAAGAACCGGCGTCTGTTTTCAGGTTGCGGCGGCGGCAAGACGATGGCGATCGTCAATGCGGATTCCGGGAAAACGGTCGCGGCTCCCGCGATCGGGCAGGGCTGCGATGCGACAGCATTCGATGCCGATCGTGGACTCGCTTTCGCTTCCGCGGGCGATGGCACGATCACGGTGATCAAGGAAGACGGCCCGGATAAGTTCAGCGTTCTGCAGACCCTTACGACCCAGAAGGGAGCGCGCACCATGGCGCTCGACGCCAGAACTCATCAGCTTTTCACGGTCACCGCCAACGTGAGCGGCACCCGCGAGAACAGAAAGATTGAGCCCGATTCGTTCGTCGTGCTCGTAGCGGACCCTGCGCATTAGCAGGATTGTTGTTCGGCCACCGGTTTGGCTTTGCCGGATGACTGTGTTAGCGTCAGCCTCGTCGCATCCGAAAATATTGTGGAGGAGTAAACGTGGGATCTCGGAAATATTGGTTGGGGTTGGTTTTCTCGCTCACCGTAATTTCATGGCCGGTGAATTTACTGATGGCTCAAGCCGCCGCGCCCGACGCGGCGACGCGTCAACTGGCGCACGACATCTTTAAACACCTGATCGAGATCAACACCACCGATTCGGTCGGAAACGTCACGACAGCATCCGAATTCATGGCGCAGCGCTTCCGCGATGCCGGATTTGCAGCGGACGACATTCAGGTCCTCGGCCCGAATGATCGCAAGAAAAACGTGGTCGTCCGCCTGCATGGATCGGGCAAGCATAAACCGGTGCTGCTGATCGGCCATCTCGACGTCGTTGAAGCCCGCCGCGAAGACTGGACGACTGACCCATTCAAATTCGTCGAACAGGATGGATATTTTTACGGCCGCGGCACCAGTGACATGAAGGACGGCGACGCCATCATGTCGGCGACACTGATCCGCATGAAAAAAGAAGGATACGTGCCCAGCCGCGACATCATCCTTGCGATGACAGCCGACGAAGAAGGCGGGACATCCAATGGAGTCGACTGGCTCATCAAGAACCACCGCGAACTGGTCGATGCCGAGTTCGTGCTCAACCACGATGGCGGCGGCGTGCTCGCCGACCACGGCAAGCCCATCATGATGGAAGTTAACGCCACCGAGAAACTCTACGGCGATTTCGTTCTGACCGCCACCAATCCGGGCGGCCACAGCTCGCTGCCCCGGCCCGATAACGCGATCTACGAACTGGCGGCGGCTTTGACACGCATCGCGAACTACCAGTTTCCATTCGAACTGAACAATATCACGCGCGCCTATTACGAGCGGCAGGTCAAGCTGTCAAACGGGCAGCACGCCGCCGATCTGCAAGCGATGCTGAAGACTCCCCCCGACTTGGAGGCGGTGGCGCGCCTCTCGAAAGATCCGATTGACAACTCGACGATGCACACCACCTGCGTCGCGACCCGGTTGAGCGGCGGGCACGCCAACAACGCCCTTCCACAGATGGCGCAGGCGAACGTGAACTGCCGCATTGAGCCCGGCCATTCGCTGGAAGAGATTCGCCTGGCGCTCGAAAAAGTCGTGGCCGATCCTAAAATAAAAGTGCAGTTTCGCGAGAACAATAATGTCCTCATGGATCACGGGTCGGACCGCCATAGTTATGTTCCGCCGGCGCCCCGCAAAGACGTCTTCGATGCCCTCGATAAAATCGTCGCGCAAATGTGGCCGGGAATTCCGGTGCTGCCCAACATGAGCACGGGCGCGTCCGATGGCGTCTACACCAACGCGGCGGGGATGCCGACCTACTGTGTTTCCGGCGAGCAGTACGACCGCGACGACATCCGCGCCCACGGAAAAGACGAGCGGATTGGTGTCGAGGCGTTCTATCGCGGAGTGGATTTTTATTA
>JBEKOW010000214.1:0-7548 GCA_049521375.1 Terriglobales bacterium
CGCAAACGGTGGCCTCGTGACCTTCGAGACGGAAAGCGCGCGAAAGGGAAGCCAGCGTGTTGGCTTCGTCGTCGACGATGAGGAGATGGGCTTTATTGGGCACTCTTGTTGACCTCTAGACTTTGTGGGAACCAAAACTCAAATCTACCGCCGAGACGCCGAGAACGCAGATAAAACAAGATAAGTCTTTCCTCGGTGAACTTTGCGTCTTGGGGGGAAGATTTGCTTTCATGCCGGCAGCTCGATTCTGAAAGTTGTTCCTTTTTCCTTCGTGCTCTCGACCGAAATTTTGCCGCCGTGATCACTGACGACCGATTGCACGATGGCCAACCCCAAGCCAGTGCCGTGCTGCTTGGTCGTGTAATAAGGAGTGAAGAGGCGCTCGCATTCTTCGGGCGTTAGCCCCGCACCGGTGTCGGAGACCGAGATGGCGACGCGATCCTTTACCTCGCCATTCGCGAGCGCCGTGGTGTGAAGGGTGAGGGTTCCGCCTTGCGGCATCGCGTCGATGGCGTTGAGGACGAGGTTCGACAGCGCGCGATGCAGCAAATCCGGATCCGCCTGGATTGCAGGGAGAGCGGCGTCGAGATCCGTTTGCACGGTGATGCCGCTTTTATCCTGCAACTGCGCGTGAAACACGCAAAGCAATGAGCGGAGGACTTCGTTGACCTGCGTCGGGCGGCGCCGGGGTTGCGGCATCCTCGAAAACTCGCTGAAGCGGCCAACGATCGTTTTCAGATTGTTGATTTCGGCGAGAAGAGTGGCGGTGCTCTCGTGAAAAACCTCCTCAAATAACTCCGAAGATTTTTCTTTCGCGCGCATCAGATTTTCTACGGTCACTTGCAAGGGGAAGAGGGGATTCTTGAGTTCGTGAGCCAGACGGCGCGCCAGTTCGCGCCACGCGGCCACGCGCTCGGCTTGCACAGCACGATCTTGCTGCTGCAGAAGATCTTCGGTCATGCGATTGAACGAAGCGGCCAGTTCGCCCAGTTCGTCGCTCGATTCCACGTCGACCTTGGCCGAGAGATCGCCCGCAGCGACGCGGCGCGCAGCCTCGGCGAGCGAGACGACGGGACGCGTGACGCGAGCGGCAAACCACAAGCTGGCCAGCACGGCGACCAGCAACCCCAAGCCGCCAACCAGCATGGCGGCGGAAATGATGCGGCGCTGCAGTTCGATCAGCGGACGGCGCGAACTCCCGACCAACAGAATACCCATGAGCCGCTCGTTGGGCCCAGTGAGCGGGAGGGCGTGGAAAACTTCGGCGTCGGCGGAGTCGGCAGTCCAATGGATGACGCCCTGAGTCTCCTGGCCGGTGCTGCGCACTTTCTCAATGAGGGGAGCGATGCGATCCGCACCGGCGGCGGCGCCATTCAGATCCAGCAACGATTGCGGGTTCCAGTTGGAGTCGAGGTTCTGGTAGAGCAGCACGCGCGTGCCAGCCGGGATATCGAGGGTCGAAAGGAAGCCCTGGTCGAGCCTTTCGCCGCCAACTACGAATAGAGGCTGCTCGCCGATACTGGCAGCGCGAATGGCGAACAGGCCGAGCGTGGGGCCATTCGGCAACTCCTCGCGCTTGAGAAAGGCGCGGGAATCCGCCGGTCCGGTGGCCGGGGTGATGGCAGGTTCGGGATAGCCAAACTTGGCCTGCCACTGCGCCGAGGAAAGAATATTGCCCTGATGATCGACCAGTTCGAGGAAGTCGAGCTGTTGCTGGGCTGCGAGCGTGCGCGCTTCGCCGAGGTAGCCGCTGGCATCGGCGCTGGCGGGCGAAACTCCACGATTGATTTCCAGCGCGATGCGCTGCACGGTTTCGCTGGCGGCGATGGACTCTACCTTGCGCGCCACGTCCTCTCCTCGGCGCTGGAATTCGGACCGAAACTGCGCGGCGACGGAGTTGGCGCGGTCCTGATTAGCCTGTTCGAAGGACCGGCGCATGGTGCCGTAGACCGACACTGACATCACTGTGACACAAAGAAGGATGGTGATGGCAAAAAGGAGCAGGAGCTTCTGGCGGAAGCTCATCGAGAGTTCTCCAGCCAGACGTCGGCAAGATTCCATCCGCCCAGCCGATCGGGCGCCCAACCGTGCACCCGCGGACTGGCAGCGCTGGCGACGGGCAGGTGGAAAAGCGGAATCACACTGCTGTCCTCCAGGAGACCGTGCTCAGCCTGAAAGAGATCTTCGACCGATTTGCCGTGAAGCACGGGCGGCGACAGCGAAAGCTGCCGCGCGGCCTCGCGGAGTGCGAGGGCAGGATCGGGAGTCGGCAGGGGGATGCGCACGAGGCGAATGTCGTCGGGCCCGGACAAAGAAACCTGGACCGTAATGCCTGCCTCGCGGGCGTTGAGGGCGATGCGCTCGGCAATGAGTTGCGCCTGAGGATCGCGAGGATCATAACTAAGGGTGAGCGCAGGCGGGCGGGAATCAGCCAGCAGGGCTTTTGCCCGTTGCACATTTGCCTGCGCTGAAAACGCCGCGCTGTAGCCGGTCATCCAGTTGGGCAGAATGCTGGCGGTGGGCTCGGCTGCGCCCTTGAGAAGCACGGACTGGATCGGCTTGCGGTCGATAGAGAGGGCGAGAGCCTGGCGGAGACGAACGTCCTGCGCTTTCGAGTTAGGAGCAAAAACGAGCGCCATCAACTCGACCGGCAGCGACATTGACGATGACGTGCGCATACGGGGAGAAGCGTTGGCAGACTGGGGGGCAGTTGCAATGACATCCGCGCGCCCAAGTTCGAGCGCCACGGCCTGATCGCGCAGCGATTTCCCAAATTCAATTTCGATGGCATCGAGGAAAGGGCGTCCGGACCAAGAATCTTCGACGGCCGCGAGTTTGAGAAGCTTTCCGGGCTGGTAGTCAGCGATGCGGAACGGGCTGGTGCCTATGGGGAGACCGGCGGCATTATGCGCGAGGATGAGATTGCGCGGGAGAGCAAGTTCGGCGAGCAACGTGGGCGCTGACGCCTCCGTGTCGATGGTCAGTGAATCAGCGGCAGCGGAGGTAGCGCGAACATTCCAGTCCGGATGAAGCGGGCCGAGGATCAGGGCGATCGCGCTGGCAGAGGCAGGCGTGCCATCGTGAAAGTTGACTCCATGGCGCAGCGTGAATTGCCAATGGCGAGCGGTGGAGTCTTCTTGCCACGCATTCGCGAGCGCGGGCTGAGGACGGCCTTCGGCATCGATCCCGACGAGGTTGTCGCCCACCAGCGAGAGCAAGCGCACCATATCCCAATAGTCGGCCGGAGTCGATGATGTGTTCGCATCCAGCGTCATGGGGGACGACTGGATGGCGACGCGCAAGGTCCCTCCGTAGTGCGGGCGGGTCGCGGCGGTTGCGGCGCACGCAAGACTAATTAGCGCAAGTAATGGAAATGCGATTCGCCTCATACCAACCTGTATCTGCGTGCTTCACAATGGCCACGGCGCTGGTCAGGCTGGCGTCGGGCCATAAAGCGGCGATGGGCCCATCAAATTCGAGTAAGGAACTGGCCGCGATTGGATCGCGATCGGGAATTTCGAAAGCGCGCAACGTGTCGCGATTGTTTTCACGGTCATCGTTGTCGCGATAAGTGTCGCGATTCATGTCTCCGCCGCCGGTGACGAGAAGTTGCATGCCCGTGCCGCAAGTGGAGTGAACGGCAGCCAGATCGCTTCCCCAGCGCGCGCCGCGTACGGCCTGGTCGGTGATGCCATCAATCATGTGAATGGTGCCATCGGCGGCGGCCAGGACCCAGAGTGTGTAGCTGGAACGGGGAAGCGCGGCTGCGGAGTAAAATGACGGAACGGTAGAAATCTTCCCGATGCCCGGAGAAAGCGCTCCGGTAAAGAAGTTGCGCGCCGGCGCATAGAAGGCGCGAACCGGGCTGAGGCCGTTCTCGTCTTTCTCGGTAGGAGTCAGGGGCCAGGGGTCGTCGCTGGCGACGCAGTTGAGAGTGAGGGGCGAGGTGTTACTCGAACGGCAGATTGTCCCGGGCAGATAGGCGTCGAACAAATGATCGCGGCGCAGCAGCAACCGGCCTCGGACATCGCGAGGAAAATTGCGTGCATGCTGAGTAGCGAGCGACGCCTCGAGTTCCCAGTGACCGGATTGCTGGCGATAAACCGCAATCCGCGTTGGATCAAGGACGAGAAGGTGCGTGCCTGCTGAGATCGCACCTCCGGACGTGTCGACGAGCGCCGCATCGAGGATGGGCTGTTCCTGCGAAAAGAGAAATGTCTTCTTCAATGTAATCGGAAGCGCCGATGTGAGAAGTGTTGTGGGCAGCGCTCGCGGCAGGGAGACGAGGACGACGCGCGGGGCGTCCGATCCTATCGTGATTTCGGCGGTCCACACGTATTCGCGGAGGCTTTCGGAGAGAACCACGGCGACGGTTCCGACCGACTGATCGGCGGCGGCCGCGCTCACTCCTCGAACACGCAATTGCGACTGCAGCGCGCTGCGCACTTCGCGGACTGATTTGTCGTCGAGGGAAGAGCGGTTGGTGACCTCGAGCGCGACCGTACCCGGGCCCGAGGCGACGGCAATGCGATCTGCCAACTGGCGAGCTGTGTCGCCGAAGTTCGAAGCTACTAATAAGGAGGGAAAGAAAAGGCTCGCGAGCAGGAAGGATACGAATAGACCCAGCCGCAGAACTGTTTCTGAGCGCGATTCCATTTGTCGGTTGCGCTGATTATAGCGTGCGATATGGGCGTCGGTTTTCATTCTCGGCTTTCAGCTCCAGGCTCTCGGCCACTTACTTCAGGTTCAGACTTCCGGCAACAAGCTCATTGAGTTGTGCCGGGAGTCTGGAGCCGAAAGTCGAAAGCCCATCGACCGCTACTTCTCGCTCGATTCCGCATCTTCCGCCTGGCTGATGTGATTGGGCGCGTTCATGCCGCGGAGCACGTCATTGGTGAAGAAAAACTTGCCGTCGGCCGGAACCATCATGATCTGCAATTTGTCGGAGAGACGCTCCGCCACGATTTTGTTGATGAGCAGCGGATTCTGCTTGAGGATCGCGCTCTCGCTGGTCATGCGTTCGGCATCGGCGGAGGCAGTCAGGCGGATGCGCTCGGCTTCGGCCTGGGCCAGGAGTTTGCGGCGTTCCATCTCGGCTTTGCTGTCGATGAGCTTGGCTTCGCCGGCTGCTTCGGCATTCTTCACCGTCGATTCCTTGCGTGCTTCGGCTTCGAGTTTCGATTGCTGAATCTGCTTTTCTTTCAGCGGCAACGTGTACTGCATTGCATCGGCTTCGGCTTTGGCTTGGAGGACGCGCACGGTTGCCTGGCCTTCCGCCTGTTTTACTTCCCGCACTTTGCTGGCATCGGCATCGGCTTCGGCGATTTTCACCTGCTTCACGTGGATTTCGGTTTCCACGCCCATGCGGTCGTTCTCCTGTTCCTTCAGCAGCAGAGATTCGAGGCCCTTCGCGTATTCCTGCGGGAGTTCAATGTCGCGCAGCATGACCTCTTTTACCACGATGCCATCGGCGGCGAGGCGTTTGCGGATCATGTCGCTGGCACGCTGGCGAACTTCCTCGCGTTTCGCCGAAAAGACTTCGCGAACCGTATAGCCGGGAACAAGTTCACGCCAGGTGGTGGCCACGACGGGCGGCACGATTTCTTTCTCCAGTGGTTGCGGCAGGTTGGCTTCCACATAGTCGAGGCGCTTGGGATCAACCTGGTAGCGGACGGTGATTGCGAGCCCGAGTGTGAGTCCTTCTTTGGCCTGCACGTGAAGGGGCTCGCCCTTGAGCGCACCTTTGGCAAGCGAATCCTCGGTGACGCCCGTGGTGAACAGCTGGTCGCGCGTATTGAAGAGTTCAACGTGCTCGACCATGGGCATAACAAAATGGACACCGGGGTAGAGGGTTCCGGCCAGGGTGCCACGAGTTTGGCTCACGCGCACTCCGGCCATTCCGGCCGGGACGATCACGATTGCGGCCGAGATGAGCAACGGCGCCCACGCGAGCATGACGAGAGCGACGGGAATGCGCCAGCGGACGGACGGTTCCGGCCCGGGAGTGATGCCTTCAGCAGGGTGCAAAAGGCGGCGATGGTAGTTGATAAAAAAGTAAGCGTCGTAAGCGAGCATTGCGGCGGCGATCACAAACATCGCAATGCCGGCGCCGAGCAGCAGGTATTTTACGAACAGCATGGTGGTGCTCCTTTTCTGAGTTCTTTTTCACAGTTGCGAGTTGCCAGTGCCCAGTTCTCATCGGGATTCGTGAATCTTCTCTATTCCCGCATCGCTCACTGAGAACTGAGAACTGGCAACTGGTGTCAGTGTCTGGAGCCAGTAGGTCGGTCCGGCATAGCAGCCGGTGGTCGTCGAACAAAAGCCAGTCGCACGATGCGTCCGAAGATGAGTTCTTCGATCAGCAGCGATGCGGCGAGTGAGAAGGTGAGGCCTCCGACGATTACCAACCCTTGCAGCATTGTTTCCATGACTTGCGTCTCCCTTGATCGCACTCTTTCTGAAGCTCAGACGAGCAAGCCTCGTCTTTGAAAAAGTCTCAACTACTGGGCGGCACCGCCGCCTTTTTCTCTTTGCGCCTGGATCGCGAACGCAAAAAGAGAAAAGCAGATCAAGAGCCATTCATAGTGCGCTGAAAACAAGATGTTTAGAGGTGAGATGGAAAGTGATTCCGTGTCTCGATGAGCCGCCTGTGTCTGGGCTGACACAGCTTCGCCAGGAATTTTGATTGGAAAGAAGTTTCGGTCCCAGCCGTGGTCAGGGAGCGAAACACCCATGTGCTGGACAGAACGCGTACTTTCTCTGTAACTTACCGCGCGAATCCCGATCTCATTTATGCTAGCTTCACCAAAACTGCGGGAAAACACATGATCAAGCAAATGGAAGATCGCGAACTGAAACGCGTCAGCCGGCGACAGCTTCTCAAGCTAGCGCCGGTAGCGGTATTAGGCGCGTTTGCCTTTCCGAAAGTCAGCGACCGGCTGGTAACGGAGGGAGTCCGTTTCAGCGACTGGGCCGCAGGGGAATTTTTTCGATCCCAGCATCTTGCCCAGACGTTCTCGAATTCGGCGGTAGTGCCGTTTGAGAAATTTCCCTACAACGGCTACGACGTGCTCGATCCGGACGTGGACCTCGAGAAGTGGACGCTGACGGTAGAAGGCGACGTGCAGCATCCGGGGGAATACAAGCTGTCGCAGATTCAGGCGCTCCCGAAGGTCAATCAGAACACGCGACACGTTTGTGTAGAAGGCTGGGACGTGATCGGAGCGTTCGGAGGCGCGCGCATCTCGGATTTTCTCACGCTCGTCGGGGCCAACAAAAACGCGCGTTTTCTGGAGGTCGAGTGCGTGGACGACTATTACGAGTCGCTCGACATGGCGACCGTCCTGCATCCGCAATCGCTGCTTTGCTATGAAATGTATGGACAACCGCTCGACCGCAAGCATGGAGCTCCACTGCGGCTTCAGATGCCGACCAAACTCGGCTACAAACAGGCCAAGTATCTGGACACCTTTCGCGTGACCAGCGTGCTCAAGCCGGGTAAAACGGGCTATTGGGAAGATCAGGGCTATAGCTGGTTTGGGGGTCTGT
>JBEKOW010000215.1:0-7504 GCA_049521375.1 Terriglobales bacterium
CCAAGCCGACAAGGTAGCCGCTGCCATCGCTGGCGCAGCGGAGGCTCCGCAGGTAGTCGCGGCGCAGGTTGACTTCGATGCGACCGTGTCGGAACGCGCGTTCTACCGGGAGCTGCTGCTTCAACTACGCCGCCAATTGCCCGTATCAACGCCGATTTCCATCACCGCGCTGACTTCCTGGTGCATCGGCGACCGGTGGTTGGCGGGGCTGCCGGTGGATGAAGCCGTTCCCATGCTGTTCCGCATGGGCACCGGCCAAAGCGAGGTTTCGAACTGGATGCGAGCGGGGCGCGACTTCCGCGAGCCGGTGTGCCAGACCAGTCTCGGAATCTCGCTGGATGAGCCGTGGCGCGAATTGCCCGCGGGACGGCGGGTCTATGCTTTTTCTCCTTCACCGTGGACGGAGCGCTCGCTCCAAACGCTTTACCGGGAGATGCAATCATGGCGATGAAATTCTGGGTGATGAAACGCAGGACGATGAAATCCAAGGCAGGATTCCGCGTCCTGGCCGAACAAGATCAGGCCGAACGGGCTCAGGCGAAATCAACCTCGAAGGATAAAGTCGCGCCGAAACTCGGGCCGTTCCGGTGGGCGCGCTACTTCATGATCATCAGCGCAGTCGCGCTCATTCTGGCGATGCCGGGCGCGATCTACAGCTGTGGACCGTACTTCGACGAGGCGATTTTCGTCCCGGGAACTGTGCCGCAGACCTCGCAGCCGGAGTTCGCCGCGGGGAAGCTTGGGATTGTGCTGCCCGCGCTGCGGCGCTCCTACCTGATTGTGGCCTATCGTTATCTGAGCGGACTTAAGCTCAACGGCGAGCAGCAACGCGATGCGATCATCGTGTGGGACCGCAACATGGGGGCGGCAGGTCCGGTGTACGGGAGCGAGCGTCCGGCCTCGGAAGCGTGGGCGAAGGCGCGCGAGCAGGTAGAGGGCGCGGGGCACGTCGATCCGGTCGAGACTTATGCGCAGGTCTCGAGTGATCAGCGGTACGAATATTTTCTGAATTGCCCAGGGGATGCGTTCAAGGCCGCACAGGCGACCCTGGCCGTGCGCGTGCAGAAGTACGGGGCCGCGAGCGCAGCGGTGAAAAACTGGCTCACGGCGCAGGACGAGGTGTTCTCGAATTGCGATGGGAAAGCCTCCCTGGTTCCGGCGGTTCTCGAGTCTCCCGATCCGCTGCTGCGGGCAGATCGCAACTACCAGATTGGGGCGGCCAAGTTTTACTCCCGGGATTTCGATGCGGCCGCAACGGCCTTTGAGGCGGTCGCTAAGGATGCCTCGTCTCCGTGGGCGCCGTCTGGCGAGTACCTGGCGGCGCGCGCGCTGCTGCGCAAGGCGACGCTGGGTGCGGCAGAGTCCGAGAAATTCAACGCGGACGCGATGAAAGCGGCGCAGCAAAAGCTGGAGGCAGTGCTCCACGATCCGCGGGCAGCGAATTTTCATGGGGCGGCGCGGAGTCTGCTCGATTACATCCGGTTTCGCACCCAGCCGGCAAAGCGTGTCGCCGAACTGGAGCAACTCATGCTCCAGTCCGATCCGGGGCCGGAATTCAAACAGCACTTGTGGGATTACGTGCTTCTGCTATCGCAAGGCGAGCAGGCTGGCGATCTCAGCGATTGGGCGAAGACATTCCATGTGGACCCAACGCTGGCGCAGCCGCAGGGGCTCGCCGGGCCCGCCGATCCGGAAAATGCCCGGCACGCTTTGGCGCAGTGGCGCGCCGGGCGCTCGCTTCCATGGCTGGTGGCGGCGCTCAGCCTGACCGGTCCGAACGACGCGAGCGTTCCGGAACTGCTGGAAGCGGCAAGCAAGGTGCCGGCGTCGTCGCCCGGTTATTGGAGCGCGCGCTATTACGCATTGCGAATCATGGCGCGCGGCAAACAACAGGAGGCGGCCCGCATGGAGCTCGATGTACTGCTTACCCGGCCGGAAGGGAAACTTCCGCGGGGCACGCGCAACCTGCTGAACGACGAGCGGCAGCAATTGAGCGCGAACCTCGCCGACTTTCTAGCGCATGCGGCGGAAGTGCCGGCCTCGATCGGAACTGCCTGGCCGGACGGGGAAGAAGCTTTCGGCGAAGAGCCTGGCGAAAGCGAGCGCAGCAAGCAAGGGAAGGAACAGGCCTTCTTCACGGACTACTCAGCGCAGGTGCTGGCGCAGAAAATGCCGCTTTCCCTTCTCGTGGAGACGGCCAAATCGCCCGCTCTGCCGGCCTCTCTTCGGCGCGAGGTCGCGCGCAGCACGTGGACGCGAGCGACCGTAATTGGCGACTTGGCCGCTGCCCACGAATTGCAGCCCGTTGTCGCCGAGCTCGACAATCCGTTATGGAAGTCGATGGAGCGGTTTCGCTCCGCAAAAGATCCCGAGGACAAGAAGTTTGAGGCGGCACTGGTGACGCTGCAGAATCCCGGGCTGAGTCCGTACGTGCGCACCGGGCTGCTGCGTTCGGCGAAGCTGGCGGAGATCGATAACTACCGCGACAACTGGTGGTGCGAGCCGCGCGCGGACGGAACCACCGGCTTCCGGAGGGACCGCAACCCGGAAACGCCACCGCCGGCGTTTCTTTCGCCGAATGACCTCGCCGCATTAAATAAAGAGAAGACGAAACTGGCGGCCCGCGGCGTCGCACCGAACTACCTGACAGCCGAGGTGCTGGCGTTCGCGAAGCTCCATCCCGAGGACGGGCGCGTGCCGCAGGCGCTGCATCTGGCGGTGCGCTCGACGCGCTACGGATGCTCGGACCCGGAGACGACGCACTGGTCGGAAAAGGCTTTCCGGCTGCTGCATGAGCGCTATCCAAAGAGCGAGTGGACAGAAAAGACCAAGTATCACTTTTGAAGGACGAGCGCACGAATACTCACGGAAAAGCCCCCGCCCTTGCCGCAAAGAGCGGCAAGAGCGAGGGCATTTTCCGGGCGTCGCCCCGGGAATTGCTCGCCGCTTATTGCGCGGCGAACATATCGGACATGGTGGCGGTGCTCGCATCGCAGGCGTGATTCAGACAGGGAATGCCGAATCCGCCTTCCATGGAACGCAGCAACGAGAAGCTGACATAGAACTGGTTGCTCTGGATGCCGTGCACACCGTAGTTCGTGTCCACGATGGTCGTAACCTGATTGATGATGGGCTGGACGGAATAGTCGTTCTCATCCCAGGTCACGATGATGGCGTTGTTGCCCTGTTTCCAGACCGGGGAGTTGTGAATGGCAGTGACGATTTTCTCCACGGCCTGATCGCCGAGGATGATCAGCGCCGGATTAAGGCCCGACTGCTTTCCGTCGTCGTTGGGATCGAAGGCACAGAAAGCGGTGCCGTTGCCGCGCCCGTGCTGATCGTTGCACTGGTTGGGCACGATGTAAGAAAAATTCGCGACGTTTCCGGAGGCGAGATCAGCCCACAATCCGCTGGAACCATCAAAGGGTGACATCTGGGCAAAGCTCAGACCGGGATTAGTCCCTTGCTGCACGTTGCGAAAATAAGCAAATGGGTTGTGCTTGACGGCGTAAAGCGCCACGATGTCGCCGCCGTTGAGTGGAGGATTCTGCTGCGGATTGATCTTGGTGAAATCGGTAAGGTTGGTGAAATTCCCGTCGCTGTTGTTGACCCGGTTGGGCCCAACTAGCGGCAGCGATTCCTGGTACGTCTTCCAGTTCAGACCAGCATTCACCAACTGGTCGGCAATGGTGATGCCGAGGGTGGTCGAGACCGCCGGATAACCGAGCTTGCCGTCGATATTGATTTCGCAGGGCGGGCCGGTGACCTCGTTGGTGCAATCGAGAATGGGCGTGGCCGCATCGGTTCCGGAACCATGAATCGGGCAGATGTTCGGGCTGGGCGGATTATCGGTATTGGGAAGTCCTGTCTGTAAGTTGGTCTGGCAATCGAAATTGTGCCAGTCGGGCGGATTGTCGCTGTGGATGCCAAAGTTCGATCCGCCGACTTGCTCCAGATAATTGGTCAGGCTGGGGTGGGCCACGGCAAAGTAGTTGGTGGCGAGGTTGGCAGTCTTGGCATAGCTGTTGATGAATCTTGCGTTGGGATTGTGAAGGATCTCGTTGTAGCCGTGGTTTTCCATCATGATGAGGAAAACGTGGTCAAGGTGCGGGATGCCGCTAGGAACGGATCCCTGCTGCGCGAAGATGGGGGCCGAGGTAGCCATAAATAGCCCAAGAAGTAACGTCAACTTTTTCATTTTGATCTCCTGGTTAAGTAGAGGAACAATCCTGGCAAGCGGCGGTCTCTCTGCCAGCCGAAACTCCGCCACAGGCAATGGATTCCGTCGTCACCCCGACGATCTTTCCGATTGCTTGTAAGGGTGAAGTTAAGGGCAAATTGTTACAAGTTCCTCACAGTTAAGTTAAGATTCGATGAATTTCCCGAAGCCACGAATTCTGGTGGCGTCCTTTCGTAAGTGGGACCGTGTTCGGGGCCTGCCGAAGATCCCTTCGAGAGCTTTTGTCGCAAGCCCGCCTCTACCGGGAGCCTGGGCTGCCTGACCTTGGGAAGCCGTTACAGCGACTCAAGTGGCGTCGCCTCGGGACTGGAAAGAGGGGTGGAAATGAGATTCACACTGGCAAAGAAGATGGGAATGAGCTTTGGCGTAATTGTGTCGCTCATGGTTTTCAGCGCAGCCACTGCTTACTTCAAGTCCACTGACATCCGGCGCCGGGAAGACGGGATGATGGAACAGAGGTTTCCGGCCCTTGAAACCGCCAGAAAGTTGCAGCGAGACCTGAACTATACGCAGGTGAAGGGCCGCCAGGCCATTCTTGCGGGCACCGACGCCGCACGCTGGCAGGAAGCGAAAAAGGCATTCGAGGGAGCCTGGAACTCGATTGGGAAAGAAGTTGCTGCGCTCGATGAGTTCGCTTCAAAATGGCCACAGGCGCAACGCGCGCGGTTGACCGCGATCAAGCAGCAACTCCCCATCCTCCGACAGACGGAAGAGGCCGCGATCAATCACGCGCGCAGCGGAGAACGCGACGCCATTATCCGGGCCGGCAACGAGAATGCCGACAAGGTCACGCCCTCCAACATAGCAACCAAGAAATCCCTGGACGGCTTAGCGGAATGGCTGGATACGGAGTTGGCGAACGATAAAGAAGACCTGCATGCCGCCAACCGCTCGCTCAATATTGTGATGTCGGCAGCTACATTTGCAGCGGTTGCGATTGCGATTGTGATCGCGTTTTTGTTGAGCCGAGGCATTTGCCGTACGACGCGATCCGTCCTGTTGCAGGCCGAGAAGATTGCGGCGGGGGAATTATCGGGAGACGATCTTCAAGTCTGTGCCCGCGACGAACTTGGGGATTTGACGATCGCGATCAACAAAATGAGCGCGAGCCTGAAAGGGATGATCGTTGGCATCGCGGAGGATGCAGTGCAGGTCGCGACGGCGAGCCAGCAACTGTCAAACACGAGCCAGCACATCGCGGGACACTCCAAGACGACCTCGGAGCAGGCCAAACTCGTTTCCGACGCGGCCCAGCAGGTCAGCAACAACCTTCAAACCGTCGCGAGCGGAGCGGAGCAAATGGGGGCGAGCATCCGGGAGATCGCCAAGAATGCGACGGACGCGGCGCGCATCGCCACTTCGGCGGTGAAGGTGGCGGAAGAGACTACTACCACCGTGGCTCGGCTGGGCGAATCCTCGAGCGAGATTGGGGAGGTAATCAAGGTCATCTCCTCGATCGCGCGGCAGACCAACCTTCTGGCCTTGAATGCGAGCATCGAGGCAGCCCGCGCCGGGGAGGCAGGCAAGGGCTTTGCGGTGGTTGCGAATGAAGTGAAGGAACTGGCCAAAGCGACGGCGAGCGCGACCGAGAACATTACCCGGAAGATCGAGACGATCCGCGGCGATACCAAGGCTTCGGTGGCGGCCATAGCGGCGATCAGCCAGGTGATCCACCAGATCAACGGCATTTCGGCGACCATCGCGGTTGCGGTTGAGGAGCAGGACGCGACCACCAACGAGATGGCCCGCAATGTGAGCGCGGCGGCTAACGGCAGCAGCGAGATCACGCAGAACACCGTGGGCATCGCGCAGGCGGCGGAAGATACCTCGCTGGACGCGGGCGAAACGCAGGAGGCGGCCCGGCACCTGGTCGCGACCTCCGGCGAACTGCGCCGGCTGGTTGAGCAATTCAAGATCCATGAGTCCGTCGCCGGAAATAGCGCGTCCACGATCGCAGCGGCCCAAGCAATGTCGGCTCATGCGACCTCATAGGGAGATCGAAATAAGGATCGAGCCGAACCGACACGCAAGCGGCAATGGAGGTAGCACGCGTTCAGGCGTTGCGGCCAAGACCAGGGCTCACGCGGCCTCGTCCTGCTGGCCTCGGCGAGGGCCAAAGGATGGGTGAAAGATGGCCGCGACTGAGCGTGGCAGAGCGCAGAAATCAGGCGGGGCTTGTGCGGTACAGGCTTCCCTGTATGTGCAAATCTCACATTTATTCCCGAAAGTGCTGATTTCTAGCGGCTTTGCCAGCCGCTCGCTCGAACGAAGTTAACCAACTTAGAAACATAGCCTTAGGCAGTGCCGAAGGGGCCCGGAAAGGTCGATGCGCGGGCTCGCGGAGCGCGCTTTCGAATCGGGGGCCTTCTCATCCACAATGTTTTCCACAGGTTGGAGGGGTCTGGAGGGCTCTGGGAGAAGAGATCCCAGCCTGTATAGGCCCCGGGCGGCCATCCCTGGCTTTGCGCGAGCATTTTCCCGCCGAAAACATCCTCCCCGCTCTTTTCAGTTGCAAAGCACATATTATTGAACCATGTCGCCGGGTTCGTTGTTGCCGTCCGCGAGGTTGGCGAAGCGGGTGGAATTATGCATGAACGCGAGATGGAACTTGCCGATCGGGCCGTTGCGCTGTTTGGCCATGATGATCTCGGCGCGGCCCCTTAGTTCGAGGTCGTCGGGCTTGTAGATCTCCTCGCGGAAAATGAACATGACGACGTCCGCATCCTGCTCGATGGAGCCGGACTCGCGGAGATCGGAAAGCTGGGGACGATGATCGCCGCCGCGGCTCTCGGGAGCGCGGCTGAGCTGCGACAGAGCAATTACCGGCACACCCATTTCTTTGGCAATCGCTTTCAGTCCACGTGAAATCGCGGAAACTTCCTGGGTTCGATTTTCGAAGCGCTTGCTGCCTCCGGACATGAGTTGCAGGTAATCAACCACGAGGAGATCGAGGTGGCCTTGCGACTGTTTGAGGCGGCGAGCTTTGGCGCGCATTTCGCTGAGCGAGATGCCGGGTGTGTCGTCGATGAAGATGGGAGCGTTGGCCAGCTCTTCCATGGCGCGCACAACTTTTTTCATGTCGTCGGCCCAGAGCGACCCGGTGCGCATTTTGTGGGCGTCGACGATGGCGCGCGAACAAAGCAGGCGCTGGAGCAGGGCCTCGCTCGACATTTCCAGCGAAAAGATGCCCACGGTTTTGCCGTCGTCGATGGCCGCATTCTCGGCAATGTTCATCGCGAACGATGTTTTGCCCATCGAGGGGCG
>JBEKOW010000216.1:0-9003 GCA_049521375.1 Terriglobales bacterium
TCACGACGAGAACCGTAATCGCGATGAGTCCGACGGCGGAGAGCGCCGCAACTGGAACACTGATCGTGCGCCCGGGATGAGGATAGAGGGGCGCGAGATTGGCGGGCCAGAAGGTCTTCCCGATGTACTTCGCGTAGGACAGAGCTGCATTCGCGAGATGCTCCCAGAGCGGCAGTTCTTCATGTTTCGCAGCGGCCTGCGCTTTCATCGTGATCAACGCACTCGCGGCGGAAAGCGCGAACCACGGTATCTTTTCCCAAATCAGGCTCCAAAAGCTTCCTGGGGCCGCGCGCGTCTGGCCCTGATCCCCAGTCGATTCCGCTCCAGCCATCCGCCGCAACGGCCAGTAGTCGAGCAGCAGCAGCGCAAACGGAAACGTGATGACCTGCGGCTTGGCCATCAGCGCCAGCGCATAGAGCAGAGTCACGACCAGGTAGCGCCGTAACTCCGGACGCCGCGCGTACCACCCATAAGCCGCGAGCGCCAGCAAAAAGAAAAACATGCTGAGGACGTTTTTGCGCTCGGCGATCCAGGCTACCGATTCGACGTTGATCGGATGGAGCGCGAACAACGCCGCCACCATCAGGCTGCGCCCAATCCTGCGCGTAATACTGGCCAGCATCAGGAACAGAAGCACCGCGTTGGCCGCATGAAGCAGCACGTTGACGAGATGCGGCCCGGCCGGATTCAGCCCAAAAAGCTGGCAATCGAGTTCATGGGAGAGCCACGTGACCGGATGCCAGTTCGTATTCGCAAACGTTTGAAATGCCCAGGCTACCGAATGCCGGGTCAGTCCTGCTTGTACATTCGGATTCTGCGTGATGTACAGGTCGTCGTCGAGGTTCAGAAACGGGGCGCGTGTAATCGGGTTGTAGAGCGCGAGCGTTGCCAGCACCAACAACAGAGAGCAGACCAGCTTCTGCTTTTGAGGAGACTGCAGGAGGGAGGGCTCGGCCTCGCGATTAACCCGATCCTGGGTCGGAATTGGCATGGTGGTTGGTGCCGATGTAAAACCCCTTAGTGGGGATACCCCCCCACCCCCTACCCCTCTCAGTCTATTGGAATCATGGGGTTAGCGAATATTTCCTTTCAAAGTATTCACAAATAAACAGTTAGAGGCAAAGTATTGATAATAATATGGTTAACTCTCGCCGCTTCTGTTACCTCGATTCCTGGTGCTTTGAAATCATACATTTACGCCACGAAGTACGCATCAAAGTATTGATTCTACATATGTTAAGCGCGTCCGAGCCTTCGAAAATTTCTTCTGGAACCCGGCAACCCCCGAAGTTTTTCATTCGACCTTTCTCAAAGTTTAGGGCAGGTGCCTGCTATGTCAAGGTTTTTCGATTCGATCGGAGCCTTCGAACGTTTGATCTGCGACGCATCACCTGTGGGCTCGCTCTCGGGCCACGAATCTTCGAAGAATGAGATCGGGTCGTGTGGTGACGGGGATCTGTCGCGAACCGCCGAGCGCAGAGGCCGAAGTCACGAGAAATTCACAGGGTTTTAATACTGCCGTTGTCATAAGCCATTAACATTTCGTGCATGGCAGATCAACCACTTCAGATCGAAGAAAGCGACGGTTCGCGGGAAGGCATCCGCATTTGGCGTTTGACGGGACCGCTGTCGCTCTCGAATTTATTCGCGTTCCAGGCCAAGGTGCGGGCTGACACTTCGCGCGCGCTGATTCTTGACTTTACCGCCGTTCCGCTCGCCGATTCGGCCGGCATCGGAGCGCTGGTCGGGGCTCACGTCAGCCGCCAGAAAGAGAATCGCTCGCTCGGGCTGGTGGGAGTGAACCAGCGCATCCATAACGCGCTCGAAGTAACGCGCGTGCAAAACTTCTTCAAGTTTTTTGACACTGTGGAGCAGGCCGAGCAGGCAGCCTAGCCAATCCGACAGGAACGCCGGGGACCCGCCGCCAGTAGCGGGTGCGTCTCGCCCACGCATCCGCGATTTGCGCCCCAAATGCCCCGCCTGGGCTTATTTCTTACTTGCCCGCCGGAAACAGGAACGTCAACGCCTCCGGCAGCCGTTTGGACCACGCCTGCTCATTGTGCTCCGCCTCGGGGTCGTACAAGAACTTCACCTCGGACGGCGACACCAGAGCGTTCTTCAAATTCGCCTCGACCCGATGGATCATTTCGACCTGGGCTCCATTTGCGCCGGGCATTTCCCATTCTTTTCCGCCATAGGCCATAAAAACTTTCAGCGGAGCCATGGCGAGAAATGAAGTCTCGCGCACGATTTTTCCATTCCCCACCCAGAAAACCGGGCTTTCCGCGAGCACTTTGCCGAATATGGTGGGCGCGGTCACGCCCAGGTAGATCGCGGCGATGCCCCCATAGCTGGAGCCGCCGATCCCGGTATTCTCGCGCCCGTGCTCGATGCGGTAGCGTTTCTCGATCTCGGGCATTACTTCTTTGATGAGGAACTCGGGCAGCCGTGCGCCACCCGGCGCGGGACCGCCCGGGTCTTGTATGTCGTCCGGCCACGCAAGATATTCGAAGCTACGCATGGCTCGGGCATTATCGAGTCCGACAACAATGAGCGGCTCGATCTTGTTCTCCCCGACCAGCCGCGTCACAGTTTCGTCCACCTGCCATTCGTGGACGTGATCGCTCGCGAGGCAGGCATCGAAAAGGTTCTGACCGTCGAACATATAGAGAACGGGGTAATGGCGGTCGCGGTTCGCCGCCTCCCGATATCCCTCGGGCAGAAAGACGCGCACGGTGCGGGTGTTGTCAAAGACCGCGCTGTGCAGATCGAAAGTTTCGACCGTCCCCACGATGGTCGGCGTGCAGGGCTTGGAAGGCGTTGTTTGCGCGGAAACCTGAAGCGAGGCGAAGACAAGAAGCAGGACGAACACCAACAATACGGGCCGGATCACGTACATAACAGTTCTCCTGAGCGGGATGGTATCCAAGAACGGGCCGGACCGGCAAACCGGAAGGCGGCCGCGACCAACCTATGGCATGTCAACCCTGGACCAAGTCGACCGCGGTAAGTCAGTGACCGAGGCACAAACGGGCGTCACCTTGGCCTCGCAACCCAAGTAACATCCGATTCTTTTTCGCCTTCGATATTATGGAGACGGAATCGTGGCTCCCCCACCTTGAAGACCTATGAATTGGAAGAGCCTGTTCGTTCTGATGGCCATCATGCTATTTGCAGGGGTGATGCTGGGCCAGGATTCTGACCAGCCCGCCGCTCCGCCGCCGCTCGGCGATGTTGCCAAGAAAAACAAGACTGAGGCGAAAAATAAAGCCAAGCGCGTCTTCACGGACGACGATTCCCCTGCCCGCACCAATCCCATCCCGGTGATTGCGCTGCAAGGCCCGGATAACATTGAGGACGTTCTGAACGCGATCCACGAATTCAAAGCGGCACACAATGCGGCTGAAACCGAAAAAGTCGTGCACGAATGGTTTGACGAGCAGTCGGAAGTTCTTTCCGGAGCGATCGACGCCAATCTCCGAATCGCCAAGACCAACCAGCTGAAAATGGAAGTGGCACAGGATGGCTACCAGTATCCGGTCGACTACGACTACCAGAAAGTGCAGCAGCGTGCGATTACCGAGCGCCGCTCGCAACGTATCGACGCCCGCAGCAACCAGGACAACTGGCAAGTCATCATGCGGATTCAGCAGGCCCTCGTACGCGTCCGTTGCGATGCGTTCTTCAACCCCAGGGGCAAGCTTCCGTACGATTGGTTCAGGATCCGCAATGCGAATGGGGTAGGGACGTACTAACAGTTTGCTGAAAAAAGTGTTCTCGCCGGGCTGATTCCCCCAGCGGCTGGAAGCCGCCGTCGATTGGGCGCGATTTACGGCACGAGTGGAACTCGTGCCCTTCCCGTTCGTGCCCGATTCCAGAGTTTTTCAGCAAACTTACCAGGAACCAAACAAAAAGGGCGCGATTACTCGCGCCCCACTTCTGCAATCTGACTTCTTTACTTCCGATCTAGTCCCGCACTCCGTCCATAAACGCCCGCAACTTGCGCGAGCGGGATGGGTGCCGCAGCTTGCGCAGCGCTTTCGCTTCGATCTGGCGGATGCGTTCGCGCGTGACCGCGAACGACTGGCCCACTTCTTCGAGGGTGTGCTCCGAGCCATCTTCCAGTCCAAAGCGCATCTTGATCACTTTCTCTTCGCGCGGCGTGAGCGTGCGCAGGACCTGTCCGGTCTGGTCCTTGAGGTTGACGTTGATCACCGCATCCGCCGGCGAAACCACGCCGCGATCTTCGATGAAGTCGCCGAGGTGCGAATCTTCCTCTTCGCCAATTGGCGTTTCGAGCGAGATCGGCTCCTGCGCGATCTTCAGCACCTTGCGAACCTTGGCCACGGGGATATCCATGCGCTTGGCGATTTCTTCCGAGGTCGGCTCGCGTCCCAGCTCCTGCACCAGCTGCCGCGAGGTGCGGATCAGCTTGTTGATCGTTTCAATCATATGCACCGGGATGCGAATCGTACGCGCCTGGTCGGCAATGGCGCGCGTAATCGCCTGCCGGATCCACCACGTCGCATAGGTCGAAAACTTATATCCGCGGCGGTATTCGAACTTGTCGACGGCCTTCATCAGTCCGATGTTGCCTTCCTGAATCAGGTCGAGGAACTGCAGCCCGCGATTGGTGTATTTTTTCGCGATCGAAACGACGAGGCGGAGGTTGGCTTCGATGAGCTCGCGCTTCGCCTGCTCGGCGTCCATGTCGCCCTGGATGATCTCGCGCTGGGTGCGCTTGAGTTCCGGGTACAACAGGCCCGCTTCGACTTCCAGCTTCTCGAGTTCTCCGTGGACGGCGCGCGCCTGCTTCTTGTATTCCTTTTTCTGTTCCTCGCTGCGCGTGCCCTCGGCGCGCTTCTCCAAGTTCTGGATCTGGCGGTCGAGCGAACGCATGCCGTCGACCGTGCGGTTCACCCGCTCAATCAGCCGCTTGCGTTCGTTGTTGGTGAAGCCCAGCTTCCGGACCGCCTGCGACGTGCGCACGATGGCACGCGCCAGGTTGCGGCGGTAACGGCGATGGTCCCGCGGACGCTTCTTGGCGTTCACGTCCACCAGTTTTTCCTGCAGCGGGGCGACTTTCTTGTAGAGCTTGTCAAGATTGTGGATCTTGGCAAGAAATTCCTTCAGCCGCTTGTCGACAATCTCTTCGGTGATTTCCTCTTCGTCGAAGGTGACCAGCTCTTTGATCGAGCGGACGCCTTTTTCGAGGTCCTCGCCCAGGGCGAGAAGTTCGCGAATCACGATGGGAGAGCGCGAAAGCGCCTTCAGCACGCGGTTCTGGCCGCGCTCTATTCTTTTAGCGATTTCAACTTCGCCTTCACGGGTGAGCAGCGGCACGGTGCCCATCTCGCGCAGGTACATGCGGACGGGATCGTTGGTTTTTTCCAGAGCGCCCGGAGTGAGGTCGAGCTCAACGTCCTCGGCGCCTTCTTCCACTTCCTCGAATTTTTTTTCCAGATCGGTCGAAGGCATCTTGCTGCCTTCGAGCACATCGATTCCCTGCGTTCCGATCGTGGTCAGCAGATCTTCCAGGTCTTCAGGAGAATGCACATCGTGCGGGATAAGGTCGTTGACCTGGTCATAGGTCAGATATCCCTTTTCCTTGCCTGCGTCGATCAGCTTTTTTATGTCGTCGAACTTATCGTCAAGTGCCAAAACAGATTATCCTCGGGACGCCCGCGGGTTTACGGACGCCAAAACATTCCAGCGGTGGGAGTTGTTACGGAGCTGTGCCGAGAGCGCACAAACCTTAGGATTATAGCACCATGGGACGCGATGCCGCCAGCGCCAGTGAAGTCCGGCTCCAGATATGTCGATGCCCTGAATTGCCCGTAACTCTTTTCCCGCTAGGTTGTTAGATGACGAAGGCCGGAGTTCGGTTCCAACTCCGTACCGTCGCAATCGATGATCCAGCCGTATGGGCCCCGCTAGCTCGCCCGTCCTGCGGCCTCGGTGCCGCTGGGATCCCTCAGCGCCAGCGTCAGACGAACTTTTTCCTGCAGGAGCGCCTGTTTTTCGGGAAGCGAGAGACGCGGATTTTGCAACGCGCGCTGGACTTCTTCCTGCCGCCGCCGCAGGGTTATCCTGCGCAGGGCCCGCACCGCGCCTTCCACCGTGTCAGCCGTTAGCTCTTCTTCCTCATGCATCAAAATCGATGCCAGCAGTCTGCGGTCCTCCTCGGTCCTGGCCAACTCCAAGGGATCGGCCGCCTCCGCACCCGGCTCAAGCAGAGCGGCCATTAGCGATTCGGAAGCCAGCCCTTCATGCAGCCTCTCGGATTCGAGCGCGTATTGCGCCTGACGCGCCGGATCGAACTCCTCCTCGGCGCCGTCGCGAGCCGAACTCCGCGATTCGCCGGGCTGCATCTGGCGGGCCGACGCCAGAGCCCGGATGAGCACGCGCTCCGCTCCGGTAATTTGCGCCTCCGCCGGAGACTTCACCGCGCTCGCTGCCCGGTTCGTAGCGGCATGTTTCAATTCCTGGCGGAGCACCGCCGAATCGATGCCCAGCTTCTGCGAAATCTCCATTGCCAGCTCATCGCGCACGATACGATTCGGCACGCGCTGGATGTGCGGCAGCAGATGATTGACCGCTTTCACCTTGCCCTCGGCATTGCGCACGCCAAACTGGGCGCGGGCGCGGTCGATCAGATAATCAAAATATTTCTGCGAGTTCTTCAGCGCCGAACCGTAGGCATCTTTGCCCTTGCGGCGGATGAATAAATCCGGATCGAACCCTGCCTCCAGAGTGAGCACGCGGATATTGAATTCCTCTTCCACCAGCAGCCCAAGGGTGCGCTCGGTGGCGCGCGCTCCCGCAGTATCGGGATCGAAATTGACGATGATGTTCTTCGAAAAGCGCCCCAGCAGCTTGGTTTGCAGCTCAGTGAAGGCGGTCCCAGAACTCGCGACTACATTGTGGAAGCCCGCCGCGTACACGGAAATGCAATCCATCTGGCCCTCGACCAGGATCGCGTACTCGAGCTTGCGAATCGCCTCCTTGGCGTTGTCGAGGTTAAACAGCACGCGCGACTTCGAATAAATCTTCGTCTCCGGAGAATTGAGATACTTCGGCCCCGCCTTCTCATCGGAAGAAAGCGTGCGCCCGGTGAAGGCAATCACCTTTCCCTGATCGTTCGCGATGGGAAACATCACGCGGTTGCGAAATTTGGAGTAAATGGCGAGGGAAGCTTCTGGCTTCTGGCTGCCAGCTTCTGGCTTGGAGCTCTCAGCTCTCAGCTCTCGGCTCTCAGCAACCCTCTCCCCCGCATTGTCATCCCTCGCGGAGCGAGGGATCTCATTCTCCCCAGCATTCGACCGAGAACTTTCACCTGTACCCCGAGGAGTCCGCTCATCTTGCTTGCTCGCGGCTCTCGGCTCGTGACTCGAAGCCGTCTCCTTCCACGAAAACAACCCGCTCTCCCGCAACAGCTCCTCGTCGAATTCACGGCGCAATGCATCGCGCAGCAGAAAACCCGAATCCGGCGCAGGCATTCCCGAAAGAAGGTGGTCGCCCGCTCGTGGACATCCAGCAACGCTCCGCGCAGATGCGCTTCTTTGGCTTCCGCCGGACTGGAGAACGTGACCTTAGGCATCGGCACGCCCAGCTTCTGCGCGATCAGCCGCACGGCCTCGGGGAAGGAAATGTTCTCGACCTTCTGCACGAAGCTGAAAATGTCTCCCGAAGCCCCGCAGCCGAAGCAGTGATAAAACTGCCGCGTCGCGTGCACGGAGAAAGACGCGGTCTTCTCGCTATGAAAAGGACAAAGCCCGGAAAAATTCTGCGCCCCCGCCTTGCGCAGCTTGACGTAATCCCCGACGATGCGGACGATGTCCGCCTGCTGCTTGAGGGTCTCCTTGAAATTATCGGACGAGGTCATGGGCGGCACACACTAGAAACACTCATTGTGAGGCTTGAAACCGAAGAGGGGAAGAGCGCCCCAAAGGCAAGTCTGTGGGAAAGGTGTGGAATTCGCGTCGGCGTCGTCTGGCCTGGCGCAAGATGAAGATGCCGTCTTCAGGCTCCCGCCCAATCTGCATCTGGATCTACTGCACGCCCGATCATCTGCACGAGTTCTTTCATGCGCGTGGAGGATAGATTGCGCCGCTGGCGCTCAATCAACTTGCTCTTGTGAAGTACCTGAATAAAATGCGCCTTGAGATAAGAAACGCTTGGTAAGCCGCATTCACCGGGCTGGAATTCTGCGACCGTCGGCCCGCGCATTCCGTAGCTTCCAAACGGAACGACCAGAACCGACGAAGCGCGGTCGCTCAGGTTTCGGTTATCGAGCGAAACAATCACTACCCAATGCCTCTGGGAATGATCTTCGAGGTAAGCCGTCCAGATTTCGCCGCGGCGTGGATTAGGGTTCGCGGTCAAAGTCAATGCCCTGCGCTGCCTGTGATAGTGCCAACCCTAACCGTTCTTCTTCCGCACTTTCCTCGGGAGACATGTTGTCGAAATACGCAGCCGTGTCGCGCTCCAGCCGCTCGCGGTTCTCGTATACCAAGAGCCGTTCGATAGCCAAGTCAATTGCCTCGGCCAGATTGCGGACTTCTCCCTTTTCGATCAGTCCCTGAAGATAGGAAATAGCTTGCGGCGAAATTGTGGTTGAAATTTTCTGGCGCGTCACACGGGCGACGGTGCTCATGGCATCCCCTTAACAGGAGATAGTATATCAGATAACTCGTCTGACATATTATCTGATGATCTAAGCCATTGAATATATTGGTTTTTATACTCGCAGCTCCACCAGCGTAGCCCCGCCCCCGCCCTCGTTCTGCGGAGCCTCCGCCACTGTCTCCACGTGCGGATGCTTCCTCAAATACTCCCGCAGCGCCTTCCGCAAAATTCCCATCCCGCTGCCGTGGACGATGCGGACGCGCTGCATGCCTGCCAGAAAAGCGCGGTCGACAAACTTTTCGACTTCGCTGGTGGCCTCGTCTACTGTGCGCCCGATGACGTTGATCTCGCTGGGCGTGGTTGAGGCGCTGGCGT